>CAILLX010000148.1 GCA_903835185.1 uncultured bacterium | reverse complement strand
GCTTTCCCAGCCAACGGTTCCGACAGGGAGGCAACAGCTAAAGCTGTGTGCCTCCCTGTCGGCTAATAGCAGGACCAATTGTTGGTAGCTAAGCGGCAAATTTAAACTGTCGCTAGCGGCAAAAAGTCTTGACGCCAGACACCTGGCGAATCTCAAGAATATTCTCGATATTTGGCTCGAGACACCTAGTAACTCTTAGTGTCTCGAGGAGGAATTGGGAGAGCATAAATTACCTTAGCTTGCAAAAAGAAGTCGTTAACCACACCTTAATCGGTTCAGTTCAGAATAGTGACTAAGGGTGCAACTAAGCACGCTGCTATTTGGAGGACCTGACATGAACCCAATTGTTATAGGCTTTTCAATTCTTGTATGTACTGCTGCCATTGTCATGACTATTAATGACAGGTTTAACCTTGACGGATACTTTAACGCAAGCGGAAAATAGTTCCCTGATTCCCGGCAAATTCGGGTCTCGAGGTTTTTTGGAGAAAGGGTGCCCATTGACACAGCAGCCATAGTCCCCAAAAAACTTTTTATTCCTCCGTTCGACTTCAGATCATTTTGCTGGATGAACTAATTCAGCTAAGAGCTGTTCCTGCCGCCATAATGGAAAGCCAACTACTCACCATAACGTGCACCACTGGTAAGGCGTTGCACATGATCGCTAGCTTCCAACCCATTGCCCAGATAGACAAAGATATGACAATGCAAGTTGCTTGTGTTGCTCGGCTGGATGAGGCTAGAAGCAGTCAAGAAAAGGTCGACAGGCAAGATCCGCTCTTGCCTGGAGGCAAACCCAACCGGCACAACAGCTATGAAGAGCTCGCTTTGTTGGCGCTCAGAATTTACACTGCAAAGCGAAAGTTGATGCAATCGCCATCATGCACAACATATTCCTTGCCTTCCAGACGCACACGACCTTTGTCCTTGGCTGCGTTCCAACTGCCGCACTCTCTTAGAGCATCATAAGCGACAACCTCAGCACGGATAAAACCGCGAGCTATATCAGAGTGAATTTTCCTGGCTGCCTCATGAGCATGAGTACCTCTAGTAATAGTCCAGGCCTTCACTTCATCTTCACCAACAGTAAAAAACGGAATAACATCCAACAACCTGTAAGCAGCCTTTACTAACCTGTCTCGCCCTGGTTCCTCTATGCCTAAAGCTGAAAGAAATTCGCCTCTCTCTGCTTCATCAAGCTGAGCAATCTCCATCTCAGTCTTGGCACAAAAGGCCAGAAGTGGTGCCCCTTTCGACTCGGCAAAAGGTTTCAGCTTCTGCAGTGCCGGCGTATCTGCCTGCCCAATTTCAGCTTCATCTATATTGGTCACCACCAGAAGTGGCTTTTCGGACAGGAAGGTGTAGCCACGGGCAAGCTTGCTTTCATCGGCTGTCAGCTCAAGCTGCCTCAACGGCTTCTCATCAGTAAGAGCTTGTTTGAAGCGAGCAAGCAGCTCCTTCTCAGCTTCAGACTGTGTGCGCTCAGGACCTTTCTTGCGCTGGATTTCCTGATCAAGTTTATCCAATCGCTTGTCGACAACAGAAAGATCGGCAAGGATTAGCTCCAGCTCCAAGAGTTCAGCATCACGCAACGGATTAACAGTACCGTCAGCATGAGGAACTGCTGGATCTGTAAAAGCTCTCACTACATGAACAAGAGCATCGACCTGCCGCAGGTGAGCAACCAGTTGTGGCGAAAAACCGTCTTTCTGGGCTTGCCCTGGCACCATGCCAGCAACATCCACCAGTTCAACTGTAGCGTACGTTGTCTTCTTCGGCTTATAGAGAGCAGACAGCCAATCCTGCCTGGGTTCAGGGACGCTAACAACACCTACATTAGGCTCCAGCTGTCCTGCCCCGGAGAATGCTCGCACCTCAGCATGCCCACCTGTAAGAGCGTTAAAAACTGCAGTCTTACCGCAGGAGGGCAGTCCAATTATCCCTACCTTCATCTATCTTGACCAAAACCTCTGCCGGATTGTGACCGGCTCATCCCTCCAAAAGCTCGGAGAGGGTGGGATTCGAACCCACGTGGCTTGCGCCCATCCGCTTTCGAGGCGGCGCCGTTATGACCGCTTCGGTACCTCTCCTCAATAGACGATGATTATATCTTATGCAGAGCTTTCAATTAATTGTGCCTGTTAGCAACCGGACGTCCGGCAATTTGCGTGCCTGTCTCAGCTTGAGTCTTTAGAGCTGTCATTACTTCAGGCATATCTTGATGAACTTGCCTTTTAATCATCGCTTGCGGAATGAAAAAACCACCATTGATATGTGACGAATAAGTAACCATCGTCGAACGTCCGCCTTCTATCGGCTCAAGCTTCCAAAAGCCGTCAACCTCCTTGAAGTCGCCGCTAATGCGATGCCATTCAAGCGACTTGGACGGTGTCTCTTTCAACTGCAAAATATATTCATAAGTCCCGAACGGTCCGCTTGGGTGAATGCGGTGCTGTACAACTTTGACCGAACCGTGGTCTTCAATTACATGACACTTGAGCAGGTGTGGAAAGACATTAGGAGCATTTTCATAATCTGTTAGTAGCCTATAAACCTGCTCTGCTTTGGCCTTAACAATCATGCGGCTAACTTGAAATGTCTTCTGACCTTGAATTTCATCAGTTATGTCAAGAGAAGCAACAGCATTCTCAACTTTGGCAGCTACAGGTTGCCCCATCTGAGCCGCCACTGGCGCAAAAATGAGAAAACAGCCAGCCCAAAAAGCTGCGTATGACCGCTTTACAGGATTCAAAATAGTTCTTCCTTTCTGATTGTCTGGCTTGCTTGAAGCCTGCAAAGAAAACAATACTGAAATTCCCCTCATTGTCAACCGTGCAACTCCGCTTGACGTTAGACCCCACCCTAAATGGACAACTGGCGATGCTCATCAGCTTAGACGGCAGTCTGAAACGATTTTTCGCAGTCTTCCATACAATTCCGAGAATTCTACACTATCTATTGACTTCCAGGACGAGATGTTTTTTATCTACCAAATTGTCCATCCAAACAATCTCTTGGCAACGACCTTTGAATGAATTCTTTAGTTCTCTCTCATCATCCTTACAAACCTGCTGATTACTGATAATAGTGCTGTCCAACCGTGCCGTCCGCTTGTAGAATTGGCAGATCTGCCCAATCCTCGTCACACTGACACCTTGATTGAGTTTTATGACTGATTCAAACAACCAGAGTCCCAGATCAAAACTAATGCCGCTGTCAGATGCCATCGCCAGCTATGTACATGATGGCGATACAGTTTATGCAGCAGGCTTTACGCATCTAATTCCTTTTGCTGCTGGACATGAGATTATCCGGCAGGGCAAACGCAACCTGACTTTAGTAAGAGCAACGCCTGATCTTATTTACGATCAGTTGATTGCAGGCGGCTGTGCAGCCAAAATAATCTTTAGTTGGGCCGGCAATCCAGGCGTCGGTTCGCTCAGAATTCTGCGTAAAGCAGTCGAATCCAAACAGATTGGGATAGAAGAATACACTCATTTTGGGCTGGTAATGGCGTTGACTGCCGGTGCTTCCAAACTGCCTTTTATGCCGCTTATTTCTAACATCGGCTCTGATCTGCCGGCAGCAAATCCTCGCATTAAGGAGATTGAGTGCCCGTATACCGGGCGGAAAGTGAGCGTTGTTCCAGCTATCAATCCGGACGTAGCAATTATCCATGCCCAGCGCGCCTCAATAGGCGGCGACATACAAGCTTGGGGAATCACAGGTGAGCAGAAGGAAGCCGCCTTTGCCAGCAGTCGTGTCATTGTCACTGTAGAAGCGATTGTCGAGGAAGAAGTAATACGAAAGAGCCCACAGTTAACAGTGATTCCTGGATTCAAGGTCACAGCTGTGTCCCATGTTCCATTTGGCGCACATCCTTCCTATGCCCACAGCTATTATGAGCGTGACAATGAGTTCTATGTTGAGTGGGATAAGATTTCAGCTAACCCGGAAGCTGTAAAGTCATATTTTGCAGAATGGGTCTACGGCGTGCACGATCGTGAAGAGTATAAAAACAAACTGCCAGAGTCCACCCGCAGACGCCTTATGGATAGTCAAACAGCAGAGCCCGCTTGCCATTAGCAACCGCATTAGCCAGGCACATTTCATCTTGTCTGATACCCTACTGCTGGAGCATACATAATGATTTGTGTCCGCTGCCTGGCAGTAGAGCTCGGAAATAGTTGGCCGCAGAAACATATAGAGTTATCAGCCGGCTGACGCTAAACTGTGGATCAGCATCTCCGATGAGTGTCCGGCATGTTTATTACTCGCAGAAAGTTTCTTCAGCTCTCAATATGCACTACTGGCCTTTTTTGTACTTGCCAGGGACTTATGCCAGAACCACATGCCCGCGCGCCTGGCGTACCAGGCACCGGCAAAGTCCTTGTCGTTGTTCAACTGACAGGCGGCAATGACGGACTTAACACAGTCATTCCTTATAACTCCAGCACATATTATCAGGCGCGCCGCTCGCTTGCTGTCAAGCCAGGTGACATCCTGCCTTTGAACAATCAGATTGGGCTCAATGCAAACTTATCCGCCCTTTTTAATCTATATAAAGAAAAGAAACTTGCAATAGCGCTAGGTGTTGGCTATCCAAAGATGAGCCGTTCACATGTCAGGGCTACTGAAATCTGGCACACGGCAGAACCGGACCGCCTTGAGCGCACCGGTTGGCTGGAACGCTATCTCGATCTGACAGCAGCTGCATCTGACTTTTCTCACAACCATATTCAGGCGGTGAGCATCGATCCAGTTGTTCCGCAGATGCTGCAAACCTCACAAAGAGTCGGTTCTACCTGCCGCGTCACCACACTGTTGAACGTGCAGAAAAAGAATGTCCGCTCAGTGCCAGACTCGGATCGGCAACCAGTCTTATCCAGCGATGATCGAAGCACCGTTTCCTACCCAGCCTGCGGCTTTGCCGGCGGGCTCAAATCAATTGCCCATATGATTGGCTCCGGAACAGGTGCCAGCATATATTTCATCAGCATCAATGGATTCGACACTCATGCTCAACAGCAAGATACTCACCCTCTGCTGTTAAAGCAGCTTTCAGATGCGCTGTCCGCCTTTCAATTAGATCTCGAAGAACGCGCACTAGCAAACAACGTCCTGACCATGGCATATTCTGAATTCGGCAGGAGAGTTGCCGACAATGAACGGTGTGGTACCGATCATGGCGGCGCCGCACCAATATTGCTGCTCGGCAGCAGTGTCAAAGGCGGGCTTTATGGAGACTACCCAAGCCTCACAGATCTGGAAGGCGGCGGGATTAAACACCAGATGGATTTCCGAACCATATATGCCACCATTATTGATCGCTGGTTTGCTGCCGACAGTCGCAGTGTGCTCGGTTGCAATTTCGATCATCTTCCTGTTGTCTAAAGCAGCAAACAGCAGTCTGTCCAGGTCAGAGCTGCTCCCAGGTGCCGGACCTGGATTGGACAGTTAAATAAAGAAAAGAGCCAGTCTCACGACCGGCTCTTTAAATACATTCAACTACTTAAAGTCTACTTCTTTTCTGGTGTTGGCTCTACTGGGGCTGTTGTTGTCGGGGCAGCAGTCTTGTCAGCTGCTTTTTTGCTGGTCTTCTTGGCGCATTTGCCCTTCTTAGCCTTGGTGGTATCTTCTTTGACCTTCTTGGTTTCTTTCTTTTCTTTCTTTTCTTTCTTTACTTCCTTCTTGGCACCCTTGTCGGCGGGCATATCTTGCTTGGCGCCGGCTTCTGGAGCCTTGGCATCATCAGCAAAACTCATGGCGCTAAAGCCAAGACCAATTACCAATGACAGGGCAACTGCTAACGGCAACTTTGTAACGTTCATTATCTCTACCTCCAGAGGTTGTTTTGCGGGCTGCCAACTTAAGGTCAGCTGACCCATCTGATTGAATCCTAGAGCACCCTCGTTAAGGTTCTAGTCACACCCGGTAAGGAGAATGTAAAAACTCGGTCTCTTATGAGTAAGTAATAGCTAATAACACCAGCCCGCTTGAAAACTGACATTGAGAGCAACATGTCCTTACTTATCTCATTAACGAACATATATACGATTAGCACCCATATACGGTTTCAATAAGGCATACTGTCCCGTCGGGACTGTCCTGGCAGGCGGCTCTCGAGCCGCCACTACAGTCTCACCACAACGTTGAATATCACAAACAATCACATTGATTAATGCTCGTGAAAGTGGTGTATGTCAGGATAATGCGGATGAGAATGAATTGTCTGCTCATGCCGATGCCTGTGGTTGTGCAATTCCGCCACCGGGATATCAGCGTCATGGACATGTTCATGATGTTCGTCATGTTTGTGACTGTGCTCGTGTTCTATTGCCCGATGACAATGTTGGTGCTCATGACGCTCAGTGACATGCAGCCACACTCCCACTCCCATCAACAAGCCGGCACACAGCAGAATAGGTGTCATAGGCTCATGCAAAGCTGCTAGCGACAGCAGAGCACCGATAAAAGGAGCGATTGAAAAATAGGCGCTGGTACGAGCTGCGCCAATATTGCGCAGAGCAAATACGAATAAGGACAAGCTAATGCCACAGCCAAGAAAACCGACCAGGCAGGCAACAACCAGACAGTCTGCATGAGGGATGGAAGCTCCTGTAGCCAATGCTAATGCACAGTTGACTACCCCTGCCACTATCCCTTTATACTGTGCTATTTGAAGGGGATCGCCGGCCGATATTTTGCGCGTCAGATTATTATCTGCAGCCCAGCACAGGCAAGCTCCAATAATAGCTAACGTTGCCCAGGTCTGCCAGCCACCGCAAACTCCGGCAGAAAACAGGACTCCGCCTGCAGTAATAGCAACCATACCAATAATAAGACGCCGATCGTAATTCTCCTTAAAAACAAACCATGCCAGGGCAGCTGTTAACACCCCTTCCAAATTAAGCAATAGAGAGGCTTGAGCTGCCGGTGTAGCTGTCAAACCGAACATAAGCAGAACAGGTCCGACTACGCCACCAGAGCCAATAGCTGCAGCAAGCCAACCAAAATCGCTTTTTTTCAATCGAGCTTCAGCTTGCTTTCCCGGGCGCAGTAGCTGTCTGACAAGCTGCAACAGCCACAAGCCAATTCCTGATCCCAAGTAAAGCACTCCGGCCAGAAGCACCGGATTGACCGTCACCAGTAACACTTTAGATACGGGAGTAGCAGCACCAAAAAGCACAGCTGAGCACAACGCAGCCAAGATGCCATCATAAGCTGTTTTGTTCACTTGCAAAGACATCCCTTAACAAAGGAGAGCTCTTCTTCAATGTTTGCAATTTTGCCGTCTAACTTGGCTTTTAAAAGCATGCTTAAAGCACGCCCAATTTCAGGACCTTCAGAATAACCGAGGGCAATTAGATCAGCGCCAGACACCTGGACAGTAACATGCTTCAACTCCTCCAGATAAAGTCTAATCATTCGTCGCCATGGTGAACCTGGTCTGCCCAGTGTTGCAGCTATGGCCAATACACTGTCGCTGTGCCCGTGCAACATGGAGTAAATCTCGCTGCGATCAGGAGTTCCTTTGAACTCAGTAAACTGAAGCGGTAGACTGAGACCTTCCTCAATACAAGTCTTCTGATCGTTTGAAAGATGGAGCCGCTCAATTACTACCTGGCGTTTGGCTGGCTCAAGTTGAGAAAGTAACAAGGCTAGAAAGACAGCCCATTCATCTTCAACTGCATACTGTTGCAACAACCTTTCGGCACGCCGCAAAAGTAACCGCGATCTCTGCGACCACTCAAGTTGAGCATCAAGATAACGCAGGCGTCCGCCAAGCTGCCCTAAAAGATCAAGAGCCTTCATGCGATCTGGCGATTCCAAAATCAGCTTCAATTCCGCCCGCATGCGAAATCCACCCAGATCATCAAAGATGCCTATGCTAACTGCGCGTTCTGCCTGTTCGGCTGTACGTGCCTCCAGCTGAAAACCCAGCCTGGAAGCAAATCGGGCAGCTCTTATAATTCTGGTCGGATCTTCAATAAAGCTAAAGAGGTGCAAGATTCGTATCTTTTTAGCCTCTAAATCTTCAAGCCCACCAAAATAATCGATCAACTCACCAAACCGGCCTGGATTGAGACAGATTGCCAGCGCGTTGATTGTAAAGTCGCGACGAAATAAATCTTGCTGCAAACTAGAAGCTTCAACAGTAGGTAGCGCTGCCGGGAACTCATAAAACTCCAGACGGGCTGTCGAAAGATCCACCTCGCGTCTTCTATCAGCAAAAAAGTCTAGTGTAGCCGTCTGAAATCGATCATGTTTTGCAACTACTTTGAGCCTGGATGGGAAAGCCAGCTCCAAAGCAGCAGCAAGGTCGATAGCTGAGCCTTCAATGACAAAATCAAGATCAAAGTTGTCCCTGCCTAAAAGAAGATCGCGCACACAGCCACCAACTGCATACGCCATCATGTTCATTTGAGCAGCAACAATACCAATCTGTTCAAAAAGCCACTGAGTGGGCAGATCGAATTTGTTTATCCTTTCTCGCAGCTGCACCCGTCTGGTCTCGTGAGTAGCTGCAGCAGCTCCTCTTTCAGCAGCAGGCTGCCCGTAGAGTGTATTCATAACTTCACGTCTGGTCACCAGTCCAATCAATCGACCAAATTCATCTGTAATTGGAAGACGCCCAATGTCTTCCTTAACCATAATCTTTTGAATCTCGCTTAAACCAGTGTTAGGGCTAATCGTAATCACAGGTCTGCTCATAAATCCCTGCACAGGAGCATGACTCAGTTTGTGGTGGCGTGCTTGATCTATATCTCGTCTTGAGATAACACCAGCAATCTGATCTCCTTCAGTTACTACCAGACCATCAAGATCGTAGCGCAGCAACAAGCGTCCGGCTTCCTCCATAGATGTTCGTGGACGAATGGTTCGCACCGGAGTGGTCATAATTTCACAGGCCATCTTTTCAGGACTGACCTGCTTCTTCAACAGCTCTTCAACACTGGCAACAATTTCAGAAACACTACAACGTCGTATTACAGCTGAGCCTGCACCAGGATGCCCATCACCGCCAAACTCTTGAAGCAGTCGTCGAATATCAACTGACGGACAATCGCTACGCCCGACCAGGTGAATGCGATCTCGCATTTCAACCACACTGATTGCTGCATCTGCTCCTTCTATATCGAGCAACTTACGTGTCAGAGTTGCCAATCCATCGAGATAGCGAGTCAGATTAGCTTGCGCAATAACAACTTTAGCGCCTGAGATCATAATAGACCTGCTCTGGCTCAAGAGCAGCTCCAACAGCTTCACCTGCTGCTCGCTCATTTTGGGATTGATAAAGTCGATAATGCGTGCCAGGTCCGCGCCTTGCTTAAGAAGGAATGCAACACACTCAGCATCGGCCGCAGAAGTGCCGGCATAAGTCAAACAACCGCTGTCTTCATAAATCCCAAGCGCCAGCAAGGTTGCATCAAAAGGGGTCAGCTTAATCTTGAGCTCGCGCAGCCGTTCAACTAATAAAGTCGTACTGGCACCAACTACTCGAATAATCGAATCAGCACGTGCTCCTGGTCCCAATCCATGAGGATCCAGTTTATGGTGATCAAATATGGTGTATGTGCGCGGGTGTTTTGGATCGTCAAACAAACGTCGCACCCCCTCATCCATACGCTCTGTGTGTTGACAATCGACGACATACAGATGATCCACTTGATCCAAATTAATGTATTTAAGCTGAGCCAGCGGCAAAGTATCTCTATAAAGAGCAAGAAACTCCCTGACATTGCCGACGAGCGGATAGCCCAGCAAAATGCGCACAGTAGGGAACAACTTGGTCACTGCATACTGAGCTGCCAGGCAGTCGAAATCCATATTGTTATGTGCCAGGACCAGCTCCAAAAACATCACCTCCAACCGCCTGCATTTCTACATTATGACGGACAGACGCTTTCCGCTGATCTGTTTATCTGCATCCCTTTTTCTTTATCGCCGGAGCTGCAACTTCCAGCCTGGGCTACAGGCTTCGGAAGGGGCTTGAAACGCACAATCTCCCATGCGCAGTCAGCTAATATGCTTGTTTATCTGACTGAGCAAAAACTAAGACTTTTGATGCAACTCAAGAATATTAGCGATGTCAATTATTAACTTCACTTATACTAGCCGTTTGCAGCTGGCTTTTAACGGGTAAGTTTTGGCCAGGTGAGTTCCTAGCAACACCGAGGGTTGACAAGCGCAATGGCGGTTCTGGGCGGCATCGGTGAGGTTTACCTTGTTAGCGCAGGTGCCGGGTTCACCTACATGCTTATCAGCCTCTTAATGGGGCAGATGCATGGCGGGGGAGCTGCCCACGGTGGCGGACATGTGGGCGGGCATATCGGAGCTGGCGGCACTGGTGGTCATATTGGCGGACATGTCGGAACCGGGGATGCTACAGCCGGTCACGGGCTCACTCACGCTGGAGCCAGCAACCATGGCAGCATTGACAGTACTCAGCCGCAAGCAGGAGCACCATCCGGAACTGGTCATCTGGCACATCTCGGACATGCTCACGTTCATTTTCCTCATGGGGCAGATGGGCAAGCCGACAGTCAGCTCGGCACTGACACCCGGGGAGTCCCGGTCGTTTCCCGACGCAGCTCCATGTTTGTGCGATTGTTGTTGACCGTCTTGAGTCCCATGACTATTTCAATGTTTCTTACATTTTTTGGATCAATAGGTATGATTCTGTATTCAGTTGCCCCTTCTCTGGGCTGGCTTACAGTTGTACCAGCTGTCATGATTGCTGCCTGGATTGCAAGACTTTTGCTAAGCGCAATGAGCTATATCACAGAGAAAATGTTTGTCACAAGTGGCCATAACGAGGCAGAACTAATTGGACACATGGCGAAAGTCAAAGTTGGAATTGAGCCGGGTGGGATGGGGCAGATCATTTACGTGATTGGCTCAAAACGCTTCCTCTGCCCTGCCAGAGCCATCAGTGAAAATATGCAATTCAAACACGGCACCAGGGTCATGATTGCCGATATTCGCGACCACGTTATGTATATAGAACCATGGGTTGATGAGTTTATTCCGGATCAAACTGATGAGATTATCGACCTTGAACCCAAGAAAATAGAGGAAGAACAAAAGAAAACATAGCTTTCATACAAGTGTTTTGATGTCTACAAAACGGAGAGACTGGATAAGACTGCGTCAGAGAAAGAGTACTGGCAAGCGCAGAATCAATTAGAAAAATTCACTTGCCATAATTTTAAATAACAACACTTTTGGCATTGCAAAAAGGAGAATCACAACATGTTTGGATTAGGTTTAGTAGGTATATTCTTCATTGTAGGCTTCTTGTTTATAGCTGTTTATATGTATATTAATTGTTTTCAAAAATGTGGACCTAATGAGGCCATGATTATCTCTGGCTGGAATACGGACGAAGGAGATCGTAAATTCAAGATTGTTGTTGGTGGCGGTGCATTCGTTATGCCGCTCGTGCAGCAAAAAGCATTCTTGAGCCTGGAAACTATGTCAATCGATGTTGTTTCGCAAGCACCAATCATCACAAAGAGCGGCGTGCCGATTTTTGTCGAAGGCGTTGCTCAAATTAAGGTTCAGGGCGAAGATGAAGCAATTGCCACTGCTGCAGAACAGTTTTTAAACAAGGCTACTGAAGAAGTATCGAGCATCGCTCATCAGACACTCATCGGACACCTGCGTGCCATCGTCGGTACTATGGAAGTGGAAGAGCTTTATCAGAATTTCGAAACATTCTCCCGGCGAGTTCAGGAAGTGTCAGCTACAGACCTGCAGAACATGGGTATGACTATTGTCTCTTTCACTATCAAAGAGATAAAGGACAACGTAGGCTATCTCCAGGCACTAGGACTACAGCGCACTGCTGAAGCAAAGAAGAATGCTGAAATTGGTGTCGCCCATGCCACTAAAGAAACACAGATTGCTCAAGCACAGGCAGCTAAAGATTCTGCTATTGCACAAGCTCTGGCTCAGCGCGACGCAGCCATTCAACAGGCTCAGGCAGCTCAGGAGCAAGCGACAGCCAGGCTGAAATCGGACACTCTTGTAGCTGAATCAACTAAGAACTTCCAGGTTTCGCAAGCTGCTTATCAATCTGAAGTAGCTGCAAAGAAAGCAGCCAGCGACATGGCATACGACATTGCCAAAGCGCAGACACAGCAGAAGCTGATAGAAGAGCAGCAAAAGATTAAGATTGTCGAAGCCTCCAAAGAAGTGGAGCTGCAACAGGTTGCAGTACAGAGACGCCAGGTGGAGCTGGAAGGTGAAATCACAAAGCCGGCAGAAGCCGAGCAGACACGGATAAGGCTACTTGCTCAGGCAGAGCAAGACAAGCGTAAACTTCTGTCTGAAGCAGATGCCTTATCGGCCAAGCTGCAAGCCCAGGGACAGGCTGACGCTACCCGCTTGCGGGCAATGGCTGATGCCGATGCCCAGAAGGCCCTTGGTCTGGCTCAAGCAGAAGCCAGCCGCGCCACAGGATTGGCCCAGGCAGCAGTTATTGCTGCTCGTGGTGAAGCCGAGGCAGAGGCTATGGCTAAGAAAGCAGAAGCGTTCAAACAGTACAATGATGCGGCAATAGCCAGCATGATCATTGAGAAATTGCCTGAGATGATTAATGCAGCTGCTGCTCCGCTATCAAAAGTTGGCAGCATGACCGTTCTTGCCACCGGGGATACAATCGGCGCTAGCAAAATAACTGCAGACGTACTCAATGTCGCAGCCCAGGGACTTACCATGGTCAAGGGGCTAACCGGTATAGACGTCACCTCTTACCTGCGCCGCGACGATAAGAAACAGCTGGAGGAGACACACAAATAGAGAGCGCTCTAACCTGAAAGGAACCCTCTCTTGTCTGACCAGGACCACTCCACAAGGCGCGTCATCTTCACCGGAGCTTCCGGCGTAGGAAAGACGTGCCTTGTGGAAGCGCTGGCTGGTGAACTTAAACTTGCAGTCATACCTGAGCTCGGTAGGCAACTATGTTTAGACATGGGCTATAACTGGATTGGCGAGATTCCTGACCAGGAAGGTTTCAAACGGCAAGTTCTCGAAGCACAAATTTCTGAAGAAACAAGGCTGGCAAGCTTCATCTCCGACCGTTCCACTATAGATTGCTGGGTGCTCTGGCAACGCTGGAATATCTGCTCAGCTATGAGTTACGACACAGAGAGCTATTACAACCAGACACGTAAGCAAGGAGAGCTGTATAGCGAAATCATCTACATACCTCCTATGTTTCCGCCGCCAACTGACAGTTTTCGCTGGACTGACAGCGACTATCAGCTCCAGATCGACAGGCTGGTACGTATGACTCTTTACGAATGGAATCTTCTCGGCAGAACCTATATGGTGCGCTCCGAAGGAGTACAAAATCGCTGTCTGGAGGTCATTGATTGGCTGGCAAGTCGCCCGATGAGTTAGTCCTGTCAAATATTAAGAGAAATTCTTTGTCATGATATGCAGGCACAGCCTGGTTTATTGTACTCCGGCAAAGCAGTACCGACAGACAGGCAGGTTTTGCCATATAATCAAGAGACGTATTTTTCAGGCAACCCAGCCGCCACTACTGGCAAATCAGCCAATGAACCATCTGATTCTCAGCGGTATCAGCTTTCATACCACGCCAATCGCCATCCGCGAGCGTTATTCCATACCTGATTCCTGCCTCAAGCACGCCCTGGCTGAGCTTGCCAATATGCCTCATATTAAAGAAGCGATGGTTCTCTCCACATGCAACAGAACCGAGGTTTATGCTGTCGCTTCCGACACTCACGCCGGTCTGACAAACATCGACTCCTTTTTCGCCTCAACTCAAGCTATTGCCGGTCATGAAGTTTTAAAGCCCGACTTTAAGCTTCTGCACGAAGATGTAGCTCTGCACCTTTTTAGAGTTGCAAGCGGTCTTGATAGCCTGGTCTTAGGTGAAGGGCAAATTATGTCGCAGCTAAAAGCAGCCTATCAGGCATCGCTTACAGCTGGAACAGCTGGAACAACGCTTGATCAACTTTGCAAGTTTGCTCTTCACTGTGGCAAGCGAGTGCGCTCTGAAACATCTATGGGCAGGCGCGCAGTTTCGCTATCTACTGCCGCGCTGGAGCAGGCTCGCGAGCAAATAGGGTCGCTGGCAAACAAGACGATCATGGTTATAGGTGCAGGCCGAATGGCACAGCTGTGCATTAAACACCTGCTCAATGAAGCAGGCAGCGGCAAGATTATCCTCATCAATCGCAGCCAGCAGCGCATAGATGAATTTCTCGACAACAAGCTGCCTAATCGCAACCGACTAGACACCGGGCACAGTTTTGCCGATCGCTACAAGTTGGCGACTGAAGCTGACCTCATCATAGTGGCAACTGAAGCTCCCGAGTACATTCTAACTAGTCAGGGGTTCGTCAACTATCCTCTTTCAGGCAGTCGCTGCATCATTGACATCTCTGTGCCACGTAATGTCGATCCGGCAATAGCCTCTTCTGCAGAGATTAAACTGTTCAACACAGATGATCTGGCAGCTATAGTCAATAGCAACCTGGCTGCACGCGAGTCTCTGGTCGAGGAAGCAGAAAAAATCATTATGGAAACACTCACCAACTATCGCTCCTGGCAGAGATCACAATTAGTGGTGCCTACTATCACAGAGCTGCGGGATAAGATTGAGGCAATACGCGTCGAGCAGGTGGAAAAAAACACTACTGCATGTGCGCTGCTCGGCGGACATAACAGCTGCCAATATTTGGAAGAGATAAGTCACGCCCTGGTAAATCAAATCTTGCACCATCCGACAGTACAGTTAAAGGCTACAGCCGACTATGAGATCCTTCGCCAGCAGGCAGAAGCCTTAAGAGCACTTTTCGATCTAGATCTGCCTGCCACGGCTCCGGGTGCGCGCCTAAGCAAAGGCCCAGTGAAACGATCTTGTAAGAAACAATGAGTACAACTCTGCACATAGGCACTCGCGAAAGTCTTCTAGCTCGCCTGCAAACAGATATCGTTCTGCAGGCGTTAACCAAAAACTTCCCCAATCATCTCTTTGAAATAGTGGCTGTCACTACACATGGTGACAAACTTCTAAACAAGCCGATTGCCGATCTCGGCAGCCGAGGCGTATTTGTCAAAGAGCTCGAAGAGGCGCTCCTTAATCACAAAGTAGATCTGGTAGTACACAGCTTAAAAGATCTGCCAACTGAACTTCCATCTGGACTGGCTTTAGCTGCTGTTCTGGACAGGCAAGATGTCCGCGATGTCCTTGTCAGTCACAACAAGATCTCTTTTGCATCTCTGCCAGCAGGATCTAGAGTTGCCACTTCAAGCCGGCGTCGGGCTGCTCAATTAAAGGCTATACGCAACGATCTCGATTTTATAGACATTCGCGGCAACATCCAGACCCGCCTGCGCAAACATGACGAAGGTGCATGTGAAGCGATGGTGCTGGCAGCAGCAGGTCTTATTCGCCTCGGGCTTACAGAGCGCATTACAGAATATTTTGATCCGCAGCAAAGCACTCCGGCAGCAGGTCAGGGCGTGCTTGGCGTCGAGTGTCGCTCAGATGATAAACTGATTCTCTCTATGTTAGCTACCATCGATAATCATTCGGTGCGCGCTGCCATTGAAGCAGAAAGATCGTTCCTTGACGAGTTGGGTGGCGGCTGCTCGGTACCAGTAGGAGCACTGGCAAAACTCAACTCAGAAGGTCTTCTCCACCTATCTGGATGCGTTGCTGCTCTGGACGGTTCAAAAATTTTTCGCGCCTCTCTTGCTGCGCCACCGGCTGCAGCAGATCAACTCGGCAAACAGCTTGCACAGCAGCTGCTCACAACCGAGGCACGTCAGATCCTGGAAACATTAAAACCGATGACATCGAATATGGTATCACCTCCTTAGGACATACATATGCTTAAAACATTACCGTTAGTTGGACAACGCATTCTGGTTACCCGTTCGCGGCACCAGGCCGGGCAACTCTCTTCAAAACTTGCCCTATTAGGCGCCGAGCCGATTGAGATTCCAATGCTTGAGATCGGACCCCCAGACTCCTGGGAACCGCTCGACACAGCGCTCGATCAGATCTCTCAGTACCACTGGATTCTTTTTGCCAGTGTCAACGCTGTCGATGCACTCACAGACCGACTTGAGTTATTTGGACGCTCTGTGAGCGAACTTGAGCACGTCAAGCTTGCTGCTATCGGTCCGGCAACTGCCGATGAGCTGCTAGTTCGTGGTCTCACTGCCACTTTTCGCCCCAGTAAATTTATCGCCGAGGCTCTAGTTGAACAATTCCCGGGCTACCCAAATTTGAAAAGCAAGAAGATCTTATGGCCCAGGACCAATGTCGGGCGCGGCTATATTTTCGACAAATTGACTGAAGCTGGTGCACAGATTGACGTAATACCGGCTTACAAGACATCCGACCCGGAAGATGCCGCCAAAGCAGGCCAACGCGTTCTTAATCTGCTCAAAGATCATCAGATTGACGTCATCACTCTGGCTAGCGCTCAAAGTGCTACCAATCTTGGCAGATTCCTTGCTCAGTCCCAGGCAAACTCAAATGGAGGTACGCCAAATCCACCGGTTGCACGGCTTCTTTCGACAGTCAAGATAGCCACTATCGGTCCTGAGACATCTAACGCCGCTCTTAAAGCTCTAGGCAAACTAGACATAGAAGCCTCAATCTACACTATCACCGGTATGGTTGAAGCCATTGCCAGGCACTTCCAGGAAAAAAACCGCTAATACGGCTCCAGCATCAATACTATGCAGATAAGCTGTAGGCACGCGTCGGTCTTAACATAAACGGTTGAGATAACCGTAGGGGCGGCTCGGGAGCCGCCCCTCTACGCCCTTTAACTGTATGGGGGGAAATGCCCACGCTCCCAGGCTAACTGAACTGTATTCAGGAGATGTGCACCTACCGCCGCCCATAAAGCTGTCAGGGAAAGAACTATTAATTATCTACTAGGTTTCAGCAGTCATAACAGTTAATTGGGGTAAACCAGGTATAAACTAACCTGCAGCCACTCTTACATGTAAGTGAGCATGACTCTCATTAACTTAGTAAGGAATCCTTTGCTGCAATTCTTCGCCTGTCACAGAATGACATTCACAGGCAGAATAATCTGTTAATTCATTCTGTGACACATCGGATCAAGGCAGCTGATAGCTATCAGAAAAGGAGATCTCCTCAATGACCACTGTCACCAGCGAGAACACATCCAGAGCAACAGCGACCTTTCCCCAGGTGCGCCTGCGACGGCTGCGCTCGACTGCCACATTACGCTCGGCAGTGAGAGAGTCTCATATAAGGCTCGAAAAGCTAATCTATCCGCTCTTTGTTGTTGAAGGGAAGCAGGTTCAACGGCCTATCAAATCAATGCCCGGCATCTACCAGCAAAGTGTCGACGTGATGCTCAAAGAGGTTGATGAGGTTGCCAGCGCCGGACTCAAATCTCTTATCTTGTTCGGCATTCCGGAAGACAAGGACAGCGAGGCAACTGGTGCCTGGAGCACAGACGGCATAGTCCAACAAGCTACGCGAGCAATCAAACAGCGTTTTCCAGAGCTTATAGTTGTTGCTGACACCTGTCTTTGTGAGTATATGAGTCACGGTCATTGCGGTATCGTATCTGACGGACAGATACTAAACGACCCCAGCCTTGCTGTTTTGGCAAAAACTGCTGTTTCGCAAGCTGCAGCAGGAGCAGACATTATCGCTCCGTCAGACATGATGGACGGCCGCATAGCTGCCATTCGTGAAGCACTTGACACAGCCGGCTTTGAGAACACGCCAATCATGGCTTATAGCGCTAAATTTGCATCCGCCTTTTATGGTCCTTTCCGTGAAGCTGCTCAATCTGCACCTCAGTTTGGAGACCGTACCACTTATCAGATGGATCCGGCCAACTCCCGTGAAGCTCTGCGTGAGATCGAGCTGGACATTTCTGAAGGCGCTGACATTGTTATGGTCAAGCCAGCTCTTCCCTATCTTGATCTTATAAGCCAGGCCAGGGCTCTCACTAAACTGCCAATAGCAGCATATAATGTCTCTGGAGAATATTGTATGGTCAAAGCAGCCGCCGCAAACGGCTGGATCGACGAAAGAAGAGTGGTACTTGAAATTCTCACCGGCATTGTAAGAGCCGGAGCAGATCTAATTATTACTTATCATGCCAGGGACGTCGCCCGTTGGCTTAGTTAAAAGAAAGACGTTCGCCTGTTAATACTACCTCTGCCTTGTTTCAATCATAAGGACTGCAGCTCAATGAAAACCAGCACCGCTTATCAAATCAGCTTTGCTAACGCTTTTGCCGATCTTTATCTCGACAAAGAAAATGGTGAAGTAGCTCTAGATTTGAGGCGACAAGAGACAACTATTTATGTCAATCAGACTCAGTACCAGGCGCTTGTACTACTCCTGCAATCCAGCCTGGAAGATGAAGAGTTTATCGAGTATCTCAACTGGCAGAAAGATCCTCTCCAGTGCGACGAGAACCTAATCTTTGAGATTTGTGGTCCGGAACATATGGTATGCATGGCTTGCACACCCAGCTATGAAAGGATCAAACTTACTTTTGATCTTGGCGTAGCTGTAGATCTCTCCTTCGCTGATTATCAAGGATTGTCAAGTCTGATCAAAGAAGCGCAAGCAGATCTTGAATGGCGTCGCGAGCTGCTCAAATGGAATATGCCTGAAGGAGACAGCGGTACGGATTACGCCTCTGAAGGGCAGGATGAATAAAGAGCCAGACAACGGCATGCCATAGCAACAGCTTCACTGCGTCAGTTTAGTAGTACTAGCGCCGCCTTGCTTATGTTTGCCCTTGCAGCAGTTGCTCAATTTAGCGCCAGGTTTAAGCTTGGGCGGGCCTGCCTGGTCGCCTGTCTCAACAACTGCTCCGGTATCTTGCTTTGCCTCCTGCCCTGACGACCACAGGCGTGTTGCTCTGTATTTCAACAGAGCCGGTGTCGGACGCTGAAACGGATAACGATTCTCGTATGCTTCGTCTACACGTTGTTGAATCTCAGCCATACCGACACCCTCACGATTAAGGCGCAATGCCATTGTCGCTTCTTCCTGGCAGATATGACAGTCGACTCCATGCATTGAGGTATAACAGTCGAGCAGAGACGAATGATTGTCAGTCATATCGCAGCCACAGTAACAGAATAGCTTGGCACAAAGCTCCGGAATTACCGTGGCTGAAGCATAGCCTATAGCCGCTTCCCCTACAAACTGGCTCGAGTCCAGGACAGGACGCAGCGCTTCTTTCTTTCCGCCTCCTGCTGGACCACTTTTCTCTCCTGCTTTCTTGGAGTTTGCTGCTGAGCGGGCGTCACCCTTATCGTTACTCCTGTCTGCCGGCTTATACTCTTTTCCCCCGCCTGACTGGGCGCACCCCGGACAAGCGCCAACCAAACACTGCCAGCAACAGAGAAAAGCTGCCAGCGCCAATATGGTCAAATTTCGGTAAGTTCCTCTCATTTCAGCCCTGCCAGAAGTTGAAGCCGCCGAGTCCAGTTGTAACAAACAGCACCGGCTACGTCAAATTCACAATCAATCCAGGATTTCTAAACATTTTTACCCGAAAAACTGCCGACACAAGCACACCCTCCACCTGTCAATCGCACGGGGAAGTAACTGAGTAAATTGCCATCTATGACTATGAGCAAATACTAAATCGTAATCCCACCATTGCAACAGGCATGCTTCACTCTTAAGATACTTGCACCTTGAAAGGGCTGGCGAGAGGTAGAAGTTGTGGCACCACCAGATGTTAATCGTGAACATGTTAAGAAGCAAATCGAGGGCGGAGCAGCAGATATTTGCCGTCGCCTCTATAACGCTTTAGTTGAAGAACAAACAACTGTTACTCTGAAAGGTAGAGAAACTCTCTGGGACGTTGCAGCCAAGAAGTACAAGTGCACTCCGCCACTGGGAGCCATTTACGAAGCCAACAATTTAACACCTACAATAGCGATCCGAAACGGAAAGCGTAACTTTATTGCACCCGAATGGCATACTGGACAGACCTTAATTTTGCCTGCGCTCCACGAAGTTCCAGATCTGGAGAGAAAGTTCCAGGACAGAATGGCGCTTAATAAAAAGGGAGCAGGGAGCCCGGCCAAAGCCGAAACACCCCATGTTACACCACGGCGCACTGAAGTCCACCCTGCAGTTCAACCACCAGCCGCACACAATCACAATGATGTGAAGGTCCAGGTCCCGGACAAAGTCAAAGTTCACCAGAATGGAGACATTCCTCACACTTCTAACACCAAGACGAAGACATCTTTAGTTGACACAATTACTGATGCTGTAAGAACCACAATTAAAGGGATACATTCAGCTATTTATCCTGATGTCCGCACATTCCCATTGATACCAGCTTTTTTGGATCGAGCATATAGATCAACTCTTAATCTTGCAGTTGATGGAATAACACCGACACCGTCGCCAATTACTCCAGCCCAAGGGTCCTACTATGAAAAGAGAGCCACCGGGTATTCTCGATTTTGCCAAGGAATTACAGCTGAAATAACCTTAGGAACACCCACACTTGATCCCAGTCGTGTAAACAGACGCACCAAGGCGCCACATGACGGTTTTTCAATCTATGGCGGCGCAACCGCTCAGGACGGACATGAAGTGGATTGCGGATTAACATGGGAGCCTACAGTAGACGGGCACGGAAAGGTATCGCAAACAGACAGAGCCTGGCGTCCCAGCTGGTTATCCGGCGGTAAATGGGGCAATGCACCAGCTCAAGAACAGTATTATTGGCATCCTGGTGACAGGGTAATCATGTCTGTGACAAGAAGCAACAATCCTGGCTATTTAAATCTTTCCATTGCCGACGCCGGTCCTAACCCCAGGCGCCATTTTTCAACTGAAGTTCAAGCTCAAGGCATCAGCCCAAATAAGGCTGCTCGATTTAAAGCTGTGACAGCAATCGACCAAGCTATGGGAGCAGAATTGACTCCCACTCGCTCGACTTTATTGGGAACAGAATGGCACAAGACCAACCTTATTCTTGGTGAAGGAAGCCTCAACATTGAGTTCCCGCTACAACCTGCACGGCGTACTGATTACATATCGAGCAAAGAAAACATAGTAATTGGAGCTTCAGCCGAACAGCAGTCGAGAGGCGCTGAGCGAGTCGACATCTATGCCTCGCGGGTTCCCAAACGCTAAGGTTGGACTGTCTCACAGTCACCTTCTGTAAACTCTGCTTTGCCAGAACCATCTATACGGGTTAGCCGCTAGCCTTCTGGCAACTGTCAACTTTTAGTGGAGTAGCTGATTACTTAAACTTCTAATGAGTCCGGGCGTAACCATGCAATGATGTTACGTATGGAATCAATCAAAATGTCATGTCAATGAACAGCTATTTACCTTGGAAATGTGCCGGCCCGGCATGCTGGTGGTGTGCAATTGCAGTCGTTTCTATTGTACTTGCATGCAGCTACCTGTCTTGCCTGCTGCCAACGCACAGTCAGGTCGACTACCAGATTAGAGGAAAGGCAGCCTCAAAGAATGATTATCAAGCCGTCCTCCTGGTTAACGAGGCGTTGCCTCTTATTAATTCAGGCAGTTTAATCGAAGCAATAGACAAGCTGGAGCAAGCACTAAAGCTTTCTCCTGATTTGACTGAGGCGCACTACAATCTGGGAGTAGCACTCTCTCGTCTAGGGAAGAGCGAAGCAGCTCAAAAGCATTTCAAAGTAGTAGTGGACTCTGGCGCCGACCTTCCTTCTGCCTGGATCTCTTTAGCTGTGAACTATCAAAACAGCGGCAAACTGGAGGAGGCTATTGAGATTTACAAGAATGCACTGGAGCGATTCCCAAAGAAGACCTGGAAAGATTTACCTGAGATTCACTACAACTATGGATTGGCATTAGGGAAAGCAGGTCAGCCTGCCGCAGCTATAGAGCAGCTAAAAATAGCCACTCTTGCCAATCAACAAATATCTGGACTTTGGCTTTCACTGGGAGCACTTTACCAGGAGAGCGGCCGGGTAAAGGAGAGCATCGAAGCTTATAAAGAGTTCTTACAAAAGTTCCCCGATAATGAAGAAGCACCACGCATCCGGGCTGCAGTAGGGCTGATGGAGAGAGAGCTTAGAGAAGGCAGGAAGGTAAACAGAAGGACGGAAGAATCTGTTGTTGCTGAAGATTACTTTGCCGATATCACCAGCAGCGGTATCAAAAGGTGGTCTTCCAGAAGGATGCCGTTGCGTGTATATATCAAGTCTGGACGTAAGTTGCATGGCTACAAGTCGGATTACGACGAGGTTCTCAAGCAATGCTTTCAGGAGTGGCTGGACTCCTCAGATGGAGTCATCTCTGCCATTTATGTCTTGGATCCTTCCCAGGCTAATATCCAGTGCTCCTGGAGCGATGATATGTCATCTCTCTCCAACTGCGCAGAAGGGGGCGAAGCAAGGCTTTATGTCACCAACACCGGCTCTATTGCTCGCGCAAAGATAGTGATTTTGACAGTGCCGCTGACACCTTTGCGCCCTGTTACTGACAATCTCATCCGTTTTGTCTGTCTCCACGAAATTGGGCATGCTCTTGGATTATCCGGTCACAGCACGCAACCTGGCGACATAATGTTCTTCTCCAGCAGTGTAACTGACGAGCGTCGGGAGCTGTCAGCACGTGATATACGGACAATTAAAAAGCTGTATTCAAGTAAAATGAATGAACGGCTAGATTGAATCAGATAGCCAGTTATTGTAGTGGTGGGTATCAGGATAGGCTAATGAGACTAAATGTGCTGACCAACAGAGGCAAGTCCGTTGTTAGCTTGCGAATAGACCGAGAGTATAGAGGAGAGTTGCCATGGAACTGAAAGACAAGCGTGTACTCATCTTTGCTGGTCCTGACTTTGAGGATAGAGAGCTCTTTTATCCAATGTATCGGTTTCAAGAAGAAGGAGCAATCGTCATGACAGGTGGACTGGGCGAGCGCACTTATAAGGGCAAGTACGGTGTCCCTCTAGAAGTTGATGGCAGCTGCGAAGAGTTGTCCAGACAACGCTGGGACATCGTTGTCGTGCCCGGTGGCTGGGCACCTGACAAGATTCGCATGAACAGCTGGGCGCTCGAAATTGTCCGCAAAACACTTAAAGATGGTGGTGTAGTTGCAGCAATTTGCCACGGCGGTTGGGTCCTGGCCTCAGCAGGTGTGATTGCAGGCAAAAGAGTGACAAGCTACAAGGCGATCAAAGACGACATGATTCATGCCGGTGCTACATGGGTCGATGAAGAGGTGGTAAGTGATGGCGGAATCGTCACTGCCAGAACACCAGCCGATCTGCCTGCATTTAGCCGGGAAATAATCCGCCTGTCAGCCCGGACAGGGTCTGCTTCCTGAGCATCAACTCACTTTTTGATTGCTTCCTTATGTGCTGGAACGGCAAGCGATTCAGGCTCATCTTCCATCTTTTCTTTGAGCGCCTGATAACGCTCCTCAAGCGATGCAAGAATTGAGTCGTCAGGATGAGGCAGCTTTTTGGCTGTTTCTATAGCTCTGCTAAACAGCGACACAGCTTGCTCGTACCGCTTCATCAAGCTATAAAGATCGGCCAGGTCGCCTAAACTATATGCCGTCTCTCTGCTGCTGACACCAAACTGCTTCTCCCTTAAAGTGAGAGCCTTTTGCAGGTATCCTTCTGCTTCTGAGTATCTGTTTTGCAATACACATAGCAGTCCGAGATTGCGCATAATACTAACAACAACCTCATTATCCTGTGCTCCATTCTTCTCCTCAACTGTTAAAGCCTGCTTAAACAAGGCTTCTGCCTCCTTGTTCTTATTTTGCCTTTCAAAGTTAATGGCCAGATTATTGAGAGCACTTGCAATGCGGACATCATTCCCGCCAAACATCTTTATATTCAGATCAAGCGCCTGCTGATAATACTCTTGAGCTCGCGCGAGCATACCGTGACTGGCATAGAAATTGGCTGCCAAGTCAAGAGTTCTAGCAACCTGCAAGCTCTGCTCTCCGAACACTCTCCTCTTAATGGCAAGAAGTTGCCCATACAGCAGCTCCACTTCAGTCATCTTGCCTTGAGCTTCACAAGCCATTATAAGGTTGTCTATGGTAGCTATTACAGCAGCTGAATCTTTGCCGAAAGATCTCTCCAGCACAGGCAGCGCTCGACGATAAATGACCTCTGCTTCGGCACCTTTGTTTTGAGCTCGATACACAGCTCCCAGATTGTTAAGACAGACCCCTAACCTTGGGTCACCTTCTCCAAACTTCTCAGCCAGCTCAAGAGACTGCTTAAAGAGTTTTGCCGCCAAATCAAGTTGCTCACCTCTGAAAGCTTCAGACCCTTCACGTACTAACTGCTCCCAGTGCTTAATATCATCGCCAGATACATGCGACGGGACTCCTGACAGCGGCACATTCATATTGACATGGGACGTTCCGGCCTCAGAAAACACCATTGACATCCACAACAACACAAGGACAGCCGACAAGATCAAACAAGCTTTCATGAATTGACAGTATTACCCAGTTAATTTGTGTCCAACTTCACAGTAGCAACATAGTAGCAACAAAAAAGCCATGCCTGTTCGAAGTCCGTCGCTCTAGACTGCTGGCGTCTGAAGCCATCAATTTAGAACAGACCACATGACAAGACAGGCAGGCACCCCCAGCCTCTTTACAATTCGGATTATTGCCTCTTCAGGTATTTGAAGATAACGAATGACAACCCCAAATAGTCTATAATCTCTAAGTACAGATCGCTGGATGCGGCGGAGGCCGGCGAACCTGGTCAGGGGGGAAACCCAGCAGCCATAAGCTGTATCTTCCGGGTGTGTCCAGCGATCTGTACTCTTTTACCAGGCGAACAATTATGTCTAAGTCATCAAAACAGACAACTCCACCAGACGCCAACAAGACATTGCTCGGACAGATCCTTGTTGAGCTTGGCTATATTACGATTTATCAGCTCGACGAAGCTCTTCACATCCAGCGCCAGGACGTAGCTGCAGGGCGTGAGCAAAAGCCGCTCGGTCAGATACTTCTTGAGTTAGGCTATTGCACTCCAAATCAGCTCATCCGGAGCATCCAGGTGCAGGCTGAGTACAGAAAAGCACAGATGTTGTCCTGATCTGTTTTATCTGGTCAAAACAGTACCTGAGATCTGCCATAACTATTTAGACCTAAAATCAACAAGACAACATGGATCTAAAGTGGTTCCTTTAGGAGATAAACTTCTATTGGTCCGCGGAGGGACTCCTAAAAGACAACTTGATTGGAGATTATTTGGGACTAGGCACCAAGCTAAATCTTGCTTTCATAACCGTGATTCTGGTCATGGTCTTAAGTCATGCCTGTTATTCATTGTTTACCGATTGGAAAGCCGGACACGACGAAGCTGATGCGCGAGTAAAAGCAGTCATAACCAGGATACTTACGAAAGAGCTGCCACCAATTGAAGAAGCAGATCAAAACTTTGCTACTGCTGTCGCCGGCGATCCAGCAATTATAGAGGCGTTTAGCAGCAAGAATCGTGATGCTCTTGCCAAAGCAATTAATTCAGCTGTGGATAAAGCCGGTATGGATGCTCTTGTCACTATTCTCGACAAGCAAGGTAAAGTATTTTACAGCAACGAAACACCGGCAAAATTTGGCTACTCTATAGCCGACAAGTGCCCAGGGGTAAATGCTGTCAATAGCAACTCAACCTGGAGTGGAGCTGCTGCCTTTAGCCCCACCGGGCAGGTCACTTTAACTAGCATGTCGCTAATTAAATCCGGCTCGACAGCGCCAGGGATTGTAGCTATCAGCCAGCCGTTAAACAACCAGTTTCTCGCCGGACTGGTGAGCAAATTTAAATTCCTTGAGGACGATCCTAATCTAAAAGCAGTCGACCTAGCAATCGTCTCGGCTAAAGAAGGAAAAGTTGTCGCCTTCACACACCGGCTGAATAATGACGGGGGGAGCTTTCTCGCCAAGATTAACGAGTCCGGGCTCAAAGCCATTCCTGGGCAGGAATTTGAGGCGAACGGACGGCTCTGGCTAACCGGCGGGCTGAAAGCCGGCTCTTCACCTGTGGGAATAATTCTGGTCAGCGCGTCTTTGCCACCAATCGCCTCAAAGGCGCTCAGTTACACTCTTGAAGTAAGCGCCACTGCCATTATCGCAGCCATTTTTGCATTTGTATTCTCCACTGCAATAAGCGGCAGCATTCGTCAACCGCTCAACTTTCTCATCGGCCGGACACAGGATCTGACGGCTCAGAAGAGCGACCTGGAACCGCTTGAAAGTCTCGAAGGCGAATGGCTCGAGCTGGCCGAGCTCATCGACACAGCTGTCTCTTCAATGCGTTCAACAATCCAAAATCTAAAAGGACAGTTGCTGGAGCACAGCAGTGAGACAACAGAGAAGTCCAAGCAAGACGGCTACTCCAGCGAGCAGTTACTTCACTTAAACAGAGAGCTTTCAGAAAAGTCCAGACAGCTGGCCGAACTCACCAGGCAGGTCAACGCTGTCAATCAGCAAGCTATCACACTCAAACAAAAGCTTGATGCAGTCTTGTTAATTTCAACAGATGGCTTCTTAGTATTGGACCAATTCGGTAGCGTTCTTTCAGCTAACGCTGTATTTCTCAACTGGATGGGAGTTCAAGAAGGAGAGATTGCAGGCAGGCTATGCTTTGATCTTGTCCGCAAACCAGGCGAGCCGCGAAGTGATTCGTCCTCGCAGTCGATTGCCCGCAGCACCGGTAATCCCGGAGATCTCATCAACCAGTTTTATCCTGAAGGGGTCGTCTATCACAAGAGCGAGGATAAATCTGTCGAGGTGCTGACGCATCTACATCCTGTTGTCACTGACAATCAGAATGTGCAGGGCTGGATAATGGTCTTGCATGACAGATCTTTGCGAAGCGAAGTGGCTCAATTGCGCGCAGAGATTGCTGCCTTGCTCTCAGATTCCATTCGTTCCCCACTTATCTCTGTTGAGCCAACCTGGAAAACTGTCCTTGCCGGCGCTTCTCAAACCATGCACCCTTCGGTTGGGCAAACTCTGGTTCAGCTACACACTCACTATGAGCAACTCATCGGGCTCGTCGACAGTTTGCTCATGATGTACGGCGGCATTGTGCCACCACCTGCAATCCCACGTGAGTCGGTAATTGTAACCAGGCTGGTAGCAGAGTGTCTTGAAGAGGTTGCTGCAGTCGCACGCGAGCATCAACTGTCTCTCGACTATAAAACAGTGACCGGACTGCCCAACCTCAGCACTGACAGAGAAGCCCTCAAACGTGTCATTTTGCAGCTTTTGGAAAAAATGATTGGTATTACTGCCACCGGTGGTCGAGTCCGTGTCGAAAGCCTGGTTAAAGGGCAGGAGTTGCGTATTGGCATAACCAGCTCAGGACCGCCCGTGCCTCAATCGGAGATAGATGACATGTTTGTCGGTTTCATCGAAGACAGGCACGCCCAGGCTACTTACAGCTCTCGCCTCTCTATGTACCTGTCCCGCGATACAATAGAGCGGCTTGGAGGCAGAATCTGGGCCGAGTCGGATCCGACACGAGGCAGCAGCAGCATCTACTTCATTATGTCTGTATAAGACACAGCAATTGCTGATGGCTGAAATCTAAGTCATCAGACAAACGCAACATCAAAGTAAGATGAAATTCTACTGACGGTCAAACCCTGGAACGACTGCTTCCTTAAGAGTCTGAAGAGTAATTACACAGGCAGCTCAAGTAGCACCTTCCCAAAATTCTCATTCTTGCCGACATAAACATGAGCTTCAGCTGCTTTAGCAAGCGGCAGAACCTGGTCAATGACAGCTGACACTTTACCGGCGGCGATAAGCGGTAACATCAGACTGGAAAACTGCTCTGTAATAGACACCTTCTCTTCAAGCGTGCGTGACCTCATCACTGTGCCGCGAATCTCAAGACGCTTGCGCAGGACTGTTCCTAGATTTATTTCACACCGTGCGCCACCAACAAGACCAACAATAATCAACCTGCCTTTGCTTGCCATGCAGGCTATATCCTCACTGATATATAAACCGCCAACAAGCTCCAGCACCACATCCACTCCTTTGTCTCCGGTAAGAGCAAGGACATCCTGCGCAAACTTACATTCGCGTGCAACAATGCCATGTTCAAGTCCAAGCGCTAAGGCTTTTTCAATCTTTCCGGCACTACGAGCAGTACCAATAGTATGTGCTCCAAATACACGCGCAACTTGTACAGCGGCGGCTCCCACCCCGCTACCTGCAGCGCTTATCAGAGCTGTCTCGCCCTTTTTTAACTGTCCATGCACGACAAGAGCATCAAAGGCGGTCATAAACGCCTCCGGTATAGCTGCTGCTTGCTGAAAAGAGATCGTCTTCGGGATTGGCATGATTGTGCGCTCATGAGCCACAATATATTGGGCATATGAACCACCGCCAACAAGTCCAAACACTCGATCACCTGCGCGAAAGCGAGTCACAGCAGAGCCGGTGCTCTCAACTGTGCCGGCAAACTCAACTCCTGGAATATCAACAGGAGCTCCCTCCGGCGCTGGATAAAGCCCAAGCCGCTGCAAAAGATCGAGCCTGTTTACAGCAGTGTACTTGACCGCCACCAGAACTTCATCTGCAGCAGGCACCGGATCCGGCACTGCACGCAAATCAAGAACTTCCGGACCGCCAAACTGAGTAATCACCACTGCTTGCATCAACGCTTCCTTTGCTAAACAATCGGACTAACATGTCTTATCAGGCAACCAACAGATGGTAGCACCTTCTCTGGCAACCAGTTTTCATCAACATACATTTTGAGAGCTTCGCACCATTTGCTCAGCTCAGACTGAACATACACCAGAGCCGCTCACAGGTGGAGGCGGCACAAAGTTGTTAATTTCCTTACTCCTGGCAGCCCGACGACCAGCTTCCAGCCAGACAAGCAGCACCGACACATCAGCCGGACTTACACCGCCAACACGCGAAGCTTGCCCGAGAGTTTCGGGTTGAATCCGGTTGAGCTTCTCGCGAGCTTCTCTGGAAAGATTGTCCAGAGACAGGTAGTCGATGCCGACCGGCAGCTTCACCCAGTCCAGCTTCTCTGCTTGCGCCACCTGTGCTTTCTGCCGCTCTATGTAACCGGCGTACTTAATCTCTGTCTCCACTTCATGCCCCCAGGCAAACGGATCATCACCACTTGGGCAGATCTGCTCAATAACACTGTACGGCACACGTGGACGTCGCAACAGCTCTTCAAGCGTAATAGATTGATTGATATGCTCTTCACAGTCGCTGAGAGCCTCATCCCATTGAGTACCAGGATGGATGCGTGTACTGGCAAGCCGTTTCTTCTCCTCCTCAAGACCTTGTTGTTTACACCAGAAGAGGCTCCAGCGATGATCGTCGACAAGTCCCAGGTCACGCCCTATCGGGGTCAGGCGCACATCAGCATTATCCTGGCGCAGAAGCAGGCGATATTCAGATCGCGACGTCATCATGCGGTAAGGCTCACCAATCTCCTTTGTGACCAGGTCGTCAATCAAAGTGCCGATATAGCTGGATGAGCGACTCAATACGACAGGTTCTTTACCTCTCACATAACAAGCAGCATTTACACCAGCAATCAAACCCTGTGCAGCTGCCTCTTCATAGCCGCTTGTACCCAATATCTGCCCGGCAGCAAAAAAACCTTCCAGCTGCTTGGACATGAGACTATGCTTAAACTGCAAGGCCGGCAGGTAATCATACTCGACTGCATAGGCCGGACGGACAATCACTGCCGATTCTAAACCGGGCAGAGAGTGCACAATCTTCTGCTGCACGAAAATTGGCAAGCTGGTTGAGCAGCCTTGCAAGTACACTTCGTAAGTGTTTCTCCCTTCTGGTTCGATAAAGAACAGATGGCTATCTTTGTCGGCAAACCGCACCACCTTATCTTCAATTGAAGGACAATAACGTGGTCCCCGCCCATGAATCAACCCTGAAAATAACGGTGATTCATTAAGGTTGGAACGAATCACTTCATGTGTTGCCGCAGTAGTACGTGTCTGGTGACAAGGCAGCTGTGGACGGATCGGTCGAGAATCAAGGAACGAGAAAAAGGAGTGCGGTTCGTCGCCAGGCACAACCGGTAGATTGGCATAATTGATAGTGCGACCGTCAATACGTGGTGGCGTTCCTGTTTTCAGGCGCTCCAAAGTAAAACCTAAAGATTGTAAATAACCAGAAAGTCCGATGGCAGGGAATTCACCAGCCCGACCAGCAGGTGTTGACAGGCGCCCAATCCAGATTGTCCCCTCAAGGAAGGTGCCTGCACACAGAACCACTGCTCCAGCTGTGAGCTGCTCTCCTAAAGCAAGCTGAACACCGGCAATTCGCTGTCCATCAGTGACAAACCCTGTCACCATCCCTTGTTTTAAGGTAAGCTCGGGAAGACCCTCCATAAACAGCTTCATCCACAGGCTGTACTCGCGTTTGTCCGATTGTGCACGCAACGCCTGGACAGCCATGCCACGGCTGGCGTTGAGCACACGCATCTGGAGGTAAGTAGCATCGGCTCCCTGCCCCATTACGCCGCCTAATGCATCGACCTCCCTGGTAAGGTGAGACTTGCCCGGTCCGCCTACTGCCGGATTACAAGGCATGGCACCTATTGTGTCCAGATTGGCTGCAATCATCAAAGTGCGACAACCCAGTCTGGAGGCAGCATGAGCTGCCTCGATTCCTGCATGTCCACCACCGATTACTATGACATCAAAGTCATAACGCATGAATTACCTCCGCTGCTTGTTCCGCTAGGAAGTAAAGCAGCCAGCCAAGTAGAGGTTGATAATAGCAAATAATCTCATCCAGTTGGACACTCTTGCCAAGCGCCGCCAACCAACACCTGGTGCAGCCGATGGCGCGTACTCAAGTGGCAGCTAGAGCCCAAAAGTATCTTTGTCTGGAGACAAAAACAGGAAAGATCAAATTTATGAATTTCTGCTAAAATTTTGACACTAAAACAGTTTAATTTTTGAAAGAGGACCAGCATGGAAGGCGCAGGACTTGCTAGCCAAGGTTTATGCCAGATCAAGCTGATTCACGATGACAGCAGTCCGGCTGTCTGTCACCTGATTAAGCTTGTCAAATCATGGGATCGTCAACACCGTTTTGATTTTATCTCCCTGGGCAACAACAACCAGTCCACCTCACAACAGCTTGCCCAGCTGCAGCAATCCAGGCACAGTCTACTCCTTATAGACGAGGACAATGTGAGCTGGACAGGAGCTGACGCCATTCCTTTCATTCTTAAAAACCTTCCTTGTGGCAGGGTCGCTGCCGCTCTATATATTCTGCCCGGCACAATGTGGCTCACACAGCTGCTCTACCATCTCATATGCCACCGCAGCAGCCTGTTTGGCAAACCGCCAAGCCGCAGTTGCCCGGTAGTGCAGCCTCAAGCCGCCGACCAGGCTGATTACGGTGCTGCCGCTTAAGTAGAACAGTTTTCAACTGCTGGTACCACCAGGGTTGCTACCAGTCTGTCCAGATTGGCGCAGTGTGATCCTTTGATTAACACACATGCTTGTGCAGTCAAACGTGGCCGCAATGCATCTTCCACTTCTTTTTGATCCTGGCAAGCAATGACTTCAAAGGCTGCGCCCTCGGCTCCTTCGGCAATATGACAAGCCACTGGACCTACAGTTAATAGCGCTGTCAATTTCTTGTCGCGCAACCACCGGCCCAGCTCTCTGTGCAGCAAGTCGGTCTCTTGCCCCAATTCAGCCAGTTCGCCCAGGACTACATATTTCTCCGGCTGGGGAAAGACCCGTTCGTCAACAAACGAACATACAGAGGAACGCACTGAATCAGGATTGCCGTTGTATGCTTCATCCACAACCGTACAACCACATTTCGCAACAAGTTTGGTACCACGGCCGCTAACTGGATTGTAGCTCATCAAGCCACGCGCAATCGACTCGTCATCGACTCCACACTCGCGTGCTGCCATAATGGCGCACCAGGCATCTTGCAGTTGAGATAGACCATGTGCGCGCACGCTGAACTTGCTCTCCTTGTTGCACCACTCACTTGCACCGACAGCAAATACTGTTTTCTCCGGTGTCACTTGCAACTCTCTCACCGACTCCGGTGTCCAAACCAGCATCCTATCGCCAAACACCGACTGAGCGCGAGCAATCAACAGTTCATTTTGTTGTCCAATTACAGCGACACCACCGACGGTGCTCATTTCTTCAAGTAGTTCGCATTTTGCCGCCACTATGTTATCCACACTGGAAAGAATTCCGATATGCGCCACTCCGGCATTAACAATAATTCCGACATCCGGAAGGGCAATCTTAGTTAAAGCGGCAATTTCGCCACGAGCACGCATGGCAAGCTCGATGATCAAAACCTCAGTATCAGCCGGCATGGCAAGAATTGTCTTGGCTACACCAACCTCATTATTTTCATTTGCTTGCGACTTGTGCGTGCGCATGCTAGCAGCAAATACTGACGCACACATCTCCTTGGTAGTTGTCTTGCCGGACGATCCTGTGACACCGACTACGGCAGGAGAAACTTTAAACCGCCAGGCTCTTGCCAGAGCTTGATAAGCTGCAAGCGTATCTTCAACAGCAATTAACGGAAAAGAATTGTTTGCAATTGGATAGCTGGGTCTTTCAGCAACAATTGCTCCGAGCGCTCCAGCAGAATAGGCATCGCCAAGGAAGTTATGCCCATCATAAAGCTCGCCTGACATGGCAAGATACCAGTCAGTTTCAGAAATATTGCGCGTATCGGTTGAAATCTGCCCGGCACCATCCGGCATCATTCCCTGGGCCAACCGCCCACCTGTTATCTCAATAATCTCTTCGACTGCAAACTTTGCCGACATCACTACACTCCAGAATCAAGTATCCAGACCTATCTTCAACCAGGACATTTTAGCAGGCAGTAGCAAGGCCGGGTCTTGATTTTCACGCGCCGGCTTTTAATCCATGTCCCGACCATATTTCCCCTGGGATATTGGATCTTACTCAATTGTTTTTCCGGCGTGGCGTCCCTGGATGCATTGTCTCAATAAGCTGAGGACAGTGGTGGCGTAGCTCACTGGGCGCATTCTTGAATGTACTTGTTTAAAAGCCTGTGGGCAAAGTTGTTACTGGTTGCAGATTGTCGGTAGTATCCGTTGGACATTATTGAGCCTCTCTGGCAACACCAAGACCTGAATAAAACCTACCAAAACAGTTCTCTGCAAAATATTAACTGACCGTCGCCTGTTGGCAACCGCCAATTTGCCGTGTTAAGCCTCAATTAAGTGACCCTGATATAGTGCAAGCCACTGCATCACGATTATTTTGTTTTGGGCAGCCCAATGCATTGACAGCAGTCAGAGAGACTTCGATAATTCCAGCAAGCTATATCTGTTGTTAAATAAAGGGAGATCATGCCTGACTTATCTCTAACAAAATCGACTTCGGCCGAGAATATCTCAACGTTTATGAAGGAAAACAGCAAGGCAGCTGCCCTGTGGCGCGCTCGTGGGCATCTTCTGGACACCAAGGATTTGAGCAAGCAAGAGGTTGATTGCCTTATTCAACTGGCCTCCATTTGCAAAGAGATTTATCACGCCGACGTGGCACCACTTGACGTTCTCGCCAGCAAATCAGTTGCCAATGTTTTTTTTGAGAATTCGACGCGTACAAGAGGCAGCTTTGAGCTGGCAGCTAAGAAGCTAGGAGCTTCTGTCCTCAACCTGGATGTTGAGACGTCATCAGTTGCCAAAGGTGAGACCATTCTCGATACAGCTAAAACCCTGGTTGCCATGGGTGTAAGCGGAATAGTCCTCAGGCACTCCAGTTCCGGCACCCCGCACCAGCTTGCCGGCTATGTACCAAGCAATGTGCATGTGATTAATGCTGGCGACGGCTGGCATGCACATCCCACCCAGGCTCTGCTCGACCTTTTCACAATCCTGGAGAAGCAGAAGGACATCACAGGGGCCAAAGTAGCCATCATAGGCGACATCTTGCACAGCCGTGTAGCTCGCCCAAATATCTGGCTTCTCAAACTGTTTGGCGCCAATATACACGTAGCTGGACCGCCGACGCTCATGCCTGCTGAAATTGCCAAGCTCGGTATCACTGTACACAACCGCCTGGAACCAGCCATCGAAGACGCTGATTTCATCATCCTCTTACGCATGCAGCTCGAGCGCCAGAAGAAAGGACTAATCCCCAGTTTAGGCGAATACAAGAAGTTGTACAGATTGGATCATAATCGAGTGAAACTTGCCAAGCCAGGTGTCAAGATAATGCATCCAGGGCCGGTTAATCGTGGCGTAGAGATAACTGACGAGCTGGTGTCAGATGACGACTTTACACTCGTCGGCATGCAAGTAACTAACGGCATCGCTGTCCGTATGGCTGCACTGTGCCTGTTGTTAAACGATAAGGAGGTTTGCCGGTGAACGTCTCTCTGCTCATCAAAAACGGACTAATACTCGATCCAGTCTCTAATCGCGAGTATCAAGCCGACATTTCAATTGTGGCAGGCGACATTGCTGCAATTGCTCCTTCCCTTGAGCCAGTTGCCGGACAGGCAGTCATGGACGCGACAGGTCTCTGGATTGCTCCAGGGTTAATTGACATGCACACACATCTGCGCGATTTTGGGCAGTCCGACTGCGAAGACATCGCCACAGGTACTCTGGCTGCTGCAGCAGGTGGTTACACCTGCGTCTTGGCTATGGCCAACACTGACCCGCCTATCGACAGTTCTGCCATGCTGTCCCTGCTTCTGCGGCGTATTGAAGAAAAGGCTCACGTTGAAGTCATGCCTGTTGCCTGCGTAACCAGAGGCGCCGAAGGGCGGGATCTGGTAAACATGGTCGAGCTGGCGGATTTAGGCGCAGAAGCTTTTTCAGATGACGGACTGCCGGTGTCCAATATGGCAGTGCTCTCTCGAGCGCTGGAATACGCCAAACTAGCTCGCCGAGTCATCATAAGTCATGCTGAAGACAAAGACTTATCTGCCGGCGCTGCTATCCACGAATGTTTGGTAGGTACCAATCTGGGCTTGCCTGGGATTCCCTATTCAGCTGAGACTTCTGCCATCGCCCGTGAAATAGAGATAGTCAGGCAGACTGGTGGCAGGCTTCACTTTGCTCATGTTTCGGCAGCCACTTCAGTAGCGTTGATCAGAGCAGCCAAGTCCAGTGGTTTGCCAATCACTGCCGACACTACACCACACCATATCTGTCTAACTGTTGACGATATCACCAGTTTCAACACTTCTTTCAAGATGAACCCTCCTTTGCGCACCGCAGAAGATCAAGCAGCTCTAATTGCGGGTCTTGCCGATGGAACCATTGACGCCATCGCCACAGATCACGCCCCGCATACAGCTCTTGATAAGCAAAAACCGTTTGCCGAGGCCCCATTTGGGATTATCGGATTGGAGACAGCTTTTGCAGTCACTGTTGAGCGACTGGTTAAGCAGGCTCACATGAGTCGCCTGTCCTTTATTTCGCTCTTCACAAGCAGACCAGCAGGAATCCTCGACCTTCCCCAACCTGTCATAGAGGTTGGCGAGCCGGCCAACCTGGTTGTGCTCGATCCTGAACACAAATGGAAATACGATGCCAGCAAAGGTCTCTCAAAGAGCAGCAACTCACCTTTTACAGGTAAACAGCTAACCGGTAAAGCCATGCTCACCTTCTGCGCTGGAGAAACTGCCTACAAAGATGAAAACCTGATTGCTGCCAGGATGCGCTCAGGAGCCCTAGCTTCAAGCAACCAGTAGAGCCTGGGCACCTCTCAGGTCAGTCGGCAGCCAGCAGGCGAATAGCAATCGATTAAGTCAACAAGTTCAGAAGCAAAAGGAGACCTGAATGTCTAAGCAATCTCACTATCTGTGCGGCATGGTAGTTGATCCACCAGCGATAGGGCAGGCGATGAGTGTAACTTCCCTTGTTGACTCAACTTTCCTGGCATACAATGGCGGGCGCTTGCGAGCAGCATGCCAGCTGTTCACTGGCAAGATGCTCGGCGAAGATGTCACAATCGGAATGAGCATAACAGGGGCGCTCACTCCGGCAGGTCTTAACAGATCAACCATAATTCCGCTTATAGAAAACGGTTTTGTCGACTGGATTGTCAGCACTGGTGCCAATCTTTATCACGATACACATTTCGGAATAGGAGCTACGCTCCACCAGGGCAACCACATGTGGAACGACACGGCACTTCGCGACGAGCAGGTCATACGCATTTACGATGTCGTATTTCACTATGACGTCTTACTTTCAACTGACAAATTTTTCCGTCAGGTGCTCGCAGCACCTGAATTCCAGAAGACGATGTCATCTGCCGAGATGCACTACCTCTTCGGAAAGTATCTTGACGAACGTGAACGTAAGCTAAGTTTGAAAGGATCGACACTGCTTGCTGCCGCTTATCGCTGCGGAGTTCCGGTCTACACTCCTTCACCAGGCGACAGCTCGATTGGTATGAACGTGGCATGTCTTGCCCTCAATGGACAGGGACCCATAATTGATGTCTCTCTCGATGTCAACGAGACAGCAGCCATCGTCCTTGATGCCAAAAAGAGTGGTGGCAAGAGCGCTGTTTTCATAGCAGGCGGCGGCTCACCAAAAAACTTCATGTTGCAAACCGAGCCGCAAATTCAAGAAGTACTGGGCATCGAAGAGTCTGGGCATGACTATTTCATACAGATTACTGATGCCAGACCGGATACAGGCGGACTCTCTGGTGCAACACCATCCGAGGCTGTCTCCTGGGGCAAAGTGGATCCGCAAGCTCTGCCCGACACTGTGGTCTGTTACCTCGACTCCACAATTGGACTGCCTATCATGGCTGCCTATGCAATCGACAACCATGCCCCACGCAAATCAAAGCGGTTATATGACAGACGAGCCGAACTTCTCGGCAAGCTCAAATCAGCCCACGAAGCAGCTCTGCCAGCACGCAAGTAATGAGGAAGTTTTTAACCATTATTCAGCTCCAGCTCAAGGACCATAACTTTATTCTGCTTGGGTTCATCTCTGGTCTGGTCATTCTATCCATTCCACTACAACTGCACATGTCGCTCGGACGTTATCAGCATTACGGGCTGGCACTGTTTGCTTTCGGTCTTGGTTATATCATTCAGACAGTCTGGTCCTGGCGCCACCTCGCCCGCCGTCCACGTCTTGGTTATGCCATAACCGGGCTGTACCTGACATCAATTGGGTTTATTCTTTATGCCAACCCCTGGCTAGATACCAGGGTAACTGCCATTACAGAAGAGAAGGAGAACTTGAAGGCTTTGATTGGATGGATCTACGCTATTGCCTGCCTGCCTCTTGCCTGTGTTTATCTCAACTGGGCGGCAGACAGCCGTGGACTGAACAAAGATAAGGGCGGACAGCATTGAAGAAGCTTATCTTATTGGTTGGAATACCAGGGGCTGGCAAGACTACGTTAGCGAGCAAAATAGCCGCACGCGGCTATCACTGCCTCAACGCTGACTCCATCCGACAGGAGCTCTGGGGAGACGCGGCAGATCAACGTGAGCCGGAGAAGGTCTTCGGACAGTTTTTCAAACAGCTCGAAGAGGTCCTGGCGACTGGAGCAGATATTGTCATAGATAACACCAATATTAACGTCAAGCAGCGCAAACCTATCCTGAATATGGCAGCCAAAGCCGGATACACAGACATTCAGCTCTGGTTGCTTGATGTTCCGCTAGATGTCTGTCTGGAGCGCAACCAGAAGCGAGAGCGCGCAGTGTCTGACGATATTGTCGCCAATATGTTTATGACTCTCAACAGAACAGGCAGACCGCGCCGCGAAGAAGGCAGACTGGTCATCATAAGGCCAGGTAAGGACGACGAAGATTACCGCATTTTTTATCCAGAAAACTATTGAACAGAACTTTGCCAACAGTGATTGCATCGCTAAGGAGACCCCGCGCGAGGAATGTTCAGATGTAAAGCTTTTCAATGTGATACTACTGGCGGTTACTATACTACATCATCTAGCGGGTTCCCGACAAAATACGAAAGGAGCAGAAGCATGCGCTATGACAGAGTTTTGAGTGTTATAGCGCATGTTCTGACAACACTCGCAACAGCTCAGCGACCGACCAGGCCTGGGCTATGCAACCGCGCGCAGTGTGCGGCGCGTCACCATCGAAGATTTCCGAGACGCTGCCAATCCCACCTTCTTTTAAAATGTGTTCCTTTATGTGAGTAAGATGAGCAGAGATAAACTGGCGGTTTGACTCAGTCTTACCATAAACCCGCAGGCGTGCTTCTGCCCATGGACCCAGAAGCCATGGCCAGACCGTGCCCTGGTGGTAGGTGATATCGCGATCGTACTGAGTTGCCACTCCGGCTCCACCACCATAGCTCCCTTTATAAGCAGGATCGCTTGGAGCCAAGCTGCGTAAGCCTACCGGAGTCAGCAGATCCCGCTCAACTACCTGCAAGATCGACCGGGCTTGCTCGTTAGAGACAAGATCATAAGGCAAAGAGATTGCCAGCAGCTGGTTGGGCCTAATGCTGGCATCTGCCGTTCCGTCTGCATTTATGACGTCAAAGAGACAGCCTGTTTCGCTATTCCAGAAGCTCGCAAAGCCTTTCTTAACCCGCTCTGCTGATTCAGCATACTGCTTGCCATTACCCTCTGTATCAGCGTGAAATGCTTCCATTATCTTAAAGAAGTTGAACCAGAGCGCATTGACTTCCACAGGTTTGCCCACTCGCGGCGTCACAACATAATCGCCGACTTTAGCATCCATCCAGGTGAGCTGCACACCTGGTTCGCCAGCACAAACAAGCCAATCTGCCGGATCAACATGCGTGTTGTAAAATGTCCCTTTCTCATACCACTGGATGACTGTGTCCAAAAGCGGCAACTGGCTGGCAATTAAGAGTGTATCTCTGGTGATGCGATAGTACTTCAAAAGCGCCCATGCCCACCAGAGGCTGGCATCGACTGAGTTGTACTGAGGAGTGGTACCTGTGTCGGGGAAGTTGTTAGGCAACATGCCGTTGCTCAGGTACTGCCCAAAAGTCTTCAAGATGCCGGCAGCTGTATCAAACCGTCCTGTAGCAAGTGCAAGTCCGGACAGGCTAATCATCGAATCTCTGCCCCAGTCACCAAACCATGGATAACCGGCAATAATTGATTCTGAGTCGGTCGAACGGCGCTCCACTATAAACTGATCGGCTGCCACCACCAGGCGCCTTGTATCTTGCGACAGCGGCGAGCCGGCTTTACGGACCAGACCGGTTTGATGAGCAGCGACACAACGGACAACATCTGCCACCGAACCGGCTCTAAGAGACCGCTCTAAGCCGGCGCGAATGGTAAGTTCGGCACCTGGTTCCAGAGAGCACTCCAGACGTCCAGGAGAAAAGTTGTCTTCACGAAAGCCGAGCCCGCGCTCATGCTCGCGTGGCCAGTAGTAGTTCCAGTACCAGTCAGGCTCCATTGTGTAAGTGCCGCGACTGAATGCCACCACCAGCTCAGGAGCTGATGGGTAGGCTCGCACCCTCACCCTGTCTGCCTGCACATCCTGCCCGAAGCGCCAGTCAGGTGAACCTTTTGTTTCACCGTGAAAATCGCGACAGTTGACGATGAGCTGCAAGGAGAGAGGCAAAGGTTGCGAGCCTACCCATGTGTAGCCTACTATCACCTCTTGCCGATCTGGCAGCATAGCCACCTGTTTAATCAGATGCCCACCGGACAACTCGAAGACCCATGTAGGCACTGGATAGACAGTAAAGGCAGAGATTTTCTTGTACCCTTCAGGGCTTACTGCTCCGGAGGTCCAGAAGTTGGTAGCAAGCTGTTCGCCTGCTGCCACAGCATCGATACTGGTTAAGAGCAAGGTACGGCTTGCCGGAGGCTCGAGAGCAAATATGCCGAGCCCATGATAGCGCCTGCTGGCTGCACCCCAGATATTGGCCGAAGCAAACGAACCGAGTCCGTTAGTAATCAACCACTCACGCGGGTCATCTGCAGCAGCGCTGGAGATGTCCAAAAGCGGAATCTCCAGCGCATACTCACCAATCTGCTTGCTCAGCCAGGTTACCAGGTCAAAGGTCATTATGCCCTCCGCTCTAATTGTCGCCGCTTGCCAACCAGTCTGCCAGTTCTACCTCCTTGATCTGCGGATATTTGCCGAGCAGAGCGCGCACGGCGTCGACATCGGCTCCCGGCTGGCGCTGCAGCAGCTCTGCTACAGCAACTGTAACCTCAGGCAGCCTGAAGCTGATGTACCAGAAACCGTCGAGAAGAATGTCAGGCTTGTGACCAGGCAGAGACTGGTCGGGCGAATAGTTGCAGACACGCAGCCCAACTGCAAGCACCTGAGGGAATATTGCCGGCTCGCTAATCAGAGTCGGGTCGACAAAGTTGTGGAAAGATGTGTTTTCACCACCCGATGTCCAACAGTCGAAGCGAAGACTGTTGTGCTCGTCGCCTGAGTCATGCCGGTTGACACGCAGTTCATACAGCCCGCTTCCTTCAATGGTGAAAGTGAGCTGGCGCCGCTTGTTCCACATATTTTCCGGAATCTCAGAGCCTACATGCTGCACCAGCAACTTGTCGCCTGACAAGACATCCACTGTCCAGTCGGCCGGCACAGGCTCTCCTGACTGCTCGTTGTCATGCCGAGAAAGCCCAGCCCAGAGGTTGTAGATTGTTGTCTCCTGCTGATAGAGCCTGATTGACCTCAGTTGTCCCTGGTAGACATCCCAGGAAGCATGCGCGGCACGCCCGTCTCCAGGTCCAGCTGCTGCTACCAGGACATGCCCACCAAGCCCGGCTCCAGTGACAAGTCCTACCTGATTGGACTCCCACCCGGTGCCGTCCATAGCATGGCGAAAGCCGCCGAAAGAGCAGTTGGTAGCTGATAGCAAGCCACGCTGCTGGCAAAGCTCGACAGCAGCTATGTAAGCCTCCGTCCAGCCATCAATGGTCTGGCGCCCATCCTCCCAGCCAGTTCGGATCAAATTGAGCTCTGGACCGTCAGTGAAAGCACGAACAAGTATCAGCGGTGCGTCAGGAGCCAGCTGCCGTGTCCGTCTCAGCACAATTGAGCCGTGTCCGTCGTGATGCTGCTCGCCACCTGCCGAATCGCCGGCAAAAGAGAGCAGCGTCTGCTCGTCGAGATACGGGTTGCCGACAGCACGACGCCCGTTGCGCAGGTCATAGAAAGCGATAACCTGGGCGCCTTTCATCGACTCCCAGGAGGGGGATGTCCAGGGCGTCGTTGATCTTTTGTGACATGCCCTGACCACCCCCATCTTAGCAAGTGCAAAAAGCGACCTCTTCTGGTCGCTTTTTGCACTTTTTGGCCTTTTTTTGCTTGCAAGCATCAACTGGTGGGGTT
>CAILLX010000147.1 GCA_903835185.1 uncultured bacterium | reverse complement strand
CAAATGCAATACCAACGCAAGACTCTATTAGAGCCTATGCGATGCATGTCCAGTGGATGCTAAACCCTTATACTGTCAGCTCGGGACATACACTAAATTCTTGCCCGAACTTGTCTCAATCATCATAGACACAGAGGGATCATTATAAGCGGAGCGTGCTACCGTTCGTAATCATCAACTGAGTTATTCATCAATCATCAACCAACGAAAGCCTGCATTTACTTTCATGAGAACAGTTGCAATGAGCTGGTCTTTCCAAACAGCTCTCTTCAACGCAACCAACTGTTCGCAGCAGCACATTGGAGGGTTTTAACCTCGCACTACGCATTGTCTACCAGCATCTGACTAGCGCAGATATAAAGGCTGACTGATATTGTCATTTAACCCAGCACCTATTGTGCTGCAGGACCAGAATCATAACGGGCAGATGACTCTTTTAGCTTCAAGTCCTCATGAACTTGATAATGGATTTCACCATGATCTTAAAATCAAGGATTAAGTTGGACGTTGCCATATAAAGGCGATCCATAGCATCAATGTCTATCGCCAGCGGATGTTTTGTACTGTTCAACTGTGACCAACCGGTAATTCCAGGCTTCATCTGAAGCTGAAACTGCTCACTATTGGGACTTAAACCTAAATCAAGAGGTCTAAGACCTGGTCCTATAAAGCTAATATCACCATGCAACACATTTAACAAACTGGGCAGCCACCAGAATCGACTGTTTAGACCATGAGCATCTTTACGCTCAGAACAACTTTCTGCCGCCGGCTCGCGGTAGGCAAGCACCGGCTTGCCCATACTGAAAAGTACGAATGGCTTGTTCAATCCGCCCAAGACTTTTGTCCGAACAACCAAAGGGCAGCCCTCCTGTCGATTGCATAATAAAATCAACCACACAGGAGCAGCTGTGACAAGTAGAAAGAGGCTAATCACAATATCGAGGCAGCGCTTACAGCTGAGATATGCTAAACGTTGCAGACATCGGAAACCGCTTTGCACAGCATAGATGCTGTGGCGCACAGACCAGTAAAGTCGATTGGAGATCTCACGGCGCAAGTTTGGCAAAATTGGCTGACATAAAGTCCAGCCAACCCAGGCAATGATGGGCACAGCAAACAGCGTCCTGAACAACACTACCGGCAGGCGATATCCAATCGCTGCCTTCCTCTCGTGACAAGCTTCGACTGGGGACTGACAAGACCTGCCCTTAGCTACACTGGGCATTGCAGCCACGTTATCACAGACAACTGTGGAACTGGGCAACTGATTCATGTCTTTGACTTTTGGCTCTCTGCCGGCATCATCAAGAACCTCACAGTAGAGCTGGTGCAGGTTCGCAACTGTGGTATCGAGAGTAAAACGCTCAAGCATGAAGCGCCGACCATTTTCTCCCATTTGCCGAGCTTCTTCCGGATACTTCAGCAGTCGCAAAATTGCTCTGGACAGCTCCTCGGCATTGCCTGGGCTTATAAGCAGACCGGTTGCGTTATCGATAACAGTATCGGTAAGACCGCCAACCCTTGTAGCAATGAGTGGGCGGGCCATCAGGAGCGATTCAATCGTGCCGCCAAGATTCTCATGATTTATTGGGCACTGAATCGAAATATCCAGAGCTGCAAGGATATCTCTGATATCCGCACGCAACCCTGTGAAGATTACAGCATGGTCTATACCAAGAGAATGTACTCGCTCTCTGAGCTGCTCTAGATATTGCGCACCTTCTACACCCCAACCATCCCCAACCAGAAGGAACCTGGCTTGCGGGATCTCTGCCAGAACCAGAGGAACAGCATCTATCAAAGTTTCATGATCTTTAATTGAACGCCCCCACAGGTCGCGCGGCACGAACCATGAAGAGGGAAGTGGAGGGTAGAAGTAGGCAACTTTACCTATTAAGGGGGTCGACTGATCGAAGCCGAACTGCTCAGCCAGCTGCCGGCGTATGGATTGCCGATCAATAGAGTCGGGATTGAAGCCGGCTGCATCCGCTCCATAGTAGATGAGAGCAAGCTTATTTTTAGGAAACCCGGATTGTTCATACAGATCATAAGTATGCTTACAGGAGGCAACCACGCGGGAGTCCATCCAGCAAGTTTTCTTTTCCACAAGTCCGCAACCGGGGGACTCCATGTAATATGGCGATGGCACCATATTGATGCGGGCAGGAACATCTGCAATCCAGGCAGCGATTCTGGTGATTAATGTCGAGTCGAAAAGCTGATAGTGAACTATGTCATAGCGCCGTCGGAAGAGAAAGAAGGCAAGACTGTAGATCTTACCGAACAATAAGCACAACTGGCTCAACGACCAGCACAAACCAAAGTCGAATACAAAATGCGGAATTCCATCGGCGCTGAGGTCCTCGGTGAGCGGACCTTCTCCCGAAACGCCAGCAGCCACTTCATAACCGCGCTCTTTCAATCCTCTCAACTGCTCGTGCATCCAGATAGCACCGCGGGAGGTGGCTGCCATATGCATAACTTTGCGCTTCAGGGGCTTGCATGAGTCACTGTTGTTTCTATCATCCATGTTTTTTCTGGAAACGTCTCCAAGGACTGTACTCGTTGAGGAACTCATCTTCTTGTTACCAACTGTGATGCTTTGGGGGAACTTTTGTTTTGAGTCTAGCCAAAAGATCCGGCGACTCAACAATCTTTGCAACCAGAGCCGCAAAGAACTTCTTGCCTCCGGCGCCATTCAGATGCGAAGCATCCTCGAAATCCGCAAGATCATTGTAACTCCCTTTCGTATTGAGATCCCAGAATGTCGCACCACAGCTGCGAGATGTACCGGTTATGGTTGCAAGATAACTGCTGCTATCAGCTTCAGGAAGCAGATTATTTGTCTTTTCTGGCAATGGCATATTGACCAAGACAACCGGTATGGCATAAGTGCGTGAGAGCAACAGCATACGGCTAAGAGCCTGACATTGTTGCTTGTAAACCTGCTTGTCTGGATGTCCGTAACTCTTGCGGTAGATCTCAAGGTACTTATATGTGTTAGGTGGAGAGCAATAATTCGGCTGATACACAAGCTCTCCATTTCGGCAGTGGGTGCTGCGGAACGGAGTCGCTGTACGCAATTGAGTTGCCAAATAATTCTTGAGATCTCTAAGATTTTGATAGAAGGCGCTGGTTATCTGGCACCAGAATCGCTGACACTCTTGTGCCACTCCGCACTGCCTGGGCAGAAGCAACGGACCGAGCAAGTCCAGCTGGCGGCGCACGGCCGTGGCGGCTGGGTCGACAGGGCACGATGAGTCCAGAAAATCGCGCGGAGCAATCGCACAAATTACCAGGCGGGGACACTTGCCGGATGCAAGAATCTTTTCCAGAACAAAGCAGTGATCTGACATCATGCTGCCGCTGAGACCAAGGTTGTGGATATGCGATCCCAAACAGCCTTTCTCAGCAAGAAGATACTCCAGATATTCAGCCTTAGTATAGTGATTGATGCGCGTGATGTAGTACTGCTGGTCAAAGCGTGTCCTTCGCCGGCTCAGATCATCATCGCAGCGAACTGCTGGTTCAAGCGTGAGCGACGAGCCAATTAGGAGAATATCGGGCGTACTAGTCGATTGTAATAATTCAGGAAGTTTGGTACCAAACGGTTTTGTCCGATTATCAGCATCGGCAGCTTGCCTGATCGCCGGAACCACAAGAAACAGCAAGAAGTTTGCAAGCGTCACCAACAGCAACGCGGCAAGAAAACTACTTTGCCCTGTCGCCTTCGAAACAAGCGCCCGGTGTCTCACAGAACTGCCGATCGTCTGTCCGGACGCACACGGATTGACGTATTCCACCTGGTGGTAGCCGGCTTGCTCGAAGGTATTTTCAATACTATCTGACATGTTGTCTGCCAGGAGCTTTGCTGTCACCATCGCTTGCCGAAAAACCCCGCCAGACAGCACCGTTGTGTATCATCCAAATCCGATCAGGTGGTCAAGTATTCTAATTGCAGGTTATAGACCGTTGCCGATGAGTATTTGATAATAAAGTCTTGGTTTTTGAATATCACTTGAGAGCTTTAATATTAGCAAGGGATGATATCAGCTACAACTCGTTCGTTATTGTCAGCCGATTGCAAAAGATCTTCCTGATCAATCCTGCCTGTACAAATACATGCAAGATTGATCAGGAAGCTTATGACTTCCCATTAGCTTGAATTTTCCGCTGTGCTCGACAAAATCAACAAGAGCAGCATAATTCTTTTCGCTCTCTTTATCACGGAGAAGATTCCCTTGATAGCCCGACTTAAGGAGAAACCACTGATAGTACAATGCAACCTTTGGTTCGAAACGAACTATATCTCCCATTACTGTCCAGCGGCGTGAAGTCGTGGGACGAACAGTACTTCCCAACAAACGTGCCACCAGTTCAAATGTGTTGCCGTTCAGCTGAACATAGTCCGGGAGGATATTGAGATAAACAGGTTTCCCTTGCTCGACTCCATCAATCGTGTTCAGCGCCCATTCTTGCCCCCAGTCTTCTGCTGGTTGCGGATTGCTGTGGCGGACCTGACTTACTCTCCTGTCCCTCTGGGTAAGCCCGATTATCTCGACAAGATTGACCCCAAGCCTGTCTGAGAGCTGGGCAATAAAGGCTGGTCGTGCGATTGGGTACGGCGAGAAGTTGAACGAGATAAACTGAAGCGCTCCCAAGCCGATAATTGCATATACTAAAAGCCGCGCTCTAGCCCTTTCATGCAGCATGCCCAACGCACAACCGGTATAAGCTGCCGAGGCCAGCATAAATGGTGCGATATAACGCAATGATGTAAATGACCATGTAAGCGTACTGATAAGAGTCATTCCACCTAAAGCCGACAAAGCCAAAGGCGTTAGGCGCCACTGTTTCTTCCAGGCGAGCATCACAAACGAAACCAGGAATACTGCCAGGAGAAACGGTGACATTATCGAGGGCAGGCTTTGAACGTAGAATGAAAAGCTCCGCGGAAAAACCTGCCACAAGCTTAACTTGCCCATATAAGCCTGATTGTCTTCAGCAAGAAAACGAATATACGGCATGTTTGTAAGGAGCCACGGCAAACCTACCAGCACAGTTGCTACCGCAATAACAATAAGCTGGCGACTGCGGCGCCACTCTCTGCAACGAACATCAGATAGAATACTTTCGCCAAGCAGAAAGAGTCCGGGACCAAGAAGATACGCAGCTGCAATCTGCTTAGTCAGGCATGCAAGCCCAAGACCTAAAGCGCAAATAATTGCTCGGCTCCAGGTCCGATTCTTACGCCACCATAAGAGTGCAAAGATCCCGAGACTCACCATAGACATGAGCGGAGCATCAAGCAGAAAGCAGTGGCTCATGCAAGAAGTCTGCGGATAAAGATTGACAATCACAGCAGCAAGAATAGCTGCAATATGGCTGTTGGAAATAAGGCGTGTTGTTCCATAAACAGTAGCAGTGAGCACTGCACTGAATATCATCACAGAAAGAACATTAACCCAATTGCCATGACCACAAACCAGCCTCAATACACCGTTTGTCAGCATAACTGTTGGTGGATACACACGATTGACGGTGAGCATGCTGTACCACCAGTGGGCAGTCCAGAACTTTGGATGCTTGAGAAGATCCGCATATTGGAAGCTTCCCAGAATATATGAGGAGTCATCCGGTGCTGGCATTGAATGATCCAGCCAGTGCCAGAGCCCCAGCAGTCCGGCAAAAAGCAAGACTACTACAGCAAGGATAATAAGCTGGCTGCGTCGGCGTTTCAAACAGCTGTCGGCTAACAGAACAATACCCTCATAGCGCTCACTGACAAAATTTCATCAGGCTTTCTTACGGAAAACACAAACGCCAGGATAACCAAGCTCATTAAAGTAAGATGGCGAAATTCCAAGCGAAGACAACATATGAGCTGCCTTGTTGACCGGGTGCAGATGCTGTGGTGGCTCTGGAGCTGTTACCATCGGTTGAAATACACGGGAGAGAAACACGTAGAACCCTAGACTTTCATAAGCAACAAGATCTGCCTTGGGAGCCAAATGCTTCACTAATCGTTCCTTGCTGATAAGCAGATTGTGTGGCACCAGATACATCTTCTCCAGACCGCACCGCTCACGCATAGCATCCAGCGCAGCCCAACTTTCTGACCAGCCTTCACTGCAAATATACAATCCGCCTGGACTCAGGCAGTCAAAAATATTATCGACTCCTTGAAATTGAGTCGCTTCGTCAGGAAGGTTGATCAAGCAACGAATTGTTATGGCCACGTCGAACGGACGGGAAGCTGCCACATCCTGTTGAAGTTTCAGAACATTGCCGTGAATGCACTCTACATTCTTCAAGCCGGCTTTCGCGCAAAGCTCCTTAGCCTGTTTTACATAGTTTTCAACATAATCTACAGCAACGACAGATCTGGCACGACGAGCAAATACTGACGTTGACGAACCGTCACCACAGCCGACATCAAGGATCTTCTTATCGGCAGGAAGATGTTTGAGAATTGCCTCTTCAAGCGCTTGTTGAAGAAACGAGTCACGTCCTGTTGGTCTTAACCCTTGATCGTCTAGCGGTGTCAGGCTTTTAGCTTCCCAGTAGCTCTTTATCTCTTCAGTTACACTCATCAATGGACCTCCATCGTCCCTATCGGTCACTTTCAAATCCGCACCGGTTCCGTCGAGCAGCCCCTTTGAGGCAACTCTTTCAGATGCAAGCACAAAGCCAGCTTCCGCGTCGCTGAGCTGCAAGCAGGTTAGCACAGACCAAAAACGCACAGGTGAATTGTTCCCATCCAGGATACTAACCAGCGTCTAAAGGCAGGTGCCCTACTGAGCCCAATCATCTCATATACATTTGCTCGAGACAAGCATGGGCGCTGCTCCCGACTTTGGAAGACTCTCATCCTCTCAACCACCAATTACCAACAGTTGCCCGAGGCACTATCTTTCTTGCCAGCACCTTATACCGACAGTCCAGTCACTTAACATGTTGCAGATGGCAAACTGTTAAAGATTCGCCAATGCTATCCCTCACGCAATAACGAGATGAACCGCATCCTGTCGTAACTTACTGACCCGGTCTTCGCCTCGATTAAATCCGCACAAGAAAACGTAGCCGCCAGGCAGGTTGTCAGCAAGCCAACAGAGAACAAATCATCCCACTCCACGGAGTCCCGGCAAGTTACACCTTGCTGCTGCGCCTTTCTGCCGGCACCTGTGCACGCCGTTGTTTTCTGTGCAGCTCTGCCTCCATGCTGCCCAGAGCCGGCATAACACTTTCTGGAGTGCGCCCTGTCAGTGAAAGTAGCGATTTCACACAACGCAAAAACATTTTCGCAAGCATGAGTCGGGGGCGCTTCCTCACCATCATCAACCACTCGCTAAGCCTGAAACGGAACGACTGCCGGTAAAGAAAGTCATAAAGCATCTGATCGTACGCACCTAAAAACATTTCGGCATCAGCCACAAGCGCTCCAGGCGGCTTCCTGTAGACCCTCAAATGCTGGCGCTGCTCGAATGACTGCCTGGCTTGTCGATAAAGATCTAGCGTTTGCCTGGCAATCTCTGTGCGCTGGTATTTAGCCAGAACGCGAGATCTGGCATTATCACCAAGCCTTCGCCGCTCTTGTTCATTGCCTAACAGCTGCAGCAACGACTCAGCAATTGCTTGTGGATCGCGCGGGGGTATGATTACGCCAGACTCTCCATGAACAATATACTCACGAGTGCCACCAGCAGAAGTACCAATGACCGGACGGCTGCACGACATCGCCTCCAGGCAGGTGTAAGGAGAGTTGTCGTAGACAGAAGGCACAACGCAGATATCCGCCGAGCGATAATAGTCTGCCAGCTGGTCAAGCGGCACCCGCGGCACAAACTCAACCTGTTGCGCACAACCTCCCTGGCTGAGCAGCTCTGTCAGTTCGGCAAGCACAGATCTCTGCCCTTTGCCATTATTAGTATCATCACCGACGATTACAAAACGAACATCAGGACACTTTGCCACAACTAGCGGAACAGCTTTGATCAGATAGCTGATTCCTTTTCGCTCTTCTAATCTGCCGACAAACAGGACTATTGGCCGCCCATCGGAGGCTATGGCACGATTGCCGTCAGAGCTGAACTTGTCGGCATCAATAGGGTTGCGAATGATGTTGATCTTCTCTCGCGGCAAGTGAAGATCGCGCGCCACAAAATCAGCCAGATCATCGCTCGGTGAAGTAATAACATCAGCAAACAGCATGGCTACACGCTCAAGCATCGCCACAAACTGATGATCGAATGAAGCCGTAACATTATGAAGCTGCTCAGCAATAAATTTAGAATGTGGGGTGTAAAGCCTGATTAGGTGAGGCACTACCTTCGTGACTGCAGGGATGACTCCTTCTGCCAGCAGTTCAGGACTGTCCACTACATCAAAAGGGTTTTCACAGTGCAGAGCGTAAAACTTCTCCCATAAGGCAGTTGCAGTGCGCAAAACGTAACAGCTATAAGGCATGCCTAAAGAGATAGCCCCTAAATCTCCATCAAACTGGTGCAGTTCGACACGATGCACCCGAATCCCCCCCTCCACTACAGTTTTGGCTTTGCCCTTAGCCAAAGCTACTACCTCCACCTCATGACCGAGCGCAGTCAAGCCGGAAGCAAGATGGTGGGCAAAAGTGGCTATCCCGCCAAAACCGGTATCAGGCGGATATTCGCGGGAGATAAGACAAATTCTCACTTACAGGCGACCCTCTTACAATAGAAGCAGCATGATTGGTTGAAGCACCAGTGTACACTCTCACTTCGACCCTGCACCCAACAATGCAGCAGTAATTCTCTTCAAGTTGCGAAGTCCAGCAGTAAGCCTCCACGACGGGCTGTTCACTAGAGAAGAAAGCTCGCCATGCAGCCTGCTATTTCCCTCCTCCAGCACAGGCAGCCGCGACCGCAAAGATAAATATTCAGGCTCGATTGCAGCCAGGCGTTGTAACAGATCAACTAGAAGCTGCCCTAACTCTTGCGGTCTGCGCGACAGAGCTGAAAAATCGGACCGGCTAAAGTCAATACCGATACCGTCGGCATAGTGGATCAACTCGGTGACCTTTAACAAAATACGCCTGGTGAATTCCTCATTAGAAATCCCGCACTGAGCCAGGAACTCCCCGTAACGCTCTTTGACGATCATCATGTCGGCAAAATAATCAAAACTGGCTATATTCTTGCGTGTCTGATTCCCTGAATGTAATCTGAACTTACAGAGCACATCTGAAATAAAGAACAGACGCCCCTGTTGCAATAAACGCACCCAGTACTCAATATCGCCCAGCTGTGGCAGTTCAGCAGCAAAGCCAGTGCCCTTGTGCTCGGCTCGATACATAACAGCACAAGGTTCGCCTATCTGGTTGGAGATATTAGACAACATTTGAACGGCTTGAATCTGCCCATCACATTCTTGATCTTTTTCGAAACATCTTTGAATCTCAACGCTCTGCCCTTGAGCATCGACATATTCTCGTGTGCATGCGACGAGCGAAACATTGTCTCGTGTATCCAACTCTTGAACCATGCGGGCTAGAGCCGATTGACATAGCAAATCATCCTGCGCAAACGGCTTAATATAACGCCCTGCGCTTAGCTCCATGCATTTGTTGTAATTAAAGAACAGTCCAAGGTTTGTATCGTTGTGATACAACCGTACTCGGCTATCCCTACAAGCAAAGTCAGCAGTAATCTCAGCAGAGCGGTCGGAAGAATTGTCATCTACTACGACGAGCTCGAAGTCATCAAAAGTCTGCCCAAGAACGCTCTCAATAGCAGCGGACAAGAACCTCTCGCCGTTATAAACAGGCAGACACACCGATACCGCAGGTGGGATCAATCAACGCTCTCCAATATTTTCGTCGGCAAGAAGCCTTAAGCCGAGGCACTTGATAATCATACAATGGCTTTCAATCACATTGCTTCAATTATTATAATGCTTTTCATCTGGCAAGTAGTATTCGGGGCAGCTGGCAACTGTCGCCGCAAAGCTTTGCCACGAATGCTCCTTCGCCAGCAGCTCTTGCGCATTGCGAATACGCCGCAGTCTCTCTTGCGGATTGGATACACATTCTTGAATCGCGTCAACGTATGCTTGCACGTCGTCGCCGCTAGCAACCAGCCATCCGGTATCAGGACCGACAATATCAGGAATAATGCCGAGCGGCGGAGCGATAACAGGCAGACCTGCCACAATCGCCTCCTTGAGTGTAATTGCTCCGCCTTCATGCCTGGCCGTATGCAGATAAGCGCCTATACCAACACGTGGCAGACTCTGGCTGTTGAAATAAGGCCCATGCAACCGCACATTTTTGAGATTGCTGATTGTCCTCATCTCAGCTTCATCAAGAGCCGAATCTCCATATATCTCAAAGGTAAAGTCAGGCAAGCACCGTGCAATCTTGACCAGCACATCAGGACGCTTATCTGGATGGAGACGCGATGACCAGAGGATGCGCTTGGAGACAGCTCCCGAAGAGTCCGGCTCGTGGAATTGCGACAAGATTGGTGTGTAGACTACAACTATCTTCTCAAGATTGTATTCTTCCAGAGCATAGAAGCGCGCAGCCTCGTCCTTGAAAGTGTGATTGTCAGTTACGATCAGGTCTAGATTCTCAATACAACTGTTTAAGTAATCGCTGACATAACCTGCTTTTCTGCCTGCTTGATTGTAGGTAAACATGAACAGGCTGGCTATTAACGCAGTGTGGGGGTGGAACTGTTTGTGATAGCGCCGAAATGTTTCCCAGCAGATCTTTGAGTCCAAATTGTGCACCACTTTTGGCTTCGACTCAACAACAAATCGTGCCAGCAGCTGAATTTTCTCTTCTTCTGACAGCCCGGGTTGAAGGTCGTCCAGGGCAATAAGCTTTACTCCCTCAGGCACCAGATGGCTGGCCGGACGATCTGGAAGATCTGCAAGAATCACCACAGCCGCATCTGCTCCACACCGCTCTTTAACCAGGTTTGCATAATGCATTGATAGCGTGGCTGCACCACCATGTATAAGTCGCTGCAATACAAAAAGGTGAGTAAAAGGTGTCGAAATACTCTCTGCCAACTTGAAGTAAGCACGCCCGGCAAGAGACTCTGTTGCTCCGCAGTCCAGAGGCACATACAACAAATCTTCAAACGGGGGTAACAACGGTTCAATCTGTCCCAATTGTTCGTAGAGAACCTTATTGTCGGCAGACAACGCTCTCATTCGTGTATTGTCTATCTCGCGATGCTCAGAAGCACCGTAAGTAAGATAGTGCCAGAGCGGATTCACTCGTTGCGCTGCAACATCCGGATGCTTCTCAAGATATTGCCGTGTGTTGAACGACCGGGATGGATTCCTTCCTTCTCTGGCACCACACTTTATATAGTGAACTAACGGATTTACCCCGGACACCCTGACATCAGGATTGGCTTCACGGTAATAGGCATCATCAAAAAAAGCATTGGGTCTCATCCCGGCAGCACTTCCCAGTTGTAGATAATGCTCCAGACAGCCGAGCCCAGACTGCAGAACCGCAGGATAATGTGTCACATAGTATCGTTCGTCAAATAGCTGGCTCTTCTTGATGAGCTGCAGATCCCGCCAGTGCTTGACAGTTGTTAATAGTCCCTTCATATCAAGCTTGATCCTGTTGCGAGAAGAGCTGAAACAGCTTGCCCGGGGGCATCAAGAGATGTCCGTTCTCTGAGGGTGTAATGCAAGAATGGTTGCCGCGCTGATGGCAACATGAGATCGTTCCAGGCACAGGCTTGTGACACACACCATCTTCAACCGTTTCACAAGCCCAATGCCAATCAGCATGTCCGAATCCATGCACAGTATCCGACTGTATAAACTGGTGGCAGGCAAAGATCTCTTTTGGTCCGAACGAGATGCCAGGCCAGTGGTTGCGCGAGAAAAGTGTATCTTTCGAGAAGTCTGGATTTTCTTGATCTGGTGTTGAGAAGAGAAAACAGCTATTGCCGAAAACAACCACTGCTCCTGGATGCAAAACAACAAGCTTTGTACGATCCGTCCACGCTTTTAGCGATTTCGTCAACCAATTGCTGGCAACAAGATCGTCTCCGGTGACCACAGCAATCGCTTGTCCTTCTGCTTCTCGGACTGCTTGATTCTTGACTGCGTTAAAATCACCGTTGCAAGTCAACAGCTGTCGCGCACGCGCAGGCACATGGGAGTGCAGGTAATCTGCAGTAGCTTGCGAGGAGGTATCAGCAGCAATGAGCCATTCTATTGCTACTCCCATCTCAGATTCGGCAGTCTCAATGGCTACAGCAACACTCCTTACCGACGGGTGAAGAAAGCGTCCGATATCACGACAGGCGAGAATAACAGTGACAGCTATGGTGCTTGGTGACATAAACTAGGCAGACCTGGCTCAGATGGTTCAAACCATTATCGCACAGTCAAATATTATGGGTGCTGAGCAGAAACACAACATTGGCTAGCCCCAATACCGTACAGCGTAGGGACGCGCCGGGTGGGCGGCTCGCGAGCCGCCCCTACAGTCGCCCCTACAAGTCGTCTCTACAAGTCGTCTCTACAAGTTGTCTCTACAAGTTGTAGACCGCTTATCTAAACGGTATTGTGGCTAGCCAGCCACCAGGTAAGGCATACATCAATTAAGCATGATTAGCTATCCGCGCTCTTGACTGGAGCAAGCACAGACCTGTTTGTACTCGCGCTCCTCTCCCTGCTTGCTTCACCAGTAAAAGGTGCTCCCAGACGCTCAGCAACAAGGTAAGTGGGTCGCGCTCGCACCTCTTCAAGAACCTTAGACAAGTAAATAGACAGAATGCCAGTACAAAGAATCTGCAAGCCGGTAAATATTGCAACGCTGGCAATTACAACTGCTGTACTGATGTGTCCATGATGAAGTGAGCCAGAGATAAAACAGACCAACAAACCAACCGCTCCTGCCGCACACAACACGAGACCCAACAGCGGTATCAAATAAAGTGGTGCCATGCTAAATGACAGAAGCCCGTCCGCTGCCAGGCTGAGCAGTTTTTTCAGGGTGTAAGTACTCTCCCCTATACATCTGGCGTCGCGTTCAATAGAAACGCCAATCTGCCTGAAGCCCAACCAGGGCACCATACCTCGTAGAAATCGCGTCTTCTCGGGAAGCCGAGCAAGAGCGGCAACTACTTTGCAATCCATCAAGCGATAATCGCCAGTATCCCAGGGAATCTTGACTGACGATATTGCCCCGAGCACCCGATAAAAAAGGTGGGCGGAGAGCCTTTTGCTTAATCTATCTCTCCGGGAGGACCGCTGAGCATAGACAACATCGTATCCATCCTTCCAGAGCCGAACCATTTCAGAAATCAACTCAGGCGGATCTTGCAGGTCCGAATCGATATTGACGACCGCCTGTCCATCACAGTGATCCATACCAGCCGTTATTGCCGCTTGTTGTCCGAAGTTGCGCGAAAGCATTACTAGCTTTACATAATCAACCTGCTCGGCAATTTCACGTAAAGCCTGACTCGCCTTTGGACCGCTGCCATCATTGACAAAAACCACCTCGTAAGACAGCCCTAACGGAGAGATTACTCCACGCAAGCGATCGATCATCGAAAGCAGATTGCGTGGATCTTCGTTATATACAGCTACAACTACAGATAAGTCAGGTGTCATTATTCGGCCCGTGCGGCATCAACTCTTAACAACCGGACGATTATCCATCAACCCGCAGGAGAAGGTCAACCGCCAGGCACTAATCATTGCCGAAGCTCTAGAAAAATCCAAACCGTTTATTAACCGAATTTCAGCATTCAGTCGATCAAACTTTAGATGTTCAATTTTCTTTTTAGCCGCCGAGCAACCGACAAGAGCTGCTCAAACAGTCCTGCCTCTGTCCCATTGTTATTCTTAGCAGCTAACATGGCCGCCTCATATCCAGCATGCCAGGCCTGCGACAGATATTCCTGACAAATCTCGTGGTAGGTGTCACCAGCAGTTTTATCTTCTAGAGCCAACCCAATATGTTCTGTTAACGTCTTAAACGGCAGATCAGCTTTTGCTTGCCTGGAAGCGAAATGCTCTATAGCCTCCTCATAAGCCTTCAGAGACTCGATGGCAATCTTTTCAGGATTGCATACGGCTGCAACATGCTCTCTTCCGGACTGTGAAAGTCTGGTGCGCAAAGCCTGGTCATCAGACAAGCGTACTATTCCTTCAGCAAGGGCATGACCATCAGCAGGCTCTACCAACCAGGCAGACTCACCATGACTCTGGTACTCAGCAAGCCCACCAACTCTGCCAGCCAGGACACAGCCACTATCGCAAAGCGCTTCAAGAGCTGTATAGCAACCAGTCTCATAGTGAGAAGGAAACAAGCAGATATCAGCTTCGGATACACGCTCTCGGATCTCTTTGCGTTCAAGAAAACCCAAAAAACTAACTCGATCGCTCAGTCCTAATTCGTCAAGCTTGCTGCGCATAGTGACTGCGTAAGGGACTGGCTCTCCATGCTCAACACTTTCTGATCCACCAATCCAAAGTCTTGCCCTGGGGTATTTCGCCACCACCTCAGGCAAAGCATCAATCAGCAAATCTGCGCCTTTTTGACGTTCTACACGTCCCCAGAAAAAGAGCACTGGGAAATCATCAGCAGAACGACGATTGCATTTTGCCTGCAGCGCCTCAGGCACGGTAAGCGGTAAGCGAATTACACGAAAATCTGCTAACGGCCTCTCACTTAGACCACTCAGCCTTTCTGCTATGTCATGAGAAACTGCTATGAGCCCGTCTGCAGCATTGAGCGTTGCCAGCTCCATTGCTTCAGTCAGCTCCACATCGACAAGGGAGAATTTGCCAATATCTCCGCTGCGCATAAACATGGAAGCCGGACCATAGCACCGCACAACCAGTGGGCACTTGTGCTGGGCGCCGAAGAAAAAACCAAGTCCGTTAAATTCCTGACATTCCAGCACATCCGGCTTAAACTCACTTAACGCGTCGGCACACTTGACGAAAAGTTCGCGGGCTCGCCCTGCCTGCCAGGAGAATATAGTGAAAACCGGCGAGCCACTGAATGCTGCGTATTTACTCTTATCCCGCCGCTTTCTCAAGACGCGGATACCGTCAATCTGCACCTCTCGCTCAGTATCCTCAGGATCAGCCTCATTGCAGAAGGTCATAACAAGCAGTTCATGACCGAGCCTGCGCAATGCACGAGCAAGCTCCCATGTAGCTGGAAATACAGGATCTTCATCCTGCCGGGAAGGGAAAGAAGCCGACGCTATAGCAATACGCATAACTTAACTGACTCTCTGTTACCTATTTAACTTCACTAAAATGCAAAGTTGTCATTACACCTGTAGAACTCTCTGGTATTATCTCATGGCTCATTATGATAGCCAGCTATTAGCCTATTTCAGCCGCAGCTTATCTGCAGGCTTTGTGTAGTCTGTGGTACAAAGTAGAACCTTCTTGAGCTAACCGGGCAGATTGGAAGTATGAACAAAACAGCTTTAGTCACTGGTGCAGACGGCTTTATTGGATCACATTTAAGTGAACATTTACTAAAGCAAGGGTACAACGTCAAGGCATTCGTTTATTATAACTCATGGAGTTCATGGGGCAATCTCGATTATTGCGAACCAGATGTGCGCCAATCAATTGAAGTCGTCACCGGGGATATACGTGATTTTCATAGCGTGCGAAGCGCTGTTTCCGGTTGCGACCTGATCTTCCATTTAGCAGCACTGATTGGAATTCCCTACTCATATCAATCGCCACGCTCATATGTTGATACAAATATTGGTGGTACTCTCAACGTTTTACAAGCAGCACAAGAGCTGGGCTGCGAGAAAGTAGTTCACACCTCAACCAGCGAAGTGTACGGAACTGCAATGTTTGTCCCTATCACAGAAGACCATCCGCTTCAATCGCAATCGCCCTATTCCGCCACCAAGACTGGTGCCGACCAGTTAGCTCTTTCTTTTCTGCGTTCGTTCTCAACGCCCGTGACTGTGGCCAGACCGTTTAACACATACGGCCCACGTCAGTCGCCCCGGGCTGTCATTCCGACAATCATCACTCAGATTGCTAATGGTGAACGCAATTTGAAACTGGGTGCATTGCATCCTACAAGAGATTTTAATTTCGTAGCTGATACAGTCCGCGGACTCGTTGCTGCTGGCGAGTCAGAACGCTCAATCGGCGAAGTTATAAACATAGGGAGCAATTTCGAAATCTCAATTCACGACACTGTGCAGCTTATTGCACAACTCATGAATGCAGAGATAACGATCTCCTGCGACAGCTCTCGCGTCCGTCCGCAAGCAAGTGAAGTAGAGCGTCTCTGGGCCGACAACAGTAAAGCCAAGGCGCTTTTAGGCTGGGAACCGCTTTATGGCGGGTTGGACGGACTGAAACGCGGACTTGGAGAGACAATCGCCTGGTTTGCCAGCGAGAAACCACACAGCCTTGAGAAGGCTGTTCTTTACCATGTTTAGCTGCACGACTGAGAGGTCACAACCGGTGAGAACCTGGACAAATCTCCTTTTGCCCAATGATGCAACACTCGGGCATGCGCTGAGAATGCTCGATGAAGCTCACACCGATTTCCTGGTAGTCGCAGACAATGCGCAAAAACTGGTAGGAGTACTTGAAGACATAGACATTCGCAAAGCGCTCCTGGCAGGCTACCCGCTAGACAAGGCGGCAGCCACTGTAGCCAAAGAACCGTCAGTTCACGGCAAAGCTGCATCTAACAAATACTCAATAGTGTTGAATGATCGTAATGAGATTGTCGAGATCCGCGCTGCTGAAAGGCTTACCCAACCAGCCAGATCGGACAACACAGTAGTACTGATGGTGGGAGGCGCTGGACTGCGTTTACGCCCTTTGACCACCAACTGCCCCAAGCCGTTGCTGCCGATCCATGGAGAACCGCTACTTGAGAGAACAATCAAGGAGCTTGCCGGGCAAGGCTTTCACAAAATCATCCTGACAGTCAGCTACAAGTCAGAGATGATTACAACACATTTCAAGGACGGCTCGCACTGGAACGTCGAAATTAGCTACATTCACGAAAAACAACGTCTAGGTACTTGTGGCGCACTCGGACTGCTGAGCGAGCTCCCAAGCGAACCGCTGGTGGTCATGAATGGAGATGTTATCACCGACCTCAAATTGGCAAACATACTCTCCTTTCATCGCCAGACAGGAGCCCTTGTCACAGTGGGACTGCACAGCTACCCAATACATGTACCGTATGGAGTGGTCGAGTATGAAGGAACCACGCTCACAGCAATGCATGAGAAACCAATCATCAGTCGCTGGATTTCTGCCGGCATATATGTCCTAAGTCCTTCTGCACTTAACTTGATACCACGAGGGCGATTTTTTGATATGCCAACACTACTGCAGACAATTCTTGCTGGTGGCGACACTGTCTCAACATTCCCACTTTATGAACACTGGATGGATATAGGCTCTATCGAGGAGTACAGGCGTGCCAATAAGATCCTTGACTTAGAACAGACCACTGCAGTTGCTTGTCCTCCAGAAATTGCAGAGATGCCTTCTCCGCTCTAGAGGGACTTTAACAAGTCCTATGCCCAAATCAAGCCCAACCTGGATCTATGAGCGGACATAACCTTTGGAAACGCCGCTGCAAACTGAACAGCAAATATCCTCCTTCCGTTGAACTTTGGCATCCCAGCTCGGAATACAGCCACCCAAACCGTTCTGGGCTTTTCCAGAGGCAAAACCACTGGCACAAATGCATCTTTCTTGAGTGCCCTAGCGACATCATCCAAACGATGCTTTTCCGCCCGGCTGTCTGATAATCTATGGGACTTTTTGTCCATTTGTTTAAAAACACCCTAGTAAAGAAAACGGCCGTATTCCTTACTGGGCGCGCCTCACCAAATACGGTGCCGATAGTCTCAATTATTTCGCTCCAGTCTCAAATAATTTGCGCCCCTTATTGCCCCCCGCTGACTGAGTATGAGCCATGAGTTCTGTCAGTCGTCATTGAAAGTGCCGCAGCCATTTTTATAATACTGGAGAACAGATGCTGATCGGCTGGTGCTGTGGATTTGCGCAAAGTGGACAACAAGGAGATGCGTTGCAAGGCATCAAGCACAGAAAAGTCGTTAGTGACCAACTTTGTGCTGGTGTTGACATCAAGAATCTGCATTCTCCTGCGTGCCAGCTTCTCTTGATTGACCAGCTTGACTGCCTCTGTCTTGCTCGCTCCTTTGATAATACCCACTGCCCCACCAGGAGGCAACTCGTAAAAGCGCGCATTTGCTATGACGCTGACGTCCCCTTTGGCACGATCTACCAGGTTCAGAACCTGCGTTAATCCACTACCTGCTGAAATGACAACACCAGCACCAGCCCTGGCAACCACGGTGCCCTGCTCCGTTTCAATCGTAAGCTTCCTATCGGCAGCAGTCAGGATGGTGCCTCTTACCAGCCGGTAATACCCAGGTCCAATATTTACCACTTCAGCATCTTGCCCTATTCGTAGATCAGTCGGAACAACACCTGAGACATATGCTATCGGTATCAGCTGACCGAATGTTGTGTAATTCTCATTACCCTCCAGTTGAGTTGAGACCATCTGGTTATTGGTATTGCGTGTACCGGTACCACCAAATAAACCGCTTGTACGCACAGGGTAACTATTACCAACAGGTGCAGTTGTCTGACTAAGCTCTGGTCCCTGATTCTCCCCATAGAGCTGATGCAACCTTTTAGACACCCAACTATCGCGACACACCATATGTGGGGCAGCCCCTGGGGCAGTAAAGCAACAGGTCAGCAATGTTTCCCTTCTTACTAGTTTATCTACTGAAACTGAGGCCTTGTGCATTGTCAGACCGAATTTTGTCACGGATCCACCTATAGGCTGTCTTTCAACGCCATCAGCTGCAATCAGCTGCTCGGTGCTGCCTTGATCCATTAGCAACGCTTCTTCGCCGGAACCCAAAGCAACAAGACTCTCATTGCCTACACCTACAGAAACAGCATCAGGACCATTGCCAGCAAGTACGGTCACTCTAACCCCAGCCTTTGCCTGCGCATCAACTATAGCTATAGTCTTACCCTTTAGCTTAATGTGCTGCTTAGAAGAGCCCAGCTGAATGTCTAAACCACTTTCTCCGGCTCCAGCAAGCATTCTTCCGCCAATCAAAACAAATGTCTTATCTCGCTTGACTGAGAAAATTGTTCCAGGCTGTCCTTGAACCTGAGAACCACCCAACGCAGGACATTCATATAATGTACACGGACTGCCCGCCACAATATATTGCTCTATCTGGAAATCCTCAATTAGCGGCAGCGGCATTGGTTTAGCTGGATCACGAGGTGGTGTCTTGTCGACAGACAGAGCAATCGGATCTCCGCCTCGTGTTGGCGGAAGAACGACTGTTGGTATGCAGTCTGTGCAATGTGGAGGAAGTAGTGGCGGTTGGCAGTTCGTGCACGGAGGTGGAGGAGGTGATGGTGGTATGGGTTGAGGAGCAGCTGTTGAGCTAATGGTCACAACGCCTTCCAGTGTAATTGCTGAGCCTGGAAGTGGTCCAGTATTGAACACCAGCCAGCCACCATCGGCTGTTAGAACATTGTTTGGTGGCAGACCCAAAATACCATTGACACCAAAATATGCTTGTCCGCCATGAGGCATACTCAGTGTTACGTTATCAGGCACTGAACCCTGCACTAGCGTTGTTGGAATGTCGCCAATGACTAGGTACACATTTCCTTTGTCGTTGCTCCTGGACTCAGTTGTTGTTGCCATCAAAGTGGCGCCAGCCCCAATCACAATTTCACCACTGGTTGTGTTCAGATCCTGAAGAATCAAATTCCCTTCTGTAGCCGACAAAGTGCTGTGGGTGCCTATCTGTATACCACCGTTGGCTATAAGCTGAAGTGCCCCATTGGTGGCATAAATATTGCAGTATGCATTAGTCACAATGTCACCACCATGTGAAGTAAGTATTATTGAGCTGCCAATAACATTGTTAAGAGTAATGCCACCAGTAGAGCTGTTGGAGCCTGCAGTTAGTGTCACTGCCCCTCCATTTCCCCCTCCATAGGAATACGAGATAATACCACCACTAATACTGATGTTGGAGCCTGCAGTTAGTGTCACTGCCCCTCCATTTCCATTGCCACCCGAGCTAATACCATCCCCATACATACCACCACTAATAGAGATGTATGAGCCTGCAGTTAGTGTCACTGCCCCTCCATTTCCCCCTCCAGAGGAAGACGAGGTAATACCACCATCATACGTACCACCAATACTGATGTATGAGCCTGCAGTTAGTGTCACTGCCACTCCATTTCCCGATCCATAGGAATACGAGCTAATACCACCACTAATACTGATGTTGGAGCCTGCAGTCAGTGTCACTGCCACTCCATTGGAGCTAATACCATCCCCATACACATCACCCATCATAGAGATGTATGAGCCTGCAGTTAGTGTCACTGCCCCTCCATTTCCATTGCCGCCCGAGCTAATACCACCCCCATACATATCACCCATAATAGAGATGTATGAGCCTGCAGTTAGTGTCACTGCCCCTCCATTTCCCCCTCCATTGGAACACGAGCTAATATCACCCCCATACGTACCACTAATACTGATGTATGAGCCTGCAGTTAGTGTCACTGCCCCTCCATTTCCCGATCCACCAGAGGAAGACGAGTCAATACCATTACTAATACTGATGTATGAGCCAGCAGTCAGTGTCACTGCCCCTCCATTTCCATTGGCGGAATTAGAATTAGATGCTGCAATATTGTTTGCGCTTATGCCATCACCGGACTGAATTGTAATGTTACCGGACTGGCTGCCTGTGCTGGACAGCGTTAGCGAGTACGGGCTGGTAATCACTATATTCCCTTGGGAGGCGCTAGGGTTCGAAACAGTAAGGCTGCCATTGCCAGTGAAGCTGTCACTGACATAGATAATTATCTCTCCGCTTCGAGCATTAGCTGGAATGGGCTCAGTAATACTGTTCCCTATTATTGTAGGAGGACTTGGGTCTGGTCCTTCGCTGGTGCGCAGCACAAGCATGCCTGTATCAATAGTCTGTGCGCTACCGCCGCTCGGTACCGAATAATATACATAATTGTTCCTGTAGTCCGGGAACTGAATTAAGCTCATAGATGAGGAAAAAGATATCGGGCTAGGTGAATGCAGCAAAATAGCACCGTTGGGACCTACATTAGCTGTAACTGTGCTTGTATTTGTTATAGTTAGCCCGCCAACCACAACAGAGCCACCGGTGCTTGATAGAAGTATCGTCGGGGCGTCCAGTGTTCCGCTCCCGCTTATCGCTAAATCCGCATAGTTATCATAACTATTAATGGTAAGGGTGTTGTCGGCTTTGATCCATCCAGAGACAGGAACATACAGCCAATTAGCATTGATTGTAATGTTCTGAGCATCTCCCGGGTTTGAACTGCCACCAAGATATGCGACATGGGGGGCAGATATGGTTATGTCTCCTGGCGTACCGCCGATACTTGAGCTGTCGATTACATCACTTATAGTTATGCAGTTAGCACCGGACTCCAAAGAAACGTTCCCGGCTGCGCCACTGCCAGCATTGTGGGTAGAAATTCTGCCCAACGAATTATTGTTGGCTAAGATGAAGCTAAGAGAAGGTGTTGCAGAGTTCGAATTACCACTAACGTCAATATTGGAGCCAGCGGCAAAGGACACAGTAGCCGTGTCTATCACACTTGTTGAATTCTCGAATGTTAGCGCCCCCGGATTGCCAGTAGAGCTGGCCGTGCTAAGGCTTCCCAAGGCAAAAGTTTCGGTCCCGCTGACCAGGGTAATACTTCCACCTTGCGTCCCTGCACTGTGTGCATCGATCCCGCCAGCATTTATGCCACCACCGGCAATCAACAAAATGTTGCCAGCAGCTCCGCTACCGTTAGTGTAAGTAGCAAGGGACCCAGTGGCTATCGCCGAATTAACAGTAGTAGTGCTGGAGTATGAAAGTGTGCCAGACTGAACCCCATGAGAGTCAAAGGAGAGACCCGTTGCTACCGGCTGCGCGGTAATGAGAGTAATGTCACCAGCAGCTCCTGTGCTGCTTGCGGTTGTTGTCTGAATGTTTCCTACTGAGATGCCATAGCCGCTGCCACTATGTATTCCTCCGGAATACATTACAACTGAGCCATTGGCGCCAGAACCGTTGCCAGCTGAGTTTATAGTAGCTCTGGTAGGCAGAGCTATATATCCATTGTTTGGACCATTGCTATATGCAACAAGCGTCACATTGCCCCCAGCAGAACCTGCGCTCGTGGCATGCGTGTCAACTATGTTTTCGCTGTACACTCCAGCGGTGAGGTCAATGCTGCCACCGTTGCTGCTCGTGAAGCTAACGCCGGCTGTCTCACCAGAGGCAATTGATGACGGCCAGTAGCTGCTACCGCTGTACGTGAGTGTGGCACCTGCAATAAGTACAATGTCATGACCAGTACTTCCAGAGGTGCTAATAGATGCTGTTGGCGATGTAGCAGTGATATTGCCGCCAGCTATTATTGCCAGGCTCTCGCTGGCTGTCACTGGACCAGCTATTGAAATGTCCCCCGTGTTTACAAAAGTCGGGTCGCCAGTTATGCAGTTGTTCCCTAAAATAAGGTTATTTGTGTCGGCAAACATGTGCGCCTGTCCGGCTGATACATTCATTGTGCCTGTAACCTGACCAAGCGTCGCTGTCACCGTGCCTTGCCCGCTATTGAAATCGAGTTGCTTGGAAAGAAAGTCACCGCCCGTGACGGTCAAATCAGCCAGCGCGCTGAAGCCAGCATCTCTAAAAGCAATAGTGCCATTTAGTGCTTGCAGTGTCCCGCCAGCATTGTTCATAAGTATGTTGCTGACAATCTGCCCCGTTGAGACATTAATATTGCCTGTTTTGGCTGCAATGAGCCCGGCGTTGACAAAATTGCCAGCTTGAGATAGCAAAGTGATGTTGTTAACCGCCTGCATGACAGGGCGCGCACCGGTAACTCCTGCGGGCAATGCATTAATAATTGATCCCCCGGCAGAAGCTGTAAGGCTACCTGAGCTGGAGATGGTGCCTGCGTTAACTATGTTCTGGAGCGCTGTCAAATTTAGATTCAAGCTGCTCACCAGGTTGTTAAAGCCTGGCAGCCCACTGGCTGGCAGTACTGTCGTCAGAAGTGCACCTTGTCTATTGGTGATGTTAGCCGCGCTAATTGTTGCGGTGGTAATTGCTGGGTTGGTGGATAAAACGTAAAGCGTGCCGGCATTGGTCAGATTACCGGTCAGGTTTAACGTTGAAGACCGACTGGCGTTATCAACAGCAGTTACACCGGCAGGAATAACCAGATTGCTTATATGCTGGCTAAGCCTTGAACCAATCGTAAAAGAGCCGCCTACAGCATTTCCCTGGGACCCTAGCTGGATAGACTGTTGCCCTGTGCGCATAACCTGAAATACAGCAACTCTCTCGGCTGCTGTAAGCTGAGAGCCGGAGGTGACGGTTTGCTTATTGCCTCCGACGACAATATTCACCGGATTGGTACTAGCCAAATGCTTTGGCGCCGCTACCGACACCGTGGACGTCAGGTCCAGGTTTATCCCTTTCCCGGACCCTTTTGAGCCAGTTGCAGTCTGTGCTAGGACTGCACTGTTGCAGGCTATAAAGCAAAATGTGGTTGCAAGCGTAAGCAGCCTGCGGCACCAAGGAAGTATATGCATATGCGTGTCCTTGGGGATGTCCAGGGCGTCGTTGATCTTTTGTGACATGCCCTGACCACCCCCATCTTAGCAAGTGCAAAAAGCGACCTCTTCTGGTCGCTTTTTGCACTTTTTGGCCTTTTTTTGCTTGCAAGCATCAACTGGTGGGGTT
>CAILLX010000146.1 GCA_903835185.1 uncultured bacterium | reverse complement strand
TGTTGATTTCATTTTGCATTGAGATGCCAGTACCGGCCGTCACTGTCACATTACCACCCTTGATAGAGCCTGTGGCAGCAATCATGCCCTGTGTAGGCACCCAGCAACAGACTGTGACAAAACCAGATGGTGCCTGCAGTAGCACCGTTCCCCCGATTGCCCCTCCTAGCGCCTGGATATAGTTCGTATCAATTGAGCCAGTAGCAGACGTCATCGTTATAGTGCCACCATGCCCAGAAGACGATGCATTGGCGAAGGAAGGTCTTTCGTTAACTAAGTATCCGGTCGAGTAGACTGAAAGATTGCCACCATTGGCTCCAGATACGTTAAACTCCCAGCCGCCATGGACCCAGTAGCCACAGCACGAGTGCTCTGGTATACCGAGATTAACATTGCCACCAACAGAGATGGAGATGTTGCCACCATTGCCCGAGCCAGAGGTGGCTAGGAGTCTGAGGAGGTCAGAGGCGCCGACATTGCCGAACTGTCCTTCCGGTCCATTGAGTATGTTTATCGAAATGTTGCCTGCATTGCCCAAATTGGAACTGGCAGTAAAAGAATGCTCATCACCAGAAGAAAACTCGTTACCCGGAGTGTAAACGCCTGCATAACCGTTGCCCGAAGAGGGAAGCGTCGTCTGACCGATGGTGATGGAAATATTGCCACTATTGCCGGAACCTCCACTGGCGTTGATAAAGCGGCCAGAATCATTGCCATTGCCACCCTCAAAACTAATATTGCCTGCAGTGACTTCAAGAGTGACGTTGCCTCCAGTGGTGGCTGATGAAGTGTTAATCTCGTTATTCATTGAAATATAAGAGCCGGCTGCTATGGTAACGCTGCCGCCCCTCACCGAGCCGTTGGCAGCAATGATGCCCTGTGCCGGCACCCAACAACACACGGTTACACCGCCCAGGGGTGCCTGCAGCAGCACAGTCCCGCCCACTGTCCCTCCCAGCGCCTGAATATAATTTGTATCGACTGACCCTGTCGCAGACGTCATTATTATGGTGCCGGCATGCCCAGACGCCGCCGCATTGACATCAGAAGGTCGTTCATTGACCATGTATCCGCTTGAGTACACCGAAATATTGCCGCCATTGGCTCCCGAGGCACTGAGGATCCAACCATCATGGACCCAGTAGCCACAACACGAGCGCTCTGGTATACCGAGATTAACGTTGCCACCAATTGAGATAGCGATGTTGCCACCGTTACCCGAGCTGGAATTGGCGATCAAATGGAGAGCGTCTGCTGTAGATGCGCTGGAACCAAATTGTCCCTCCGGCCCGGCAATGATAGAGATTGAAATGTTGCCGGCATTGCCCAGACTTGAGGAGCTATTAAATGAATGCTCATCACCACAGCAGCTAAAGTCGGTTCCTGGAGTGTAAACACCTGCATAACCGTTACCCGAAGATGGCAAGGAAGTTTGACCAATGGTAATGGATATATTGCCTCCATTGCTGGAACCACTGCTGCTGTCTATGAAGCGACCGGAATCATTGCCACTGCCTCCGTATAAATAGATATTTCCAGTGGTGGTAGCGAAACTAACATTGCCACCTGTGCCAGCCGATGAAGCGTTGATTGCATATCTCATCGAGATGCCTGAGCCCGCTATGACGGCAACATTGCCGCCATGCAGTCCGGCTGTAGCATATATCGAACTGCCATAATAGGCGCCGCAGCAAAGAGAAACACTGCCAGAGGGAGCCAGTAGCGAAACATCGCCGGCAGAGGCCGAACTTGGCGCTCCATAATAAGAAGTCGCAATCCAGCCGTCGTTGCTGACACTGATACTGCCTGAAAGTGACAGCAATGAGACATTACCACCAGCAGTTGAACCTACAGTATAAATGTTCCTGTTGAAGCTGATGTTACCGACAGCAGCAATAGAGAAGGAGTCGGCTATAGAGCCGTTATCGCTGCGGCCATAAGTCATATTAGCAGAGCCGAGGACAAGAATTGGAGCCAGGAGTCCAGGATCACCGCCCGTGAAGAACCTTATGCCACCATCGCAACAATTGTCGCCAGTAATAGATGTAAAGCCGCTGGGATTGTAGCCGGAGATATAATTTGGAGTAACAGTGATATTGGCCCAGGAGTTAGTAGTGTTAAGGGCGTAGGCAGTAGAGCCTGCAGCAGGGAAGAAGCCGGAAAGACCTGTGGCGGTGGTGACGACCGAAGCAAAAATGTTTCCGCATGGACCAGCGTCACAATGGATCGAACCAGAGGTTATGGACCCGGATGATATAACGATCGCCTCACCCGAGGCAGATGCATTACCTGGATAGTTAGGATTGCTGTAGGCAGAAATGGTGGAGAACGTCACAGAGCTGCCAGAAGAGAGGAAAACATCACCAGAGCGAGCTGAAGATAAACCTGCTGCGTTGATGTTGCGTGTATCAATTGCTCCTACTGAAAGCGCTCCAAGAACAGCTATACCTACAGCTCCACCATTGCCCGACTGAGAAGATGCTGTAGCAGTAATGCTGCCAAGTGTGACAGGCATGGTTGCAGAGTCTATTGAGACTACTTCGACAGAACCAGCTGAGGTGCCAGAGCTATTGATATCACCTAGCACGATAGAGTTGGCACCATTGTTTCCAGCCGCCCCAACAGTGACATTGCCACCAGTTCCACTCACAGACGAACTGTCTATGTTCAGCACAGCACCGGTGGAGCTCACCACAGCCTGCCCGGCAGCAATAGTGATTGAGCCTCCGCCGGCTACACCGGCAGTGGAAATTCCCATGACCGACGAAGTGGAACCAGCTGAGATAGAGTTTGCTGAAGAGAGGATGACTGAACCGCCCACGGCACCATTTAATCCGCGAGCATCAATCGAGCTGAGGTTAAGTGATCCGGCTGACGCAGCAACAAACACCGAACCACCAGATTTACCAGCACCGGCTCCGTAAGCCAGAATGTCAGTGGTGCTCGTTATACCTCCTGCTCCTCCGGCTGCCAGCAGTACACCTCCTGCTGAAGCTCCGCCTGAAGATACATCAAGAGCACCGGTGAGGTTAATTGAACCGGCTAGCGATTGCATGCCAATAC
>CAILLX010000145.1 GCA_903835185.1 uncultured bacterium | reverse complement strand
CCGACTTCTGCAGGTCCGCCCGCCAATGTTGGCAGGTTGCCCACACTCCCAGACAAGTCCTGCAACATCGAAAAAGAGAAACACTTGAAAACGACACTAAATTTCTCACTTAATCTGTCTCAAGTCATTGACAAATTCCGTAACAAGCCTTATGGTTACGCGGCTAAACCGTTTGGCTCACTAAAGCCCAGCCCTTTACCAAACCACCGCACTCGCGCGCAGCGGGACAGAAGAGCTACGGCCCCTGGAATCAGTCCAATTCCCGTGGAAGTCCAGTAGAGCATCTAAGGAGACTGGAATGACTTAGTCCAACAAAAGGGAGGCAGGGCAGAAATAAAGGGCGCTGTAACACCTGAATGAGCTGACCTGGCATGTACATCTCACCTCCGGTATATTAGTTGCTCCCCACCTTTGCACCCAGTCTTCAATTTTCATTTAAAAGTTTGAGTTATCTTGCAGTGGTAACAAAACTACTTTGGGTTCCACTTTTATTTATTCTCAATCAGGATCTGTCCATGATTAGTAAAAATGCTGCTTCTCAGGCAGATACGCGACCAGATAACAATCAAAGAAGATGTCATCAGCGCTTTGAGTTTCTTTATCCCCTCCTTTGCCTGGTGCTTGTTGAGGTAGCATCTTTCGGCATTCATATTGGCCAAATTGGGGTCTATCAAGATGAATGGATCTCTTTTGGCAAATTACATTTCATAATGCACTCGCTCCCAGCGCTTATTTCTGCTTTCTTCTGGGATCCCAGAGTCATTGTACGCCCATTGGAAGCACTACATTTTCCACCACTGTATTTTTTCGTATGGGAACAGCCGTTCTGGTACCATGCAGTCTGCTATCTGTTTGAGCTGCTGGGTGGTTGGTTTCTCCTTTTGGCTGTGGCGCGACTAAGTGGCAACCGGGCTGTCGCTCTTGCTGCCGCGGTTCTTTTTTTGCTCTATCCCAATCACGACGCAACGCACTATTCAATCGTTGCATCATCTACCTCCGTGGCTGTTGCATTCTTGACCTTGAGTCTGTGGCTGTTCTTAAAGGGCATTGCCAGCCGCAATTCTGGCAATTGCCTTATCCTTGCTGCAGGGATGTCCTATTTCTTGAGCGTGTATACGTATGAGCTGAGTTTGCCCCTGGTTGTTTTGTACCCGTTACTATCACTAGTCACCCTTCACAGTGAGAAGCGCTCTCCGGCGGACCTTAAGCGGCTTGCGGTATACCAGAGTCCTTTTGTGCTGGTGGCAGGCACCATGATTGCTTACCGCTTATGGGTTTTACCCAGTCTTAATCTGGGCTGGCACTATGGAATGTGTTTTAGCCTCCAGCATTTTCTCAGTGTTATCGTTGCTGGTGTTCAGGTAACCTTCTCTCCTTACTTCCTGAACTTTTGCCTCTCTATGGCAAGTGACCTGGTTAAAGAAACCCTGCCAGTTGCTTCCTGGATCTGGTTGGCTGTCACGGTATGTTTTGTCTGTGCGTGCGCATTGCAAGTGGGAACGTACTCTCGTTCTAGCAACAAGAGCCTGCAGGTGATCTTTGTTGGAGTAGTTACGTTGCTGTGTTCGTACACTATTTATGGCTTAAGCCCGGAGCATGCGCCTGTCCTTCAAGGCTGGTTGAATCGCGTGAATATAGGCGGTTCCCTGGGATCATCCTTGGTTGTCGCGGGGCTGTTGGGTGTTATTCGAGATCAACTCAGATTTGCTGGCAAAGTAGGGCAGTCCACAGCATTCGCCGTTGTATTGTCTGTTCTAAGTGGGCTGTTCATAATGGTTAACTGGCAGTTTGCTAAACCATGGATTGTTTCTTGGCAAGCACAAAAACAACTTGTGTTTTTCTTACGACATCACACATCTGAGATCAACTCAGGCGATTCAATTATTATTGGTGGTATTACCCGTTACGTAAGATGGGCACCGGTTTTGGACGGTGTCTGGGATTTCCAGAATATCGTGCGCACCACACTTAATGACGATAAGATAAATGGAACAGTCTTAACTGATCGACTGACTGTTGAGAAGGATGCGTTGTTTGACCGATCTGGCAGTCTGGTGTTGGGTGTCTTTCCATTTAAACAGATGATTCTATATTCTCCCTATAAGCAACAGTGGTTCAGAGTCTCAACGCGTCAAGGATTTATCGAGGGAGCTAGGCAGTTGCGATGGACTATACGGCAACGTCCAATCATATGACAAAGTTTAAGCGGCTAAGAGTGGGAAGAAAACCTGCCCGAACTCCGGCAATCAATTCAGAGAGCACAGTCAACCACGCCTGCTGACGCCTTGATATTTCTAATGGAAGAAAACCGGCTGACACAAAGCCAGCTTGCCCGTGAACTCGGCTGCGATCACAGCGCTATCAACGCATTCCTGGCTGGACACCGTGGGCTTAGCACAGCAAATGCACTAGAGTTGGCAGAACGCTTCAAAGTCTCAGTGTCATTCTTCCTGCCTTCAACACAGCGGAAAGCCAGCTAACCTGAGCCTTACCAGCGTAGCTCGCAGAGATGCTGGGGCAAGCGGGTGTTGGATTAGCACTTCATCTAGTTGTGGTTCGAGCAATTCTTTAGAAACTGACAGAGCTCCGCGCGATATTCTCTGCTTCCGGCCGGCATATCGTTGTGACCAGCCTGCGAGATAAGAATGAGTTTCTTCGGACCTTGGTAATTGGTTGTTTTTCCAGCGCTGCCGTGGTGCACGATTACAAGCGTTCTTGAACCGCCTGGGTTGAACAGCCAGGCATGCAGCTGGTGACCATCATGGCAGGGAATAAAGTACTCCTGAAATTGAAGCACTTGTCGTGCTTTTTCGTAATTCTCATTGGCTGGAGAGGGCCTCAGAACAACTGCTTCATAGAGCGGTGAGTGCACAAGAAGGATGAGAGTTCCGTAGACTACCAGCAAGATGAGCCCTAAATTCCGCAGTTGCTTGAGCCAGTATGCTCCGGTGGGCTTTTCCCGAAGTTCGGCGGGCTGGGCGATCCGCGGTGTTTGTGGCATGAAGTGGTAATTCCCTCGAAAGGTAGGGATTGTACTGAAGGTACCACGGGATAAAGAGCGGTCGACGGCCGAATATACACTTAATGAAGTGTTTATTCGGCCCTTTCACGTCACGCGGACAGGATCCTCACCGCCGGTCTAGTTATCCTAGGAGCCTGATCTAAAAGTCCTTGATGACGTAAAAGTGGCATCTGATGGACTTTAGTGTCTCGAACAAATGTTAAGCGCCGTCAATTCCTAATATTGATATCGTATTTGGTGTCAATAGTTGAAAAACTCTTTTCTTTGAACGATCATTTAGTTGCAGAACACAATGGATTCAAGGGAGAAGAGTTTTTCTAATGCAGAACATTACCAGATTTCTTGACAGGCTGCAATCGGCTGACGGTGTAGCATGAGTAAAGTCCTGCCTGCGAACGCCAATCAGCTCTGCCTGGTTCCCAGCGATCCCGGATGTTGGTTGCCAGAAGATCACCAGGTGAGAATATTTAATGAGATCGTTGAGCAGGAACTTGACGTCTCGCGGGTTACTGAGAATTGTCGCAAAGCGGGTAAGGTTGGACGTCCGAGCTATGACCCAGTGATGTTGCTTAAGATCGTTTTGTACGGATACATGGTTGGTTTGAACTCAAGCAGAGAGATCGAACAGGCATGCGTCGAGCGAATTGACTTTAGATTTCTGACTGGCGGACTGATGCCCAGTTTCAGCACAATAACAAAGTTTCGTGCAGAGCACGGAGAAGAATTGTCTGGCCTATTCCCAGGGATATTGTCGTTAGCAGTGAAGGCTGAATTGGTCGAGATGCAAGATGTGGCATTTGATGGCACGAAGATATTGGCTAATGCTTCCAAGCGCAAAGCCATGAGCTACGAACGCATGTGCAGTAAGGTGCAGATACTTCACGAAGAAATTGAAGCGCTAAAGGTGGAGCGGCGCACAGCCACAGTCCGTCGGCAGAAGGAGATCCCTCTGTGTCTATGATGATTGAGACAAGTTCGGGCAAGAATTTAGTGTATGTCCCGAGCTGACAGTATAAGGGTTTAGCATCCACTGGACATGCATCGCATAGGCTCTAATAGAGTCTTGCGTTGGTATTGCATTTG
>CAILLX010000144.1 GCA_903835185.1 uncultured bacterium | reverse complement strand
TGAGTACTTGCTCCGGTTGCTTTCACAACATAATTGGCTGTCATTGGTGCAGCGGTAGTATTGTCTGTCTGAACTGCACTGTTGGCTTTGGTAATTGCAGAATTAAGAGTATAGTTATCATTCAGCACAGCCTTAGACACCACGTTGGCAACCTGTGTGTCTGTGTTTGTGGCATTACCGAAAGTACTGGTACCGGTCGCTTTGAGAAGTTGACCGGACGTTAGAGGGCCAGCAGTAGCATTGTCAGATGGCTGTGGAGTTATATTAAAGCCAACAGGAGTATTCAGTACACTGCACGATGTAAGAGTCAGCAACAAGATCAGGATTAATATTAAATATTTCATTATCCCTCTCCGTAATATGTAACTTCGAGCTTTGCTGTCCCGCCATCATTAATGCATTTAAACTTGGCAAGCTCCTGCTCCCATAATTCAAGGAAGGAATTTTGCACAAGTATATGTCCGGTAGTAGCGGCTACTGGATCAGTAGCCCCGTCAAGTGTGAACCTGATATTCCCGCCTACCGGCTGTACAATAGCACACCTGCATTTTGGATCAAGCATCGGGATATATGTTGTTGTAAGCCCAACAGCGGTAGCCAGGCTATTGATAGTTTCCCTGCCTCTTATTGCCATGCCAAAATTTGCTGTTCTCATATTGTCTCCTATGACTTAAGTTTTCTGTATCGTGCAAGGCCGATGTGGCATTTCACTATGAGCTGGCATTCATTGACAGCGGCCTGTATTGTCTTACCTTTATGCATGCGGTCGAACGTGCTGTTCTTGATCGCCTCGCGGATATCAGCATCGTCCGTCAGTTCCGTTACAGTCTCAACCCTTATCGTTGTGTTCATCGTATTAAGCGAGCCGGGGATATTACTACCCCCGGCTATTCGCTTGTTTGTTAATCCATGCCCATCAGGTAACAGAACGGTGCGTTGCTTGAACCGCTGCCGCTCATGTCGAGTGCAACGCCAGCTTTCTGGTGTCCGCTCTCAAGGGTGACATCGTTGGCAGAAACGATGCTCCCGTTCCCGACCCAGACGAGATCCCTGTCCATTGCTGAATCGCAGGTATTGCTGTTGCTGGTTATCCAGACCGGGCCCCTGGTGATTAGCCAGAAGTACTGTCCGGATACTGCGCGTGCAGCAGGGATGCCCAGGTAGGTGACGTACTCGCCACCGGCCCCGTCGGCAGCCAGGTTGTAGAACGGGCTCTCCATCAACTCGATGGTTGTGGTTGCCGCTGTCAACGCGAATGCCAAAGGCTGGTCCAGCTTGAGCGTCAGTGCCCCACCGGTGGTTGCCAGCAAGGGATGGCTGACGATCTGGAACATCTGCGGATGCTGTGCCGAGCCGTTGCCAATGACAATGAAGCCACCGGCTAGTTCGTTCTCAGACAGCACGCCGGTAGCCAGTACACCGATGTGGGTGTCGATGGTAACAGTTACATAGTAACTGCCGGCAGCACCAGCTGCCAGTGTCTCGCCGGGATAGGCCAAAGCCTGTGCGGCAGCGGTTGCCTGGGTAGGCGCTACCACTACGGTGTTGGTCTTCTTGGCCTTGTATGCGCCCCACTCGGTATCGACAGTGCCGTTGGCCTTGCAGAAGAACAGGGTCCAGAGGCCCCACTTCATCTTGGTGCCGATGGCATAGTCGGGAGTGTCATACGCAGCAAGGAAAGTCTCGGGCAGTTTCAAGTTGGGAGTGTCTGCCCAGGGAGG
>CAILLX010000143.1 GCA_903835185.1 uncultured bacterium | reverse complement strand
TCTACAGCGACTGCATGTCCCGAGCATACACATCCTTCACAGATAATCTGAGGCGAGCAATCCTGATGATCGGCATAAACATTCGAAAACACCGATGCAGACATTAGGCCGCTTAATATAACAAATGTCATGAGCTTCATAATGAGATATTTCATATAAAATCCTTTCAATCTTCGTAGGTGCAATCCACACGTATATCTTGGCGGATTGTCCGGGTATATTGCTTCTCCGACAGCAGGCTACTGTACGTGGCAGGTAATGTTTACAGTAGAATAATGCACTAATTGCCTTTCATATACGAGAGAAGTGCTGGGAACGTAACGATCAAAATCTTCCCCAACAAGCCTTCGGACAAACATATCTACGGATGTAGTTTTGAATCCAAATGCTTCACAAATATCAGTGGCCGTTTTTGATACTTCGGGAAATTCTTTACCTTGGAGGAGATAATAATAACCAAAACCATAATTCACAGGGAGATAAGGAAAGTGTCTTGTCCGGGCTCGTTCGACACAGTTAGGGCCTGAAATTAAGATAGGTTTTAGTGTCGATCGGCGCGCAAGCGCCTGATTTTACAGCATGGCTCCTGGTTCCCTGAAACGGAGAACCAAATATGATAAAGAGGAGCCGCCATGACGCAAGAAGTACCGTCCATTCCAAAAAGAACCAGAACCCGCAGAAGCCCCGAGATGATAGCAGAACTCATCTGGGAAGCCGAACGTCGCAACAATGCTGCGGAGGTTTGCAGGCGCGAAGGCATTGCGCCGACGCTATTTTACCGCTGGAAGCAGAAGTTCAAGCTAGCAGGCATTCAGGGGTTGAAGGAAATGAAGCGAGGCCGCAAGGCCAAGGATCCGGACAAAGAGGCTTTGCAGCGCGAGTGTGCGCGCCTGAAGGCCGCGTTTTGCGAGGCCTCAATCGAGCTGATGCTAGTGAAAAAAAGCGTGAGCTCGGGCTTCATGGATCACTGATCGGCCGGCATCTCTCACACGAGATCCGCGCAGAACTTCTGAAGGTCATCAATGATGCAATTACCGCCGGAGAAACTATGGCAGCCGTGTGTGCGGCACTGGAATTGAGTCCAAGAGCTGTTTATCGCTGGAAGAGCAGTGCGACGGCCAAGCAAACTCACGGCGGTGGTGGGGGCAAAAACAAAATCACTCCCCTTGAAGAGAAGAGGGTTCTGACACTGGCCCGCAAGTTCCCTCAGATGCACTGCCGCCGCATTGCCTACACGCTTGAGAGAGCAAGCCTGGCTTTTATCGGTAAAACTCGGGTTGCGGAGATTATGAAGGAGCACGGCCTCAATCATGCCTTCGAGCGTGGCAAGAAGAAGCCGCTCGAAGTGCCGGCTGAGATGCTGCTTCATGAACCGTGGAGAAAGAACCTGCTTTGGGGGATGGACTGGACCTACCTCACGATTGATGATCGGTTCTGGTTTTTACTAATCTTGCTGGACTGGTATTCGCGCAAGATCTTGTCTTGGGGGTTATACCCAGCAATCACCCGCTTTGAGGTCGTGGCACTCGTCACCGACGCCGTCGCTAGTGAAGAAATTGATCGGCTGCCAGAGGGGGCCATGAAGCCAAGAGTAGTTGCAGATCATGGGAGCGCCAATATCTCGGAGTATACGAAGAGCAACATCAAGATCCAGGGGCTAGATCTTTGGCTCTGTGGCATTGGAAGGCCCACCGGAAACGCTAGAACTGAGCGAGTGATGGGAACTCTCAAGCGCGAAGAGATCAAACTTCAAGAACAATACGCAAGCGAAGATGAGGCGCAGAAACGGATCAGCGCAGCCATCTGGGACTACAACTTCAGACGCCCAAACGCTGGCAACGGAGGCTTTGCTCCAAACTCGGTCCACTTACAGGGGAGGATGAAACTGACAGAAAGAAGAAAAGAAGCTAGACAGTTTGCTGAAAATCGAAGAAGAACTCACTGGGAGCAGGTCCAGCCATGCTGAACATGATCCTATCTTAGAGAATCAGCCCTTCTCTGTCACCCCTGCCCGGACAAGACAGCGTTGACTTTGATTTACACAAAAGACACAGAGCTACCACAATGGTTATGGGAAGGATTGGCTGTTTCGAAATCAGAATTCACCACTGACTCCCAGATTAAAGCCAATGCAAAAGCTCGTCTGAGGGACGATACAACTTGGAATATTTGCGGAGGTGAG
>CAILLX010000142.1 GCA_903835185.1 uncultured bacterium | reverse complement strand
CATTTCGCTGCAAAGACGCCCAATCATAGGGAACTGCTCCACTACCTCCTTGCTCGCAAGAGGGATAGCCTTATGTCCTTGTGATGTGAATCTCGAGTTCCAGTCACAGTGATCACCGGCAGATGCCAGGAGAACAAGATTCTTCGTGGTGTCTTTGAGTTGGTGACCGGCTGAGTGGTTTATGGCATACTCTTGCAGAGTTTGATCAAGATCTCCAAAGTTGTGGGTTTTAAAGATCCGAACAAGGGGAAAGGCACTCGAACCAGAAACAGGGTCGATAAACGAGTCATATAAAAAACGGACAATCTTGTTGCTGGACTGCTCCATGCTTGTGCAACCAGAAACACACAGACGTATTTCCTGGGCACAACTGATAACATGCGAGAGATTCATGTTGGAAATGTCATACATGCTCGTCTCTCCGCCGGGATCCAATAAAAACAATTGCTATGTTCTGATAAGACCCTAGCACAGAAGCACACCTGTCGTATATATCAAGCTGTACATGAGTGCACTGAAGGCGCTAATTATGGAACTTTCCAGCATGTGATTGTTAAGAGTGCTAAATTAATTGTCGTTGTCGCACCTGAATAACCTGTTCGACTGCCTCGGGAGTGAATAGAAACTGATCACAGTCGATGCTCTTATGATATTCGCTGTAATTCTCACAGTACACTACAAGCGCTTTGTATGAAGAGATCAGATCACGGCATGTTCGGGTGAGAGATGGGTCATTAGTATCCATATCTGGATGCGCATGCTTCAGGAGCCGTCTGAAATTGTTTTGCAGTTCAGCCCTGGAGGCTGTTTCTCCGAGCTCAAGTTGTTGACGAGATCTCTCAACAAGAGCAAGATTTGTCTGGCTGAGATCGACGTTGACGAAACTAGCTGGGGGCAACGGACCTATGTATTTGAAGGTTAATTGACTTGACAGTTGAGCGTCCAGGTTATTTACTGCTTCATCAAAAGCTTTTTCATCTTCTCTGGCTACGAGGTAACTGTAGCTTGCAACAGCATCATCAGACAGACACAGCCCTGGAGAAGACTCCCGTGCTAGTGGAGATAATGCTGCGTGAATGATATTGGCTAATCCTTCACGCTCTTCCTGCACTTTGTCGTATAAATATTCCCCAAGTCTCATGAGGGTGCCGTTGTCGGGAGCACTGCCATTGCACTGGTGTTGCAGATCCTGAAAATGCTTGTCGCTGTTTTTTATACTCTCAAGGACTTTCCTGACGTCCCAACTTGCCTTCACAACTAATTCCGTATAGCCACATACGCTGGCGAGTAGAGTGTGAAACAGGAGATAGCAATTATGAAGTACTGCCACGACTGCATCATCATCGTCAGCACAGGTGCCAAACGACAGAGGCACAATAGTTGTAGCCTCATGAAGCCTTATGTTCACTTCTCCAAATGCAACTCCAAGTTGCACAAGCAACTCCTTGTCAGCAGTTTCCAGCAGCTCTGGATTTACATCGCTGACAACTGCTGCAAGGTCTTTAGCATACACAACCTCTAGTGGGGCGTTGAGGATCCCTGTTGCTGCCACTGCTGGCGCATCCTTGCTATTAATGATCGCGTAGATAAGCTTTTTAGTTTTCATGCTTAAATACTCCACTCCCGTTGTCTATACCAAAATACCCAAACACTCAGCATCCTAAGTAGCATTAGCAGCAGCAGCTGTTGCCTGCATTTTGGCAAATAGCTCTTCCAGCTCACCGACGCGTTGCTTCAGCGCGTTGTTTTCTTCCTGCACAGATGGCAGTGCTTTTGAAGAAAGGTTAGGATCTGTCTGCCACCAGTCAATACCGATCTCTCTTGCCTTATCTACTGAGCAGACAATAAGGCGTATCTTTATCTTCAGGAGTTCTATATCTGCTATAGAGATAGTGATGTCTCCTGCGACCACTAACCCTTTGTCGAGAATGCGTTCGAGGATGTCTGCAAGACTATCACCTCGTGTTGCTGTAGCAAGTTGCGCTGTCATTTGTTTACTCTCCCTTACATAAGATCCCCGAGTGGACCTAAATCAAGATTCAGTTCTTCATCTTCCAGTCCGAACACTATTTTCAGTTCGTCAACTTTTTCTTTGAGCTTAATAAAAGTTTCGCCCATACGCTCTATTTCACTGTCAGTCAAGCTTCCGGCATCCATACGCCTGATTGCCTGCTTCTCCAGCAGCTGTCTCAGCAACTCAATAACTGTAAGTACCAGCTTTGCTAGTCCACTCTCCAGTTTGCCTGGCTCGAGCTCAATGCGGTCCTTCCCCTTATGACTTTGCGGATGCTCGACCGGCACTGTTGAGACAGTCAATGGTGCACTTATCGAAGATGCTGTGTGGACTTTCGCCATGGTGGCGTCTGCTGACAGGCATTGTCCTTTCATAGCAGTGCCTCCTTGGCAATGCCTGGTGAAAACGGTGAACTGGCACATGATTCCTGGAATTTTGCCACCGAAGTTAGTAGAACGCTAAGCTGTAAATAAATGAGATCTACATCTGCAACAGAAATCGTCAGATCTCCACGCACGACAACACCCTTGTATAGCAGCCGGTCGAGCAGGTCTAGCAACGTGAAGTTGTCGTTTGTTATGACAGGATTTCTTCTTTTCTTTTCAGTTGACATGACTTACTGTTTCCCTGTTGGTTTCATTGAGGGAACTGAATGTATACGGTGGCCAGGGTCCTGTCAGTCGTATGGTCATTCCAGCTTCTGGCGGATATGTCTTTCCCCAGTCAAGAATCTCGTCTTGAAAGAGATCAATCTTGTTCTGATCGACCAGACACGCAATCGTGACATAGGCTAAGTTGATCTCGTTGCCAGGCGATGCAAGTGCACCCTGGCTCACCGATATACATAACTGACTCAGGCGATCAGCAATGAGCTGCACTTTTGAGTCAATATAGGTGTCCATTAGTGACGAAATTTGTGTTTCAAGCTTTTTTTGCAATAAATATGCGGTGCCTGGTTTGGTCCGTTCGATTTTATCGGCAAGCTCGGACACCTGGCTGTCGCTCTGCTTAATTGATGAGCGCAGCTTTTCCTTGTCAAAGTCTATTGTGACTCCCATCTCCCAGCGACCATCAAGTTTATCCAGTAGTTGCTTAAACTGGTCCTTTTCTGACACTAGCAGCTGGCGTACATTATCTGCCGAATAATATACTGTTGCAAAACGGATTGGAATAATTGTAGATTTTGATGCCAGTTGGCGTACTATGCCGTCATGCGCTCTAGCTTGAGGCTCAAGCCAGGTAAAATCTTGAACATTAGCGGCCAGAGCCTCCTTTCCAAATTGGGATAACGGTACCTGGCTGACGATGGCTATAAGTTCTGCATGTGTCAGGGACATAATTGGGTATTGCGGATCAATTCCAGGGCAACCAAGGAAGTCGATTGCTTTTGAGTGTTCTTTCGCAATAGCGTAAAGATAATAACCATTATCCATAAAGCGCTTCTCCTAAGGCTAATAGCTGCTCACGTCCCTTGATTTCGCATGACGTCTGGCTCACAGAGATTATCTGACGACCAGGATAGAGCGTTGGGAACGCGTTAATGATGTCTTCTTGAAGTGAATACATTGGATGGCAGAAGGAACAGTCAGTGTTATCTGGTCTGACCATATTGATAAGCACTGTGTTACAAGGGATTTTGAGTGTTGTCATCGACGATAGAAGTTCTTTTGTCCCGGCAACGACTAAGTCTCTTGGGCTTGTCACAGCAATAACTGCAGTTTGCCCGGGATCTGTGATCATGATCTGGAAATCTTTGATGGCATGCAGGAGCCGCAACAACTCCTTGACTGTGGCTTTGCTCTGATCGACAGTGTTGTGTCTGTGAATTACCTCCAGTCCTGCCTTAATCCATGGATGTGCAACACTGGGAAGTTCGAGGAAGCGTAAAAGGTGTCCACTGGGCGCAGGGTCCAGGACAATAATGTCAAACTTGCCGGATGTGCTGAAGTCTACGAGCTGCCTGAAGACAAGGAATTCATCAATGTCTGGCGAATCAACATCGAGCAGTTGTTCGGCAATTGTTTGGTCATAGCTTAAACTCATTCCTTTCTCTCCCGGCTGCCCAAGCAGCTGAGATAAAAGTCCAAGAGTCTCGCCGGCATAAATTGTTTTGAACTCGCGCAAGAGGGTAGCTGCGTCTATTTCACAAGCATATAGATTGGGAGCTATCTGGCAAGGTGTATGACACAGTGCAGTCTCCAGACTATCAGCCAGTGAATGTGCTGGATCGATCGAGGCAACCAGGACTGTTTTGTCAGGGTATTTGTCAGCAATGTGCCAGGCTGAGGCTGCTGAGAAAGTTGTTTTTCCCACACCACCTTTGCCGGCAAATACAACAAGCTTGGTCCCTTGTCCGAGATAATCAGGCAATTTGCCACCGGACACTTTGGGAATTGATCGCGATGGGGTGAGGTTTTCTGAGTGGGTGAGGTTCTCTACTCGCGTAATCTCTCCAGCTAAAGAGGCTAGATTAGTGCATCCCTTTATTTCGCATGACAGCGCGGATGCCTTGTAAACAGGTACAGATGTAATAGAGCTGCTTATCTCATCCAGGTATTGTGTCTCATAACCCTTGCGTTGATTGCAGAATGAGCAACCGGACTGAGTCATGTTGTTGACAATAACTGCTTTCACTGGCAACTGTCTTTGCACAAGCCCGGTGATGAGCCGACTGCTTTCCTCAACAGAAAGACGTTCTGGAAGCATCACCACAAACATGCCGGCAAATGACTTATCCTTGAGACGTTCCGCTAAGTTAGCACCTGATTCTGTTAATTGGGCCAGAAGTCGATCTGTATTGTCCTGCTTGTACTTGCCTACTAAACTAGACACTAAGAACTGATGTTTGTTCTCCATTAAGTTGATTGGTTCCAGTATCAGCTTGAGGAAATGCGGTAAATCCAGAAGTCTTAACGTATGTCCTGTTGGTGCTGTATCAAGAACTATAAGGTCGAAAGAGTTGTCATCCAGTAACTCCATAAGCGAAATCAGCGCCATTAGCTCCCCTAACGCTGGCAGGGACAGTTCCATGAAGGCTTCCAGATCACGATCATCGAGAATGCTGCCTCGCTCCATCACAGTTTGGACTGTAGTTCCATATTTGTCCCTGAAATCTTCGGTAAGTTTAGGTAGATTCAACTCATGAATGAAGAAGTTGGGTAGCTGCGGAAAAGGACATATAAAAGGAATGCCTGAACGCTCTTGGATCAGCGCACCGTCAGCATTGTGTCCAAACAGACTTTTTAACGAGTGAGCCGGGTCGGATGAAACAAGCAACACATTCTTCTGGTTGTACTGAACTGCTTGCTTGACTGCTAGTGCCGAGGCCAAAGTTGTTTTCCCAACACCGCCTTTACCACCAAACAAGGCTAATTTACAGGACCCTAACAGGTCGTCAATGCTTGTGCTGTGAGTCTGCAGTGCTGAGGTCATTTTGAAAACTCCATGTGGTGATACCTTCTAGATCATCTCTTCTTTTGCAGCCATCTCTTCTTTCGCGGCCATTTCACTGTCAATCCTGTCCAGTAGCTTCTGCTCAAGTTGCGCGTACTCGTCCTTCGAAATCTGACCTAGCTCATAAAGCATTTCAAGTTCCAGGAGTTGAGTTTCCGGACTTGCATCCTTGACTGACAGCTCCTGGTCTGCCTGCTGCTGAATACTCTTAGACAGTGCGAACAGTCCTTTAATAGGTCCAGTGAAAGGAAGTGTTAGTACATAGAGCAGTGGGTTCATGAGCAATTCCCGCCTTAGAAATGAATGGCAATGTTGACAAAGTTGTACGGTGGAGCTACGGCAACATAGCGGATTGTCAATTCATCCTTGTATCTCTGCTCGAACTCGTTCAAGGCCGCATCAAAGCTGGTTTCGTTTTCGACCGGCACGAGAAAGGCAGCATTCAACACCATTGTTTCGGTCAAGAGCTTGTTCTCTCGATGATCTGTGGATAACGGTAGAAGCGCGCCGAGAATCTCATTTTTCAGCCCTTCACGCTTTGTTATGAGAGCGGATTCTACAAGGTGTCCTAAATTGATGCGTTCATAATAGGTAGAGTCCTCTGTGTGCCCGGACAGCTTGTCACGCAGGTCGCGAATTTGCGGGTCTGTTGTGGCAATCTCTGACATTGTGGCGTCCTGGTTCCAGAATACCTTTAATCCAAGCTCTTTCTTGTCCTTTAGCTGTTCAAGAAGCTGCAGGAAATCCCAGTAATGTGTCTTCAGTACATTCTCTATGATGTCATCAGTGCTCTTGCCGATAATGCCAAAACGGACTGGCAAGAGCTGTTGATGCTCCATGACCTTTTCCAGAACAAGAGTGTGCCGCGTAAGATTTTCCCTGCTGGCCTTTTGTCTTTCTACTAGCGAAGAGCTCACCACCGCACTCAGGTCTCGATGAGTGACAATTATCAGTTCCTTCCCGTCAATGCCGGGGATGTCCCACAGTCTGCCAGGGACTTCTGCATTGTTGACAATACAATACAGGTACAGTCCAGTAGTTGTGCCAACCCCTTTATTCTCCTTGTCCATTGTGCTGTTCATGGTGATGCTTGCTCATTCTTGTGTGGTGCTTTGTCCATTGCTTCTAGAAAATGTGTTGCTGTAATTGTCAGTGCATTCTTTTTGCCTTCAGTCTTGAGGTATGCTCTGATTGCTAACACAGCCGCCTTGTTAACCATCGACTGAATCTCAGCGCCAGAGCAGTCCTTCAGTTCTCTGGCCAGGTCTGGAAGATTTACATCAGGCGACAGAGGACGCCCGTGTGTGTGGATTTCAAGAATTTTCAAGCGTGCTGCTTCATCAGGCATGGGAAGCTCTAAATGGAAGTCGAAACGACCAGGGCGTAACAGAGCTGAATCAATAAGATCGGGACGGTTTGTAGCACCAAGTACAATTACTCCATCAAGTTCCTGAATGCCGTCAATTTCTGTCAGAAGTTGACTAATAACCCTCTCTGCTACGCCAGAGTCACCACCGGCTCCCCCACGGCGGGAAGCAATGGAGTCCATTTCGTCAAGGAAAATGATTGCTGGTGCAACCTGGCGAGCCTTGCGGAAAAGCTCTCGTATGCCTTTCTCTGATTCGCCGACCCACTTGGAGAACAGTTGTGGTCCTTTTATCGATAGAAAGTTGGCCTCCGACTCTTTGGCCAAGGCTTTGGCTAAAAGTGTTTTCCCTGTTCCAGGCTTCCCTGACAGCAAGATGCCTCGCGGTGGTTTTACCTTGGCCTCGGCAAATAAAGCTGCATGCTGAAGCGGCCAATTAACAGATTCTATTAGTGTTTGCTTGATGGACTCCAGACCACCGACATCGTCCCAGCCAACATCTGGTACTTCAATAATTATGTCACGAATGGCAGAAGGCTCAATTTCACGAAGTGCTGCTGTAAAGTGTTGCATACGCACTTCAAGAGCCATTAATAAGTCATAGGGGAGCTCGTTTGTATCCCAACTGATATGTGGAATCAGTTCGCGCACGGCATTCATAGCTGCTTCTCTGCAAACTGACGCTAAATCTGCTCCAACAAATCCAGTTGTCTGAGTAGATAGCTGCTGAAGATCCACATCTGAAGCCAGTGGCATTGCCCTGGTGTGAATTTGGAGAATTTCAAGCCGCCCATCTTTGTCCGGGGCAGGGAACATCAGTTCTCTGTCAAAGCGACCAGGACGTCTTAATGCTGGATCCAGCGAATCAGGGATGTTTGTCGCACCGATGACAATGACCTGTCCCCGTGTTTGCAAACCATCCATAAGGGAGAGTAGTTGTGCCACTACACGTTTTTCTACTTCGCCCAGGACCTCAGCCCGCTTAGGTGCAATAGCGTCAATCTCGTCAATGAAGATAATGGTTGGGGCTTTTCTGGCTGCATCCTCAAAAATGCTACGTAGCCGAGCTTCACTTTCTCCGTAAAACTTATGAATTATCTCTGGTCCATTAATGATGACAAAGTTGGCGTGAGTCTCGGATGCCACTGCTCGTGCTACTAGAGTCTTTCCGCAACCAGGGGCACCGTATAGCAATACCCCTTTTGGCGGCTCTACGCCAAGTCGCTCAAATATCTGTGGATACTTGAGCGGTAGCTCGATCATTTCTCTTATACGTGAAATCGGCTTGGACAGTCCACCAATATCTTCATAACTCACCCGTATTCTTGGCGTTGCTACGGCCGAAGTTGCACCTTCTTGTAGAGATATTTTTGTCACTGCCTGCAAACTTACAGGACCCTTAGGATTAGTACTTACGACACGGAAATCTCGTCCAGTAGCACCAATAAAGTCTGCTCTTAAGCGATCCCCCTCGACAAGGGCCACTCCTTCGAGAAACTGTCCAAGGTACTGCACATCATAGCCACCACGGCTGGGAGTCAGGGCACTGAGGACGATGGAGGTTGCCGGTTGGATAGAGACTTTGTAAATACTAATGTAATCTTCAAGCCCTATGTCAGCATTTTCTCGCAACAATCCATCAAGAAGAGCAATGTTTTTGCCGCGATCTTCTATGGCTGTAGGTAAGACTCTTGCAACAGATTCCTTTTGACCGCAAATGCCAACAATATCGCCAATCTTACAGCCAATGAATTCCATATTCTCCGGATCGATTCTCACGATACCACGGCCGACATCTCTTGGAACTGCCCGCCGTACACGAAGCTTCATCTGTGGCGGCTTTTGGGTAGAATCTTTTGGTGAATCGATAACTTTAGAAGAGTTTTTCTTGCTGTTTGGCATGTTTCCCACAATGGTGCTGTATTTATAGTCTGTTCAGACGGGACCCTAATAGATTGATTTCGTAAATGCTTCTTCTGAGATCTTTGAGCTGAGATTCGAGGGCAGTTCGTGTGGCGTGTGAGATTTGTGGTTTCTGAAGCTTTCTTTCCACATCAATAATCGTCTTCGAAAGATTCTCTTTGAGTGACTCAAGTTTGGACAAAATAATGGTTGTTGTAGATATGGGCAAGTTAAGTACTCCGAAAGCCACACTGCATCGGTCTACGATTTTTGTTTGGAGAAAACGCTGGAAAAAATTCCGTTTGCGTAGGATTTTTCTTTGGGCATGTTCTCAACTGCTGCAGGTAGCGCAATTTCCTTATAGTATTTGCGATCTCGTGCTTGTGCTTTCAAATAGGCAACAGGTCCATCTATTGAGATAGTTATTGTTTCTTCTGTAGCACCTGGTATTTCAGCTATGATTGTCACAGTGTCTTGTTCATCAAAGACATCCACCAGCGGCTCCCGTTCTTCAGCCACCAGCGGACCGGCTGCACTCTTTTTTATATTGCCGAAATGCTCAACTGATGGCCCTTTGTGTGAGCTGGAACCAGGAGAAGAGTTGTTGCCGGAGCCTGCAGCTTTTATACGTAAGCCATAGACTCCAGAAACCTGATTGTCCTTGCCGCCTTTAAATTCTCCTTCTCGAAGGATCTCGCCAGTTTCGTTCAACTTCATAACAATCTCAACAAAATTGTTGAGCCCTTCAAGAAGTCCTCCGATCCCAGGCTTGGTGTTTTTTTCATCCTCTGACATCAGCGCGTACCTCGTTGCCTAATAATCTAAAGTCAATGTCGTATATTTAGCGGAATCTCGTTGTTCTTCAACTGCCGCCCCAGGCTTGGTAGTCTCGGAAGAGTTGCCAGACTCTGATGCGCGACTGCGATATGTGTGCAAAGCGTCTTTTTCCATTACCAGTGCTTGTGAGCGCAGCAATGCAATTTCAGAGGACAGGCGCTCAATAGTGTTAACGACTTCGCACGAGCGCTGCTTTATATTCAATAGCTCTGTCTGTAACCGTTCTCGTCTATGCATGAGCATTCCTACGTCGGCTTCTAATGTTGCTGCCGATGGCTTGAGCAGCGAACGTAATGTCTTTGCTCTTGGTTCAGCACGACGTCTTTTCATTGGGATGCTCCTTGCTCAATTTACTGATTGTATTGTTTCGCAGACGTGGTCGCACTGACCCATTGGAGCAATCGGTGTGGCGCAGTATTGATTGATTAGATCGTCAAGCAGTGTTCCGGCTCTCGACAGTTCTATTGCATCTATTCGTCCATGCCCCAGCCGGGCTAAGAGCACATCACGACATGTTTGTCTGAAGCTTTCATCTGCTGCCCACACCTGGGCAGCTTGCACTGCTACAACCTTGCCAATCATGCAGCAACTACGGACTGTGGGTGTGATTGTTGCTCTCGACAGCTCACGAAAGTCTCTGACAACATTCACAATCCTGGTTGCTTCCTCCAGAGTTATGCCTGCCCTGGCTTCCGTAATAGAGATTTCAGTATCTGCATCAAGTCGCTCTACCTCAATTGCAATCATGCGATCAAGCAGGGCGTCTTGTGTTTTGTGTACGCCGGCATACTCCTCGGGGTTGCTTGTAAAGATTGCTGAGAACTTTGGATGCACCCGAATGTAGCCGCTGCCCTTGCGAGCTGCCGGCATAGCCATCAATTTCTCTTCCAGGATTGAAAGAAGAACATTGTTAGCCTCTGGTCGAGAGCGTGTGAACTCATCATATACAAGAGTGAAGCCTTCTTCACAGGCGACTGTGAGTCGGTTGTCGATCCATTGCTGTTGCATATCTTCTTCAGTGCGACGTACTGAATGAATATAGTTATCTATAATCCTTTTATAGGAATAACCGGACTGGCTTCCTACGAGATCTGATGAACCGAACTCATCGTCGCCAAACAGAAGCACTACAGGGCGTCCGATTAGTGAGGCAATGTGCAATGCCATTGTGGTTTTGCCGGTTCCGGCTGGTCCTCGCAAGTGGACAGCGTACCCGGCACGAATGTATGCCAGTGCACGGTCGGTGAGGTTGTCCACAAACTTCGTATTAACGAAATCAGGGCGCGGACGCAAGTTTATTACTGTCGATATTTGATCACTTTTACTCACGAGCCCTCTCCTATACTATAAAATAGCGATTGTCTTCATCGCGACGAATTTCCTTACCGTCCATTAGCGTGACTAGTATGTCGCGTAACTGTCCTTTGGTAACATTTGCCGAGGATCTGTATATGTCAGAGAAGCGACATCCTTCTATGCCAAATGCAGCAATAATTGCCAGTATCTTTGTATTGAGTCCCTCTTCTACCGGCTCCGAGCTATTTGAGTCTGGCGTGTAATCATTGTTAGCTAAGACTTCCGGCTCTTTAGTTTGTACGGCTTGTTTTGGCTGCTGAGTTTTCTTGACCGGCTCTTCGGCTTGATCTGGAGCTTCTGTTTTGGCCGTTTCTGACATAGCGTTCCAGGCTGACCTGATTTCTTCTCTGTCTTGTTTCTGTTGGTCACGTTCTTGGCGTGCTTCAGCAAAGGTGTTGTCCATTTGCTTGCGTTGAGCCATCAATGAGGTAGTGAAGCCACGAAGCAATGATTTTGTGTTGCAACTGCGTGTGTGTGCTTCTTTAACTCTGCCTTTGTTTTCTTTTGATAGAGTGTTGCAAAAATTGTGAGCAGTGGTCAGACGTACTGCCTCACCGGCACAAAGATTGCTGCGCAGTTCAATTGCGTTGCTCAGGAGCTCTTTGGCAACGGCGGCCAGATCTTTGGTAAATTCGCCAAGTTTTGTTTTGACTGATTCTACGCGCTCGTCTGCTTCCTTTATGCGCATATTTGCTTCATCAACAAGTGTGTTTTGAAATTGCATCGCTTCTTCTAAACGATCTTTTTCAACAGTTGCTAGAAATCTATGCAGGTTTTTCCCATCTTCTACATGCTTTGTGGCAATTTCTTTCAAGTCGTTCTCAAAGCCTTTCAGCATGTTGCCAACGTTGCTGTGTAGATCAACAACAAAGCGTTTTCTGTTGCCGGCGTCTTTAGCCAGCTCATCAATAAAGTCAATCATTTCTGTTTTAAAAGTCATCAGATGTTCCTCTGTGTAGTGCTTGTCTTTCGACGTTATTACCTGACCACAGTCCAACCAGGGCACCAACTCCCTGGGGGGCTAAGCTAGTTAGCCTGGTTGGACTGAGTCAGATTATTCAGCAACTGCTATCATCAAGCTTTCACAAGCTCAAAGGTAGCTTTACGTGGCTGGAGCTGCTGCAGTGGCGGTGAGTCCTACTGCTTCGGCATATCTCAGGTATGTTTCTACCGAGGCGATGACTACTCTGGCTTCAATAGCTAGCAGTTCGATCCCTACTAATGAGATGCGAGCCCATGCGTCTACCACGATGCCTTTATCCAATATCCTGTCAATAACTTCTGCCAGGCTAGAGGAGGAATTTGTTTTCTCAACCATGATTTTTCTCCATAAACGTTGCCCAGGTGCTGAACGAGTGCACACGCACACGTTCATGAGCCGAAGCCAGCTGGAGATACAGACTACCGAGCCGAAATAAATCAGCCTGCCAATCTGAAACCTTCAACCATATTCGGTTGTTTTGTCTCAGCAGATCCTGGATAAGTAAGCCGCCCGGGCACAGAGTGATCAGAGTTCAATTACTGTGCTTTGAGCAGTTCTTAGGTATCTAAGACTTGCCTGACTCAAACCTGGGGTTCCAAACACTCCTGCATCTTATCATCGGGTTTGGTGAACTTCGTTGCGCGCAATATATAGTTCGGCAATCCTTTGTGGCACAGTTGTAACTATTTAATATATGCGCGAGGATGCCTACTGACAAGGCATTCGGCTGATTCACGCCACCTCTCACTCTTTCTGAGGATGTGATTAATTTCTGCAAGTGGCTATAATATACGCATGCGGTGGCTGGTGGATGGTAACTGAGTGGTGTCAGGTGGTCGACGGTAGGCTGTTTGTTCGCGCCGGTCACGCAAGACACTTTGTTTGGCAGTAGTTGAAGACGCTGGTATAACGGGAACTCCGGTGTGTATGATGCTGCTTGCTGGAAGAGTTCTACAGCTTTATAGATGGTATTAGTAGATCTGTGAGTCTGGGGATCTGTAGATCTTGAGACTTGCGAGTCTTCATATCACTGGAATCAAGGAATCAGGGAAGCAGGGAATTCGTGGCTAGGTGAATTTCGGGAGCTGATATGGTATCCCAAAAGAAACTGGAAGGTCCCACTGTCAGTGAGGATGGGGCGGAGTTGCAATTTGCTGGGCTAATCAGTCATGAGCTCAGGACTCCTTTATATATAATTCGCGAGGCCATGACAGCTGTGATTTCAGATCAGTCGGTGACCTCGCAAGAAAAAGGCAAATTGCTCTCATTAGTAGATCGCAACACAGACAGACTTATCAACCTTGTTGAGAAGCTTCTTCTTTTTGTTCGCCTGGGACAACCTCAAACTGATGCGAGTAGTGCCGGAGGCAAAGGCGATGTTATAAATGTTCGTGAAATGGTTCACAGTACTATTCAGTCTCTGGAGACCCCTGGTAAAGAACCTCTCAGTGCTGTTGAGGTGTCCATTGCAAAGGATGTTCCAGAACGTTTGCAGGTTTGCGGCGATTCGCTGCTAGTTGAGCAGGCTCTTGCAAATTTGCTAGCTAACGCTTTTCAGTACGGACATTCTGCATCCGCCAGCAAATGCCCTGCTGTTACCTTAATTGTTCACACGGCTAGTCGCGGTAGTTCTGTAGTGTTTGAAGTTGTGGATCATGGAGAGGGCATCCCATATGAGGAGCAAGAACCTCTCTTCCGGGTGTTTTACCGCGGACAGTCAGGACGTATGAAACGCCCCGGTGGACTTGGGCTGGGATTATCGCTAACACGACTGATGATAGAATCGCTAAAAGGCAAGATTGGATTTCGCTCAACTCCAGGTGATGGTTCCACTTTCTGGTTCTCGCTGGATACGGGGAAATAGCAATATGGCAAATGTACTCATTGTCGAAGATGAGCCAGACCAGGCAGAATTGCTGTCATTTTCGTTAGGTAGGGCAAATCACACTACCACCATAGTGCCAAATGGGCATGAGGCTCTTCTGGCTCTGGCAGCCGAGCCTCCAGATATTATTGTGTTAGACAAAATGCTGCCGGATGTTGATGGTTTGGATCTGTGCCGGACAATTTCTAGAGACTATGACATCCCCATTGTTATTTTGACTGCATGCGTGTGCTCAACTCAGGATATTGTGCATGCATTTGACGTAGGAGCTAAGGATTATGTGCAGAAGTCTCATACACATGCCGAATTAATAGCACGCATCAACAGTATTCTGAATAAGGACAGCGCACTAGAGATTCGCATTCATGTACACAAGTTGGTTCTTCGCATAGATCTGAGACGACAACGGTTCTTTGTTGCAGATACTGAAGTGGATGTGACACCAAGCGAATGGCGTCTTCTGCTATGCCTTACTGGTAACATCGGTACCACTGTGAGTCATAAGCAGATCATGTTAGATGTGTGGGATCAATATGCCGTTGATGCCGAGATGATCAAAGTCCATGTTTCAAGACTCAGAACGAAGCTGGTTCATGCCGGTCTCACTCCGAATATAATTCGTTCAAATTATGGCAGGGGCTATATTTTTAAGGCGACTGCCAAGTGAGGGACAGGGACAGCGTTGCGTACAAAGCGCCTTGTTCTTAGCTAAATACCTAATTTTTGCATTGCGGTATATGTTGCCACTCCGGCGTCACCCCAGGGACGTTCCTCCCGAGAAAGCCTGTTATTTTTCTTGATTACTATAGCTTCGCTCCAGACCGCTTCTGTTGCTGTCGTGTCACTGCATGTGGATGCTGCAAATGCTCCCACCCAGAAATGATAGCTGGCGCCTGCGCTGGCGTAATTTGTATCCGATGTAGCTCTAAAGGGCGATGCCGGGTTGCTTCTATCAAAGAGGCTGCCTTCCTGGAGGTCAATCTTGTATTTCTTGCCCAGTATCCCGCAAAGTCCGCTTTGTGCCGGCCCGTGGCGCCCGTCACCTTTGTTGTCAATTATAATTGCCCTGATTGCATCGCTCTCTGGCAAATTATTTGCGTTGGCTTCTCTAACCCTCGCCAGTGCTCTGAGCACGTTGTGTACGGTTAGCAAAGCGTCTTGAATGCATACCCTGCCACTCTGGTCCTGATTGGACTTTAGCGACCAGGTCATGAGCATTGCTGGTGTTATCTTTTTGCTTGGGTTTGTGATGTCGTGGTCGCGTGCGTAGTTGACAATTTTTTGATAAAAGTCGAGCTCGTGTCCGGATCGCAAGGGATGAGTTTCCAATGGATTGCGCTGGTGTCCTTCAGTCCAAAACAGGTAATTCATAATGGCAGCCTGCCCACCGTGTTTGAAAGCCCAGTGCGAATCACTATAGACACTATGTCCGCCAGAGACGAAGCGAGCTACGGCGCCTGACACAGATGAAACTTCCTGGGACGGCTGCAGCAGATGGTTTGTGGCAGCATATTCTTGTCTACTCTGCCTGTCTAGTTCCTGAAACTTATTGAAAATATGTTGTTTTGCCTTGTATTCTTGCTGCTTGCCGACTATGTCTATGGCCCAGAGATTTCCCGCGCTTGCACTCCTGACCTCAATGCCCAGCAGCTGACCTTTTGCGTTAGTTTCAATATTGATATCAGGGAATGTGCTCAAGCCTGGATTGAGATGGTCACTGTGCAGCTTTTGCTGGATGTGTTTCCAGAACTCAGGCTTGTCGAGGTGCTGACGCACTAAGTCATGAACCTTCTTTTGCAGATGAGCACGCAATTCAGAATTGTTGTCCGAACCCGGCTCAGTCAGTCTTAACTGTTGAGCCGTACTTTCGAGGTTCTTTAACTGCTCTCTTGTTTCTGACACTAACACCTCTTCAGGAACTAGCGTGCCTGTTCACAACATTATAACAAACAGCCCAGGTGGGTAAATGGTTTATACGCAAGCTTCCAGTCTTGTGAATAGAAGGGAATGGTGCACTCAAAAGATGAGTTGTCTCACTTGATCGGCGTCTTCTTCTCCTGCTCTTTCTTAGGCTCCTTGTCGTGGTGCAAGAATCCAAAGGCTTTTTTAATGCCTCCCCAGAGTCCGCGTTTCTTTTTTTCAGTAGAATCAGCCTTCTTTGTAGTGGTTGTGCTAGAGGCTTTTGGCTGCTCTTTAACTGATTTAGTCTGACGTTGTATTCTCGATGATTTACTCTCCGGCGGCGTGGGTTTGGCGTTGTGGGCTTTTGCACTTAGTGCATGGATTGCCGCCAGGTGTGCTTTGAGTTCTTTTGTTGTGGCGGGTTCACTCTTCGCCTGTGCCAATGTGGCTTTGCCGCTTCTTATACACAGAGCTCTAGTGTAAAACTGTTCGGCTTTTGTGTAATCGCCCTGTTTCTCGTACAGTCTGCCCAGGTCAGAGCAGATTGTGGCAACTTGCTGGCTGTTAGCGGTATGTTTTTTCT
>CAILLX010000141.1 GCA_903835185.1 uncultured bacterium | reverse complement strand
GAGATAGTCGGTACCGACACAGCGGCGGTATTTGTAATTGAGCCGCCTGTAGCATTTACCGTCAGGGACGAAAGCGACTGTGTCCCAAGTGCTATGCCTCCTGCGTTGTTTATCGTCAGCGCTTGAACGGATGAGCTAGTCGTAGTGAGGGAAGTAACTGCAGTGGCTAGAGTTACTGGACCGGTGGCGAAAGTGAGCGCAAGTGCACCGCCAGATATCTTGGCGCCGCCCGACTCAGAGACTGTGCCGGCAGAGTTAAGACTGACAGACATGCTGCCGGCAAGCGTGTAGCTCAGCGCGATGTCCCCACTAGTGATTGTTGTTAGAGAGATAGTCGGTACCGACACAGCGGCGGTATTTGTAATTGAGCCGCCTGTAGCATTTACCGTCAGGGACGAAAGCGACTGTGTCCCAAGTGCTATGCCTCCTGCGTTGTTTATCGTCAGCGCTTGAGCGGATGAGCTAGTCGTAGTGAGGGAAACCACTGCAGTAGCTAGAGTTACTGGACCAGTGGCGAAAGTGAGCGCAAGTGCGCCGCCAGATATCTTGGCGCCGCCCGACTCGGAGATCGTGCCGGTGGAGTTGAGAGTTATGGAAGTCGCGGCTGTAATGCTGGCTCCCAGAACGATATTGTTTCCACTAGTCCATTGAACGACAGGAGCAGTGATAGAGGCAGAAGAAGAAATGTTACCAGCCGAATTGAGGTAGAAGGTACCTGTAGTAGAGGAACAGGACGCGACAATACTGAGGGTATCAGTAGCACTTGAATCCTGAATGGCAACTCCGGTTGCAGCAATGGCGCTAAGTGCTACAGTTGAGGCACCGCCAGAGTCAACAGCTATGGTTGATGATGCGTCACCACTTATGCTACCTATATAACCGTTGCTGGCACGCAATGTGATCGATGGGCTAGAGATAATGCCAGCTGACTGATTGATGCTGCCGGAAGCCTGGAGAGTGACTGAGGTGCTGGCCACAATACTCGCACCAAGAGCGATGTTTTGGCTATTCCCACTGGTGAATTGGACAACCGGCGAGGTGAGCGGCGCAGTAGTTTCGATGCCTCCAGCAGAGTTAAGCGTCACTCCACCGCTTGCTGACAGATTGCCGCCTAAAGTAATGCTATTGCTACTACCGCTCTGACTCTGAATAGTCAAAGTGGAGCCAGCATTCAGAGCATTAATTGAACCTGTTATGTTTACAGTATTGGCAGTGATTGAACCCGTACCAATAAAATTGAGCGTTCCACTAATAATGGCGTTTCCACTTACGCTCAGTGATGAAACATTGGAACTGGCCGTGACTGTTAACGCAGAAGGAATAACAAGGTTGCTAAATCCTCCAGACGGAATATTACCTGCAGTAATTGTTAACGTATTACCACTCGCAGATGTTCCAGTGGCATTACCGTTTGCATCGAGAACAATTGTCTGTTTGCCTGCACTAGTCTGAATGAGTGCGGCCCATTCAGCCGGTGTCACTGAATCTCCATTATGATAAATAACCGATAGACCATTCTCTTTTATGGTTAGTGAACCCAAACCATCACCATGTGTTATTAATGAACTCACATTTGTCCCAAGCAAGTTTGAGTTATATGTAACACCATTGATTGCATTTAACGCTCCTGCAGTTCCATTGTTAACCGAAACTGATTCACCTGCACCTGAACTTATTGTGAATGCACCACAATTAATTGCTGCTGTAACATTTCTTGTCGCTAAGTCATTTTGGTAAAAGTCAGCATTGACAGCATAGACAATTGAACCAGCACTATTAGTTCCATTCGTTGTCAACGTTATGGTATTGCCATAGGCACTGTAAGAAGCATAATAGGAAGGCGCACTCGTATAAGTAAGTCCAACGGTACCTGTTATCGATATTGTTGAGCCTAGAATTGAAATGTCACCACCAGCTCCAGCAGCACCGCCGGTGCCGTATCCCGCCTGCCCAACGTTGCCGTCAAGGTTACTGTTGTTTGCTCCACCGACACCGAATGGCGCTCCGTTTCCGCCCTGTCCTGCAGAGCCAGATGGGCCACCATCCGTACCGTACCCGCCGCCCCAGAAGCCACCGCCTCCGCTACCAGAACAGCAACTCCAGCAACAACTTATAGAGCTGCCGCCACCATAAATGCCGCCACCACCATAAGCTCTCATTGCACCGCCGCCGCCTCCAAAGCTGCCTCCGCCCATGCCGACACTTGGGCAGCAATAGCCTCCATTCCAATTTCCACCGCCTCCTCCACCGCCTGCAGCCAGAACGGGACCATTCACTGTTACTGCTCCGGCGTCTGCTGTAAGCATCACACTTCCTGCAGCACCTCCTGCACCACCAATATTGAATCCGCCGCCACCGCCGCCACCCGACGCATTGATGTCACCATAAGCAATAATGTCACCATCTGTTGCTGTCAGGCTGATGTTACCTCCTCTGCCTCCAGCCCCGCCATTACAACCACCGCACCACCAGCTAGCACCGCCACCGCCGCCGTAGGCTCTCAAATATCCGCTGCTAATGCCTGCTCCTGCCTGGATGGTGATTGAGCCTGCATCCTGACCAGCCGAGCCCCAGCAACCACCACAACTACCACCACCAATACCCGACATGTCAATATTGCCTGTTGTCACAGAAGTTG
>CAILLX010000140.1 GCA_903835185.1 uncultured bacterium | reverse complement strand
TCCCTGAATTCCTTTGTGTATGTTGGTTTTGCAGATTTGGATTTATTAGTCATAGTCCCTCCTAGTGAATTTTCTCACGGGGAGCAACTTTCTACGATCACTGTCTCCTATTTGGGGGAAAGGTCATAGTGACAACCCGCTTCTTGCCAAAGCGATTCAACTCAATCCAATATCGTGCTCCGACATTGTCGTGTGTCGAGGCGTGCTGCAACTGCAGGTCATAAAGCACGGCAGCCGATGGTCCGGCGCTTTGCGCACCGCCCTGCAAAAGCATTGACGCAATGCACGCAAGGAAAGTCGTTGCTTTAGATTTCAAGAGCCCCCTCGCCGCCGTTATTTATTCTGGGCAGCCTCCACAGAAGTACCAGCAGACACTACTGCGGGCTGTCCTTCCTAGCAACCAAGATGATTATATACTGCTATTATGATGAACTGTATATTAGGAACTAATATAGGCATGTATAATCCTGGACATAGGTCCCACTTTGATGGTTTATGGTATCGCCCGATTTTGGTCGCAAATAGGCACCACTATTGCTGAGCCATAAAAAACGACTTAACGTGACTATTGGACGCTCAATTCTGGTGTCGTCCTTCATTTGCCTCTGTATCTGTTTCGTCAGATTTTGTTCTGGTGCTATTGCTCAAAGTCAGCCTGCAAACAGTTCTCCCAGCGGCATTTATCAGCAGGAACAGGCTATCGACTTCAACACGCTCGATAAAGTCATCTTTGACCCCACCAGGCATCGATTGACTCTCACCGGACATCATGACCCTGCATACGGTGACAAGCGAATTCCTTACATGCAGCATCTTGCAACTTTGTTGGAATGCCCTCATCCCAAACTTACCCTCAACTGGCGCCAGGAAGCTTTCACACAAATCAGGCAACTTATGCAAAAGGTGCAGGCTGATGTGCCATCACTTTTGTCAGGCGAGAACTGCTTTGATGCCAACGATAAGCTCACTGCCACAGGCACACTCATGATGCCGGTTTTTGGTATTAAACCAGCGGATGATAGTCCACATGCTTGGGCAACTTTTACGCGTGATGATTTCCAGCAAGCTCTCCTTCAGATCACGAATGCAACTTGATGATGATGGTAGATCTCTGAAGTTGCCTGGCGAAGAAAACAAAGAGAACACAACAAGCTTGAAAATACATGACAATGAGAGCGACAGCGACGTGCCTCTTGATAGCAACTTGACTAACTTCATCGTTCTTCCCGGTGATAGCATTACTCGTCTGGATAAGAATGGCAAGACGGTGTTCGATAAGGAGACCGGTGAGCAGAAGTTGGACACTGCCAAGAGCGAGTATCTGAAAACACTTGGAGTCAAACTTGGCGACATAGTTGAGGTTGAATACAACGGTAAGATCAGCTATGCCATCTTGGGCGACATCGGTCCCAGCTCTAAACTTGGAGAAGGTTCTCGCCGCTTGAACTATGAGCTTGGAACGCTGTCGAAGGCCAAGAACCGAGACGGCACGTTAAAATACAAGCACCCAAACGATGAATGGGACTGGCAGAGTGAGCTGCACACCACGACCTGGAAGCAGCCAACTATGGCCCAGCCTGGTGCTGTTACCTATCGTATTTTCCCAGGATCTGCAAAATCCTTTGACAACATTACTGATGATCAAGCCGAGATTAACAGGCGCGGGATAATCTTGACCAGGCAGAACATCATTTCCGAGCCATTGCGAAAAAGTCTGGATTCGCACAGGGGAGCCGGTGATAGAGCACCATGATAATATGGACCTCCTATTTTGAGATCTTCGCACTCTCGCTGCGCGGTGAGTGGAAGCGGCGTGAAACCTGCTACCTACAGCTTCCTCGCTGCGGCTTAGCATGCCGCTGACAATTCTCAGCGTTAGCCGTCCGGTCAGCCTGTTTGACCTGCGGTCTGGTGCATACGCGCATTGCCTTCGGTGGTCGGTAGCCTCCAGGGTACAGGCTGCCATGCATGATTTGAAGTTTCTCAGCAAGTCCGTGCAGATCGGACGAGCCACTTTCCGCACAGGCAGCTCTTGCTATCTCCGCACACACAAATGCATCTTCTTCTGCATCATGGTGCTTGAAGGTTATTCCGAGCCGCTGAGCCATACTATCCAGGGCATAAGAACTCTGCCCTGTCCATATCTTGCTAGCAATCAGGCGCGTGCATGAATAGATAATGTTCGGGAAGGAAATTCCATAACGGGTGAAAGCACAACGCAACACACTGAAGTCAAAACTGGCGTTATGAGCCAGAACTATCCTACCCTCGAGATAGTGAGATAAAACTGATCTCCAGAAAACATCAAATTCAGGTTTGTCCTGTACCTGCCGAGCAGTTATGCCGTGGATTGCCACGTTAAAGGGATTAAAGTAAAGGCTGGGGGGTCTGACTAGCCACGCCTTCCTTTCCTTTAGCTCACCATCCTCGACAAGAGCAATCCCAGCTGCACAAACACTGTCTCTCTTCTCGTTAGCAGTTTCAAAGTCAAGTGCAACAAAACTTAGTCCGGTCACCACCACTCTCCTGAACAAGGAACACACTTTATCACGGGGTTGTAAAAGACACATGAACGTTACAACCCTGGAGATAGTAACGACTCGTTTTAACTTACTGTCCGTGCAAAAGGGGGGACTTCAATATTTGCATATCACCACTCGTCGGACGGACACCATCCAACGATTGCAATTCGCTACATATAATCAGCGATCATTTGCTACGAACGCGCTGTATGGTCCTTTGTGAGCTGTGACCTGGTGAACAACGGCAGCACATTTCATGAGCTTTCGTTGCAGGGCACGGTCATAAGAACAACCAGGCTGCCTTAAGGCTTGCAGGTACGGTGCGCTCTTAATTAGAGAAATTATGGAGAAATCAGTCATGACCAGATCGAGCTGTCCATTAACAGCACATTCCCGAAGTCCGCGACGGCCGACACCGTCAGAAGGCAAAACGTCCGTAGTCTTACTGTTGCTGACAACCATTTCGCAACCAGGAGCAAGGGCAACTTTCCGACTGCCAACCACAGCTGACACGAGTCCTGGACCTGTCAGCGCCTGCACACGCAAGATGCCTGCTTGAGCTTCTACTGCAAAGCAAGCACCCTTAAGACCATAAACTTGACCTAAAGCGTTCTCTATGAGAGTGTTCCCTGATGCATTCACAAAAATCTTGCCACGTGTCAGTCTTATTTCATTTTGCTTCACAAGGCTAAAGTCGGTGCCAGAGGCTGCCAGCACGCGAGCCGCTGGCACCACATGTACACATGCAGGCATCGACTTGGCTGCCAGCATCTTCAAAGATGTCACTGTGTTTGAATGGTCAAGCTGTTGGTGGCTCTGCGAAACAACACCGGACATATGTTTCTGTACACGTCTTTCAACTCCACCAAGGCTAATTGGAACACCCGCGATAGCTAAACGACCGCTCAAACAAGAACTGACTGCAAACGTGGTTCTCTGCACTCTGCGCGGGAGTCGCTCAACTCCTACAGCTATGACTGCCCTTTCTATTCCATCAGTTGTAAGCAGGTCATCCTTATCGATATTCTTATCGCTGACAACCAGCTCTTCACCGGGCTTGAGCCCAAATGTGCCAGATTGCCTTGTGTGTATGGCTACAGGATGGACACCTCCACCAGCAAGTGACATGACACGCACTGGTTGTCCAGGCTGTGCATCGATAATTGCTGTTGCCTGGGCTTCAAGTGTGATGTCAGCAGAAGCAGTGTAGAGGGTAAAGCCCTTTGATCCTGTGTCAATCAGTACCCGACCTGAATGCAGCTTAATAATGCCTTTGTCATTGCTGATTATTGTTCCCGGGCTGGCAGTAATTATCAGCTCGTCATTGTCTTGGTCATCGCTGCAAGTAAAGCCAGAGAACATTTGATTGCACTGTGTAAAGACAACAAGACTACGATTCAAAGAGTCCATATCAATTGACTTCCCAAGCACGGTACTATCCTTCTCAACGCTCTGCTTGGCACCTTGCTGTTCCAAAGCAGGGATAGACTCCGGCGATAGCGTTCCGCAACTCTTCTCCTCGCTCGACTCATTCGGTACGGGACGCTGCGTCTTAGCACTTAAGGACACTTCGCCATGTACGCTCAATTTTTCGACTTGCCCAGCTAACGGGTCACTATTGTCAACAGCATTTAGCAAAGCCGTTAGAGCAGACGAATTATTTGTGCTTACCAAATTTGTGTTGACACTGCTGTCACCGTAGGTCACTCCAGGCACAGTAATCACAGGTGGAGTAACTACGGCAGCGGGCAGCTCGCTAGTGACCACTCCACTGGATGTACCTGTCCCGCCAGTTTGGACTGGAGCCGGTGGCAATAGACTTGGGTGTTGCCCTTGTTGTGCACCGAAGCTAACATTACTTAGATGCAAGGAACTTGGAGCTGACTCTGACGATCCTGAACTGATGTAAACAAGCCCGAATATCTTGCCACTTAATTCACTGTAGTTATCAGGACCGAGCATGGACAATTTGCCATTTGATGAGCTTGGATCGCCCAGCACCCCATTCAAATTAGGACTGCTATACACAACACCAATTAACTGTGCATAACTATCGACAGTACTTTCCGTTGGGGCAGATGATGGCACAAGCACTTCATTGTAAGTAGCACCATTTTGGTACATCTTTGCTAGCGCTTGTCCTACATCTGCTCCCGGACTATTTGAAATAATTGCGACATTCCCACCGATGACTGCCCCAGCTGTTGTTGAACTTGAACTGTCACCAAGTTTTGCAAACCCGAGCACATTTGCATGCCCTAAATCAATATTATTCGCAGATCCGATCAATACATCACCACCATAAGCATAGATACTCGCTGGGTTAACTGAATTGTCTGTGACCGTAAGGTTACGCCCGCTTCCGATAATCACATTACCTGGCGTCTGACTACCATCGATGCCATTTACGGTCGCCCCGCCGATAGCTGTAATAGCTACGTTGCGCCCAAAATTCAAGTCCCCTGTGCCAAACTGCAAGTCTGTATACTTGCTACCGGTGTTGCCAGCATAATAACTTGCAATAACCACAGAGCCATTGGCAACTACCGCCCCTGCAGGAATAGGGTTGCCATCCGGCGTATACGAGGGATCAAAGGAACCTGCCTGAATAATGACTCTCCCGTTGCCTAGTGTTCCAATGTTTACTCCGCTCTCACCGGCTATAACAACGTTGCCTGTAGCTTGGACTATAGCTTTACTGCTAACACTGCTACCACTGTTTATGCTGATTGTGCCTGCTTGAATTCCATTGTTCGCAATCAAACTAATTGGACCAGCATTTGCAATCAATGTTGCTCCGGCTGTACCGTTGCCTATGATTATCGATGCTCCATTGGCAACCAAATCAATTGACCCGGCTGCAACAGTCCCTCCATTTACATATATGTTGTTGCTTCCCACCAAATCATATGCCCCACCTACCGTGCTGCTGTGGCTTGCATCACCAAGTTGAACAACACCAGTGTGATTAACATACGCATCACCATTTGCATTAAGAGTAATAGTGCTTGAATTAAGGTCACTGAATTGACTTGGGGTTCGTGTGCTAATGCGTTGCCCGGCTGCTCCTATACTGCCCGTGCTTGCTGTAATCAAAATATTACTGCCTGTAAGTAATCCACTGCCACCAACGGAGCCATGAGCAATAATCGTGATTGAGTTGGTTGGATCATCGACCACACTTGATGTCAATGCGGCATTCAGGAGAACATCCGAAACAGTGGCTGCCATGCCTATGCTCGTAGCTGATTGAGCACCATTGATGGTCACGGTTGAACCATTGTACGAAATTGTAGCCGCAGTACCACTAGTTGTACCACTACCGCTGTCAACAGCTCCTCCCACTTGAACGGTCCAGCTGTTAGCACCCAAACTTACATTGTTGCCAGCAGCAGGGCCAGTGTACCCTCCAGCTCCACCATTTGTTAGCACCAGGTCGTGGCTCTGCGCTGATATATCTAACGAACCGTTGATTATAATGCTGCCTGTATCACTTGCCGTCCCAATATATAATGTTTTTGCTGTAATTGCACCTAAATCAGTTGGTAGCAAGCCAAGTACGTCGGCAGCCGCGCTATTACTCCCAATGGATATGCCTCTTACTGTGGTCTGTGGCTGAAGCATGACCACTCCATTGCTCCCGGCCTTAATGATTCCTGCTGCTAAACTCATCGTATCAGCAGTGAACTTTATTGTCGTAGCTCCATTGCTGCTACCACTCACAGTGGAGGATACTATGGCGTTGGGAGCCATCACTATATCTGGTGCGCTAACATCAAGTGTGCCAGTGCCCACCGACGATACACCACTCATTGTTGCAAGTCCGCCAGCGTTCACCGCGACTGTGCCAGAACCAACCAACACAGTAAGTATGGTTGCACCCTTTGTAGTGAGATTCACAACTCCAGACTGAGTAGTGACGTTAAGTGCAGTTGCGGCTTGACTGCTGTTGGTTATGGTGGCGTTACCAGTACCGGTTGTCACATTAAGTGCGTTTGCACTCAAATCAGCTCCACTTCCAACTGTTATGTCTCCTGTAGTTGGTGCCATTAAGTTTACAGAACTTGCGCTCCAATTATTCGAAATATTTATTGCATCAATTCCAGCTGCTGTTGTCGCCGTTAAACTCACGATGCCAAGTCCGCTGTTATCCGCTGTGGTCGTTATTCCGCCAGCTCTCTGCACAGTGAATTCATTAATATTGCTTATGCTCCCTATTGCCAGTGCAGCTGTTCCATTGTTCAAAATTAGGTTGTTTGTTAATCCACCTGATGCAATGCATCCGCTGCAACCAACGACGCTTATTGCATCTATTGCATTATTCTGCCCTGTCAGACTCACTGTTGATAGTGTGTTCGGCGTACAATTCTTCAGGGTTACTAGCAAACTATTTGCTACGATCGCACCGTTATTTCCTTCCTTTATTACATACGCATCATTGTTGCCATCGTAACCATTTACTGTCAAGCTCACTGTTTGCCCGCTAGCATTCAGCCCAGCATTAATGGCAATCCCAGTCCCACCTCCAAGTTGCGTGCTAGTTACAGTCACTGCGCCCAATATTTTGACGTTTGCATTTAGCACGACCGTGCCACCACTGAGTGATACTGATGATGCATAGAGCACATTACTTATAGTCACGGCAGAACCAGTAAGGTTGACAGCACCAAGCGTCGCCAAGTTAGCTGCGTTCGTAGCAATTGCACCAGTACTGTTGACAGTGAGGTTCAGCCCTGCTGTAAATGTGTTGATATTTACGGTACTAGCACTGTCGGTCAAGTTTATTGTTGCGCCGGAGGTCCCAAAACCAGAAATCTGCCCAACGTTGTTATTTGCGTTGCTGAATGTTGCAGTGGCACTGGAGGCGTCATTTAGTGTAACTACCAGGGATGGCGTGCTAATTACGCCGGAGGCAGCAATATTACCAGAGATTGCAATCAGTGCAATAGCACTTGCGCCAACCGCATTTGTGAGATTGATGGCATTAGAACCAGACGCGTTGCCTGTGATGGATACAATGCCGAGTCCCGTGTTGTCAACCGTAGTGAATACATTACCAGCAAAGACTGTAAGGTTCTGCCCTGTAGCAAAGGAGCCAAGAGCCAGAGAAGTTGATCCGTCAGTCAAGTTGATGGTGGTTCCGGATGTCCCGGAACCAGAGATTTGCGCGACGTTGTTATTGACATTGCTGAATGTTGCAACCGCAGTAGATGGGCCATTAAGTGCCACCACTAAAGAGGGTGTGCTAACCATGCCGGCAACAGAAATATTGCCTGCAGAGTTAACTGTGACCGATGTACTGCCATCAATGTCATGAGCTAAAACAATATTGCTGTTACCAGTAACTGTCTTTAACGAGAGAGTTGCTACTGAAACATCAACGGTGTTTGTTATATCACCTGCGGTGCTCACAGACGCATTAACAGTCAAAGACGAGAGAGACTGTGCACCTAGCGCAAGTCCGCCAGCGTTGTTTATCGTCAGCGTCAGACCGGAAGCGGAGCTGGTCAAGGAAGTGACGCTGGTTGCAAGTAGGGGAGAACCGGAGGCGAACGTCAGAGCAAGAGATCCACCAGATATCTTGGCTCCATTGGATTCAGCAATTGTGCCGGCAGAGTTGAGCGTTACGGAGGTGCTGCCGGTAAGGTCGTGGCTCAGTGCGATGTCGCCACTGCTGATTGTTGTTAACGAGACGACTGGGACCGAGACTGCAGCAGTATTAGTGATAGAGCCGCCTGTGGCATTTACAGTCAGGGACGAGAGTGACTGTG
>CAILLX010000139.1 GCA_903835185.1 uncultured bacterium | reverse complement strand
CGCCAGGTGAAGCAAGAACTGAAAGGAGATCTGTGGGCCATGCCAGCTTGGCTTGGGCACTTCCTGGTACCGAGCCGTGGAAACAAACCCCTAAAAACGATACAACCAGTGCTGTCGCAGCCACTCTTTAACATTGATTATTGGGCACCCAGATGATTAAGAGATACATTGCTGGCTCATAGATATACAGCAAGTTGAGCTGTCGGCCACCTTGTGGTGGGCAATGACAAACGGAGCGCTTATGTAATTGGCGCTAAAATATTCGGATGCAATTGCCGAGCGTGCAAGGTTTCCAATGCAACAAGATCCTGACCAGCCAAGATGCAGGCAGTCCCGGTGGTTCCTGACCTGCCTGCAACACCAATGCAGAGCAAGAACAATCAGATTGTGCAGCTTACTGTCCTTCTGGTTCGGCAGGAGCAGGATTATCATTTGGCTCTTTGACAACAGTGTCCGATTTATCCGGGTATTGTCCAATGTTAACTGCCACAGCCTTTGATGAACCGCTGCGGAGGATGAAGAAGTTGAGCGTCTCACTTACTTTGTGCGTGCGCACATAATCTTGCACCTCTTTAGGAGAGTTCATACCCTTGCCGTCTACCTTCTCAATGATGTCACCACGCTCCATACCGGCAGCCTGAGCTGGACTGCCATCAATGACCTGAGCAACAACTACGCCTTTAGTAGCAGGCGGCAGTCCGAGGCTCTTGGACATAGTCTCATCCAGTTCAGTCATAGCCAGACCAAGCCAGGGGCGCGCTATCTTCTTGTTGGCAATCAGATCTTCAGTCACGCTCTTAGCAATATCAATCGGAATTGAAAAACCGATATTCTGGGCATTAGCCTGAATAGCAGTATTAACACCAACCACTTCTCCTTTGAGGTTGAGAAGCGGTCCACCAGAGTTGCCCGGGTTTATAGCTGCATCTGTTTGAATAAAATTGATGTTGCCGTTTACATCTGTGACAGAACGTCCAACAGCAGAGATAATGCCCAAAGTCACAGTGTGATCAAATCCAAGCGGAGAGCCGATAGCAACAGCAAACTGTCCGGGGCGCAGCTCAGAAGAGTTGCCCATCTTAAGAGTAGGAAGATCTTTTGCTTCAACTTTAACTACAGCCAGATCAGAGAAGCTGTCTATACCTACCACTTTGCCAGCTAAGACACGCCTGTTGTTCAGAGTCACTTTAATCTTACTGGCACCGCGCACCACATGTGCATTGGTAAGGATAAAACCGTCGGAGCGCACAACAAAACCGGAACCGGTATTGTGCTTCTCTATTTTTGGCAAATTGGGTCTCCCCCCTTTACTGCCCGGTGCCACTCTCTGTCCGTTAAAGAAAAACTCCATCCCAGGCATATTACCGAAGAAAGGCATCATACCTGTCGGTACACCGGAGGCCACCTGCGAATCCACTTCAATATTAACTACAGCCGGTGCTACTGCAGCAGCCATATTGGCTATAGTTTCACTGCCTAAAGCTACCCCCGCAACCTCAGACGCAGAAGCTATCTGTCTGGGCATGCTCTGCCTTGCCTGCGCCATATCGCCGGCCGTGTCGCAACAGTGGGTAATCTGACCAAGTGTAACAGTACCTCCAGCAAGAATTAGAATTGATCCTGCTATCAGAGTTTTTCTCATAAGTTTCATCGTATCTTCTCTCCCCAAGAGCTGAATTATCCAAGCCTGACCACTGGAGTTTGCGCCCTCTTTGTCACCACAACTCACAAACACTCTCAGGCAGCAAAGTTGTAAATACATTTGTTGACTGACGTGACTTGCTCAACTTTGTTCCATCCACACCGGCAGCCTGCCTTTTTATTACCAGGGGCTAAGCGCCGAGGACAACTTTCATATATCAACTATCAACGTCCCATCCCAATATGCTGGGCATGTTGAAAAACCTTCCCCTCAGTCAGTATGGAAGGTGCAATGATAACCTCCACCTCCTGCATCTCCTCGAGGCTGCAGGCACCAAGGGTCGACATACTCGTTTTGATAGCACCTACAAGGTTTTGGCTACCGTCATCAATACGGGCCGGACCAAACAAGATCTCTTCCAGAGAGCCTGTCGTACCCACCTTAATCCTGGTTCCCCTAGGCAAGACTGGCGAAGGTGTGGCCATGCCCCAGTGGTAGCCACGCCCTGGAGCTTCAGAAGCCCTGGCCAGAGGTGACCCGATCATGACAGCATCAGCACCACAAGCGATTGCCTTGCAGAGATCTCCGCCTACAACCATACCACCGTCAGCTATTACCGCCACCTGACGCCCTGTCTTTTTGCGATAGTCGCGACCGGCAGCTGCACAATCGGCAATTGTAGTAGCCATCGGCACTCCAATTCCAAGCACAGCACGCGACGTGCAGGCAGCGCCAGGTCCTACACCAACCAGGATGCCAGCTACACCAGTTTCAAGCAGTCTGTACGCAGTGTCATAAGTAACACAGTTACCCACTATGACCGGAACCCCGATTGTCTGGCAAAACTGAGCTAGATTAAGCTGGCTGCCGGCGTTGACCGACTTATGTTCAATACCTGTAACAGTCGACTGAATAACCAGAATGTCACAACCAGCGCTCACAGCAGCCGGACCATATGCAGCAGCAAGGTTTGGCGTCACAGAGACAACAGCTACAACACCTTGTTTTTTAATCTCCCAGACACGCCTGGCAATCAGCTCTTCCTTGACAGGAGCTGCATAAAGCTTCTGCATTACCTGGACAAAGCTACTGTTGTCACAACCAGTCACCTCGTCATACGCAGCAGCTGGATTATCGTAACGGGTCTGCAGCCCTTGCAAATTAAGAACGCCAAGACCACCGAGCTTACCCATCAAGCCAGCTATCCTGACGTCAACCACACCGTCCATAGCCGAGGCTAAGATTGGTACAGATAAGTTAAAACCACCGATAGAACAGGATACATCGCACAACTCAAGATCAGCTGTAACTGATCCTGGCACCAGGGCAATTTCGTCAAAGCCATAAGTTCGCCGAGTCGATTTACCTCTGCCGATAAAAAGTTCTGCCATGTCTGTCTTCCTTAATGATGGTGAGCTTGCCTGTGCTGGGATTGTCACGCTGCCTGAGAGATCAGAGTCACCTGGTCAACAGCGCTTGTGAATGTTCGTTTATCTTAGCACCCGGTTCGCTTATGATATTACTCACCAACCCAGCCTTACAGCGGTTTACACGCTGGCGCAGAAGCTCCAGAGCTGCCTGGATGAGAATAATCAATGCCTATACACCAGAGCGGTTTTCAAGCAGATACACATGCAACAATCCTGTGGGGAATATTGACCGGCGACATCAAACTGCCTGGGGGCGCATGAAAGAGCTCAAAGTAATCGGGCTGAACAGCGGTACATCAATGGACGGTATTGATGCTGCTCTCTTTGTCATCAAACCGCTCACCACTTCAACCGACCGGCATTTCATCCCAAAACTGTCAATTGAGATGCTTGGTGCAGATCTTTTTGCCTTCGACAAGCAGTTTCAAAAACGGCTAAGCAGATTGGTCTCCTCAAAAGAGGCAGCTCTGTCGGAAGTGTGCTTATTAAATGCAGCTCTGGGCGAGCTATTTGCCATGGCAGCAAACTCTCTCATGCGCAAACTCGGCTTGAAGATAGGAGACGCAGACCTTATAGGTTCACACGGACAGACAATCTGGCACTCCCCTGGTGTCAAGAGCTTCTGGGGAGTCTCCTGCCAGGGCAGCCTCCAGCTTGGCGAGCCGGCAATAATTTCCGAGCGAACCGGTTTGCCGGTTGTAGCCGACTTCCGCGCCTCTGACCTGGCCGCTGGCGGTCAAGGAGCTCCAGTTGTGGCCTTTGCTGACCAGGTACTCTTCGGATCTGACAAGCAAGCTACTGGAGTGCTCAATTTAGGCGGCATAGCCAATATCACAGTAATTGACAAAAGCGGAGAAGCTGTCCTGGCTTTCGACACAGGACCAGGCAATATGGTTATCGACCGGGTCACTCACGAACTTTTTGGTAATGAATATGATGACAACGGACGCCTGGCAGCAGTTGGCACAATAAACCAGGAGTGGCTTGCAGATCTTCTCAAGCATCCTTATTTCAAGATGCTTCCACCCAAAACAACAGGGCGGGAGGAGTTTGGACACAGCTTCACTGATCAACAGATAACTGCTGCACGAGAAAATGGCATTTCACCTCACGACTGCCTGGCTACCTTGACTGCTTTGACAGCTGCAACCGTAGCAGATGCTTATTCCAGATTGATCGAACCGCAGATAAAACTGGAGCGCATTGTCTTAGGAGGCGGCGGCGCTGACAATAGGAGTTTAGTTAAGCTTCTGGAGCATTACTGGTCTCACCCGATCCAGATCTGCCACCATGAACAGTTTGGCATCTCAACCAAATTCAAAGAAGCTCTCTTGTTTGCTCTACTCGCATATACAACTTATTTTGGAATCCCCAACAACGTACCCCGTTGCACAGGAGCAAAACACAAAGTCTGTCTGGGAAAGATCTGCAAGCCATTGAACGGCTAGCACAGGTCATGCTTGGCACTGTTATCCTCAGTTTTTTCCACCTTTACTGACACTGTTAAGTAAAGAGAGAAGGCAACCTGGAGAATTATTGTTGGTTTAGTGAAAGAAAGAGGAGCCTGACGTGACAGAACAGCTTGAATTAAAAATCCCTGAAGGTATTAACTATGAGTGTTCCGGTTGCGGACAGTGCTGTACTGGCTGGACTGTGCCTATGACTGCAGCAGACCATGCCAGGGTCTCGTCAGTTGACTGGGGCAAAGAGGAAGCTCAGTACACAGACATTAAGCTATTTCGCCAGCTTAAGAGTTACGAAAAAGCTGGAACACCATACACACATGCCATTCTTCCGGGCTCAGACAGTTTTTGTCCTTTCCTGACAGACAACCTCTGCTTTGTTCACAAACAGTATGGTGCCAAGTTTAAGCCTTCAATGTGCCAGCTTTTCCCTTACTGCTTCAATGAGACACCCTCAGGTATCTACACCACAGTGTCATTCGTCAGCATGGCAGTCATCTACAACAGAGGCTTGGCACTGACAGAGCAGCGCGACTACCTTGAAACTAAATTGAAAGAGTTTCAAGCTCTTTATCCCAACCATCATCCTAACTGGTCCAGCCTTCAATTAGCGGTAGGACAACCGATGACCTGGGATGATTATCTACGGCACGAAGACAAGCTAACTAACATTCTCAAAGATTGCTCGCTACCGCTGGAGCAACGTTTTCTCAACGGCTCTGATTATCTGTTCTCCCAGCTGACTGCTGCCTCCGGTTCGGCATCTGGTAAAACATTTGAGGCACTGCCAGCTCACACTACGCTCAAGCATCTGGATCGCCATCTTCTTGTCGCTCTGCACAAGATTTACTTTCCAGCCAAGCCCCTAGGACAAGGAGAGTGTAACTTTAATATTTTTAGATTCTGTTATCAACTGGCTTATCAAGGCACCAGGATCTCCTTGCCCACACGCTCTTTCAGTCTGGAGGAGCTGCACGAATTCCCATGGCCGCAGGCCGACCAGGAGATTGAAGATCTGTTATTCCGCTACTTCTTGTCGCGCCTTTTTGGCAAGCTATATTTTGGGGCCGGCTTTGGACAGTTAAGTTTGATCACCGGCTTTCATCATCTTATCCTCGTTCTGGCATTGGTTAAATTGCATGCTAAAGCCTGGGCAGCAAGCAGGCAGGCGACACAGGTGAGCATGTTAGATCTGGTTGTAGCTATCCGCGAACTGGAAAAGCGGCTTGGCGAATCAAAACTTGGCGGATACGAAGCAGCTTTGTGGGAACTTCTCATGCAGAGCCGTAGCCGCATGAGAAGAGTTCTTTCTTTTGCTTGAGTAGACATTCTCCATCTTTACACTTTTTGGCAGCCAGACAGATTTAACTTACTCTTTTTTGCTGGGTGGCCGTAAACTATGTTGCGCAGGCAACATTTTTCCAGTTGACTTGCAGCCGAGGTTGTAGTAGCCTCTGCGCATGATTTCAAGGGGGGCGCACTTAGCGCTTTCAGGGTCTGGTTACTCTTACTATTAAATTAATAACAAGGTTGGCAGGAGGTCTTTCATGAATACCTTTTCGAAATTTACTATGGCTACTCTCGGAACATCGTTTGCCTTAGCTTTAATCCTGGTACCACCAGCAGGAGCTCAGACAGGTGATGCATTTTCAAGTGGAGCCCCCGGCACACAGGATCGCTCAACACCAATGACTGGCAGCCAAACTAACACAGTGGGCTCAGGTCGTTCTCCTCTGCTGCAAGGTGCTACTAATGGAACGATCGGACCGCAGTCTGGCGATGCCACAGTTGTGCAAGGCGTTAACACTGCCGGAACAGTTCGCGTCAACAACCTGGCAAACTTAGAAGCTCTATTAAATATCATCGCCAACGGCATGGAAATTCTCGGAATTGCCTGGGGCGGACCGACAATGATCATGGGCTTCATGCACATGGCTGCTGGCACTCACGATGCCATGAAGCGTGTCTTGTTTGGCGCAGCTGGTGTAACTGGCGGCTTGGCCACTCCTGGCTGTATCAACTGGCTGGTAGCATCAGCTCGTGATGCCAACCTGTTCAGCTAATAAGAACAGAAATCGGCAAAGAGGGGAGCTGCGGCTCCCCTCTTTATTTGGAAAGAACTTGGAAAAACAATTTTGCGAAAAATCTCTTTTTGAGCCGATTTTGCCAAATCTGTGTGCTTGAATATTCCTGTTAGAGGTTGGCATTTAGAACAACCGTTTTTGGAAACACTTACTATTTTGAGAATTGCGGCTTTGTCCCAAGAGGTTAATATGCGTATTTCTTTTACTAAACTTATATGTTCTTTTAGTCTCGCTTCAGCAATCCTGGTTGGACTCGCTCTTACCTCTCCAGCGTCAGCTCAGGTGGGTGATGCATTTTCAAGTGGAGCCCCCGGCACACAGGACCGCTCAACACCAATGACTGGCAGCCAGACAAACACAGTTGGCTCAGGTCAGTCTCCTATGCTGCAAGGCGCTACTAATGGAACAATTGGACCGCAATCTGGTGATGCCACAGTTGTACAAGGTGTCAACACTGCCGGAACAGTTCGCGTCAACAATCTGGCCAACCTTGAGGCTCTTCTTAATATCATCGCCAACGGCATGGAGATTCTCGGAATCGCCTGGGGCGGACCAACTATGATCATGGGCTTCATGCACATGGCTGCCGGCACACAAGATGCCATGAAGCGTGTTCTCTTTGGAGCAGCCGGCGTCACAGGCGGCTTGGCCACCCCTGGCTGCATCAACTGGCTTGTTGCCTCGGCACGTGATGCCAACCTTTTCAGCTAAATAGCTGAACCGGCAAGCTGCCACAAGTTTGACATATGACATTAGAAAGGCGGGTGTTCTAGCACCCGCCTTTCTCTATCTGCACCTTAATGCTGTCCTGGTCAGTGAGCTCGAGCAGGCTGCCTTATGCTTCTCAACATATTTTCTGCTCTTGGCACAAGCGGCTGTCAGTTCGAGGAAGTGTATTGCAGCTTACAAAGGAGTGCTTGACTTCACCATCAAATTACCTTAACCTATGTCCAACGGTTGGCCCTTTTGCCACACCCATAGTCAAACACTTACTAAAAAATAGAAACGTTATTCTAAGGAGGCCACATGCGCATCTCTGCTACTAGCCTTTTGTCCCAAATTTCTCTGGCTGCAGCTTTAGTTGCCGGACTTTCGTTAGCTTCCCCATGTTATGCACAACTAGGCGGAGATGCATTTTCAAGTGGCAGCGCCGGAACACAGGATCGCTCAACACCAATTACTGGCAGCCAAACTAACACAGTCGGCTCCGGTCAATCACCAATGCTGCAAGGCGCCACTAATGGAACAATAGGACCACAATCAGGTGATGCCACAGTAGTGCAAGGAGTAAATACTGCCGGAACAGTTCGCGTCAACAATCTGGCCAACTTAGAAGCTCTGTTAAATATCATAGCTAACGGCATGGAGATTCTCGGCATCGCCTGGGGCGGACCAACAATGATCATGGGCTTCATGCACATGGCTGCTGGAACGCAAGATGCCATGAAGCGCATCCTCTTTGGAGCTGCCGGTGTCACAGGCGGTTTGGCCACCCCTGGCTGCATCAACTGGCTAGTTGCTTCAGCTCGTGACGCCAACCTTTTCAGCTGAGCATTAAACTTTTTTCCCGCCAACGCCAGCCAGAGACCGCCGCAAGGCGGTTTTTGGTGTATCTGCCAGGCTTTCGTCACCCCGATTACTTGCTGCATAGCTAAGATGTTTCGTATGCTTGCATTCTTCTTGCCTGTTCGAGCACCTAATGACTAAACTGTTGTCACCTACAGCCAACAGCAAGAAGCACAAGGATATAGAAGCTACACAGCTCCAACCAGGGAGATTGAGATCAATGCTGCGCCCCGAGCAACAAGAACGCTATATCAAACAGATGGGTTTGCCAGGACTAGGTGAGTCGGCTCAGGAGAAGCTAGTCCGCTCCAAAGTGCTGGTGTTAGGTCTTTCGGGCTCAGGTGCCGTGGCTGCCCGTTTTCTTGCCGGAGCAGGAGTCGGCACTATCGGACTTCTTGACAATGCGCCTGTTTCCCTAGCCGACATCTACCAGCAGATCCTCTGCACAGAGGCTGATGTGGGTCTGACACGGGCAGCAGCTGCACAATCGCAGCTTATCTGTGTCAACCCTGATATCTCTATTCGCTGCCACGAGGCAACTCTCGACTCGCACAATGCAGAGGCGATTTTGAGCAACTACGACATCATTGTAGATGGGCTGGAAGACTGGCAGCTCAAGCTATTACTAAGCGACAGCTGCATGCAGCTACACCTTCCGCTCATACACTCAGGAGTATCCGGATTTCGCTGGCAGCTCTTCACAATGGCGCCAGGACGTTCGGCCTGTCTGCGCTGTGTCTTCAACCAGCTCGGGATGGAGGATTTTGCACGGCACGACCAGCAGCAAGCGGGACCGAGCGGTCCTGCTTCAGGAATGGCAGGGTCCATGCAGGCTTCGGAAGCTGTTCAACTTATAACCGGTGCCGGTGTCGCTGGCTGCGATGAGTTTATCTCCTTCGACTGTTTAAGGAGAGAGTTTTTCAGCGAGCGCAATCTCCACCCTCGGAGCGACTGCCCTGATTGCGGACGCTGGGTGAGCTAGTCTGATTCAGCAACACCGCCTGGGCTGGCAGCCTTAAGTGCAGCTATAATCGCCTCGGAACGCCGCAGGTAACGGCTGCGAATCAGAGCCTCAAACAGGTTCCACTGCCTTACTGTCTCGCGCAAGGCCAGATCGCGCGCCACCTTGAAATAAGCCACCCCTCCTGCCAACCTCTTCCCTTCGGGAGAATCGACATTATCCTTATTCAGCTCTGCATAACTCACATTATTAGCTATCGTCGCCCCAGATCGCATTCCTGACTGCAAGCAGCTGCCACTGCGACTACCAATATAGCCCTCAGGCACCTTCACCCAGTCGACTAAAGCCACATTGTACGGGTTGACCTGATTCCTGGGATCCTCCAGAAGCAGCTCCACATAGTTAGAACGGCTGTAAAAATCTTGCACAGTATGCAGCACCAAAGCAAAATGGCGCAAACAACGGGCTCTGTTGTCGGGATCTGTATCTGCATCTCCGGCATAGTTGAGAGCTCTTCGTTTCTCCCTATCGATATAGGCTAAGGCTCCGGCAAAATTGCCGTCATCAAAATGACGACGTGATTCCTTCAGCCAGTCGCTATCCGGTAGATCCTGACTGTTGCACGCCGCAATCATGAATTCGATATTGGTATTGGATACAGTGCCTCTTAGAGCTTCACGCAAAATTGCTCCATGTACTGACCCACCTTCAGCGTCGAAAGAGCTAAATGCATGTCCAGCCTGACACGCCAGCACGGTTAGACACAGCCCCAAAGTCAATAGCTTACCCATCCCTGGACAAACCCCCGCTCAACACCACAAGCAACAGAGTTAATTTTACACACCATAGGTTTATAATGTGAAAACCACAACGAACTATAAGAGATACAAATGGCTCATCCACTGCCTGAGGCACCACTCAAAGATCTTCTCTTCGTAGGTTTTGACACTGAGACAACAGGGCTATCACCGCTGGCATGCAAGCTTGTTGAACTTTCAGCAGTCAAGTTCCGTGCTGACGGTTCAGTGACAGCTACTTTCTCGCAGTTGATCAACCCGGAAGCTAGCATCCCTGCAGAGGTAACTGCAATTCACGGCATTACAGACAGTATGGTCGCAGGACAGCCGACATACCGCCAGGTGGTACCTGAGTTTGCCAGCTGGCTGGAGTCCGAAAACACAGTTTTGATCGCTCATAATGCCTCTTTTGATCTTGGCTTCTTAGAGGTTGCTTTTGCCAGGTTGCGCTTGCCTGTGCCCGATTATCCGGTCCTTGACACGTTGGGGCTCTGCCGACGCTTCGTCAGAGATGTTCCCAATCACCAGCTCAAGACATTAAGTGAACACTTAGGGTTGGGCTCCGGTGGCTATCACCGGGCGTTAGCAGACAGCTTTCACGTCAAGGAGCTCCTCATCCACCTGCTCTCTATTATTGCGCAGTGCAACACCTGGGAGCAGTTAGCAAATGTGAGCGGTGTACTGCAGTTCAACAACCTCTGGACACCAACATTTACAGGAACGGAGAAGGTGCCAGACGGTTTTGAGTTAGTCAACGACGCCATTGCAACAAACCGCCCGCTCAAACTTGTATACCGCAACGAACACATCTTGAAGCGGATTGTGACACCACGATCGGTGCATACCTGGCGCGGGAACCTCTATTTGAGCGCCTTCTGTCACACAGCACAGTCCGAGCGTACATACAGGTTAGACAAAATAATCAGCCTGCGCATGGCCGAAACACAGGCAACTCACTCATGACATAACCTCTTCGCCGCCGTTGCTGCAATGCTACTAATTAGACAATCGGCCCGCCTGATGTTAGATTATTTGCAATGAAGAAAGAACTATTAGCTGCCGCTCTAGTCCCGCTCGTCCTGGCGCTGTCTGCCGGACAGTGGGCGCCGGCACACGCCGCCGAGAAGAAACAGATTCCTTACGCCGCAGCCAGCAACGGCGGCTTTGACAAGGACGTGTCCAAGGCGCTAGAGCGGCACATGTTGCTTGGTGACTCTTTTTTTGATCGCAAAGACTATACCAACGCTCTTATTGAGTACCAATCCATATTAAAATTCGACCCCAACAGCTATAAAGCACACTTTATGTTGGGCAAAGTCTTAATGGCCATGTCTGATTATGAAGAAGCTCTCAAAGAATTTACGGCAGTAGTCAACCTCCGCCCGCGCAGCTCCGACGGACACTTCATGATGGCTGAAGCGTTAAGAATGCAAGGAGACTACAGGCAGGCAGCCAGGCAGTATCGCCAGAGTTTAAAGCTCGACAAGAAGAACGCTCTCTCCCACGCTTACCTTGCAGAGTGCTATCGCACAAAAACATGGTACCGACCGGCTATCGCAGAATGCAGAAAAGCTATCAGCCTCAACTCCAAGCTTGTAATACCGCATTTAATACTAGGACAATGCGATCTCCTCGATCGCCAGGTTGAGCATGGATTGGCAGAATACAAGACAGCAATAGATTTAGCGCCAGACGATCCTGTAGTTCACACTCGCTATGCCCAAGGATTAGGCTCACTCGGAAGATGGAGCGATGCACTTCCCCAGTTCGTACGGGCAACCGATCTCGACCCGTCATATCCCGAAGCTCATATCGGGCTTTCCTGGGCTCTTGCCAACATAGGCAAATTGGAGGAAGCTCTCAAAGAAGCACGCGAGGCTGTAGCACTGGCACCAAACTCTGCCGACGGACACTCCAATTTAGCTGCAATATTCCAGAAGAAGCAGGACTACCAGTCTGCTGTCACCCACTTGAGACTTGCACTTAGCCTCGACCCGAAAAATCCTCGCTTGCACCGTGCATTGGGACTGGCTTTAAACGACAACGGAGAGGTTAACGCTGCCATAGCTGAACTACTTACCACAAGCGAGATGTTGCCGAACGACTATGAAGTTAAACTCTGCCTGCAATCACTGATGCAACGCCGGCACCAGAATTAGATGCAATTAGATGCAAATAGTATTAACCTTTCCCGCTAGCGGCAACAACCTGCCTAACTTGGAGCCCTTATAATTACACGCATGAAGCCAATAATCGGAATCAATCTTGACATTGCCACTGACAGATCAGGAAATACCAGTGCAATGGCAAATGAAACGTGACCTCGCCAAAAACCAGAAACTCTTTACCAACTCTATAGCCCTTAGCGCCAGCACCAGATCACTGACAGGCACAGCCAAATAATGAACTCAAGCAAGACTCTTTTAAGCAAGAAAAGATTTTTAGTAACAGGAGGAGCCGGCTTCATCGGCAGCCACCTGGTGGACAAGTTACTTGATCAGAAGTCCGCTGTTGCCGTCCTGGATAATTTGAACGATTACTACGCACCGGCAATCAAAAGAGCCAATCAACAGAAGCATCTGGCGAGCGCCAACTTCCGCTTCATTGAAGGTGATATTAGAAACAAGGAAGATTTGGAGCGTGTTCTGTCCTGCGGACCGTTTGACTACGTTGTACATCTGGCAGCAATGGCCGGAGTTCGTCCTTCGTTAAGTAATCCTGATCTTTATATGGACGTGAACGTCACAGGAACGCAAAAACTGATCACAGCACTGACCGGCTCGGGCTTTAGCGGGCGTTTTATTTTCGGCTCATCAAGCTCTGTCTATGGCGCCAGATCGGGTGAACAGTTCCTGGAAACAGATAGAGTCGATCAGCCTTTATCACCGTATGCAGCATCCAAAGCCGCTGGTGAACTGGCGTGTTATAGCGCCCATCACACAAGCGGACTTACTGTTGCCTGCTTGAGGTTTTTCACAGTATACGGTCCACGCCAGCGACCAGATCTGGCCATACACAAGTTTGCCAAGCTAATCGAGAACGGCCAGCCAATAGAGGTTTATGGAGACGGCACCAGCAAGCGCGATTACACTTTTGTAAGTGACATCGTATCTGGTATCGAACAGTCACTTATATACGCTCTACCCGGATTCGACATTATCAACCTGGGAAGCTGTGCTCCGGTGGATCTATCTACTCTCATATCTTGCCTGGAGGAGTGTCTGGGGAAAAAGGCCGATATCCTTTACAGTCCGGCACAACTTGGTGACGTTCCTTACACTTATGCCTCAATTGCAAAAGCACGCCAGGTGTTGGGTTACCAACCTTCAACAAAGTTCAGGCAAGGGGTTGCACAGTTCGTCGAGTGGTACCGTAGTAGGCGCGGCAGCATCTGAGCTAAGTTTAACAATGCGGTCATGAAGACTGGAAGTAGTTGGGCGTTTGAGCTGCATCGGCAATCAGCGAAATCTCATTTCAAGAAAGACATTCTGAAACAAAGAACGATATGAGCTGCAGCGAAACTTGACGCCAGCATCGCCGGCAAGGATAATCACAGATACCTGGCACGGTAGCTCAGTTGGTTAGAGCACGCGACTCATAACCGCGTTGTCGGGGGTTCGATTCCCCCCTGTGCCATTAAGTTTTCCAATGACAACAACTACACAGCAAGCAGCTCTAATGTGTCGTCTGCTGGGCAGCTCGCTGACAGCTAGAACTGCTCTCCGCCTGGAACACGTTGCCGCTCAACATCACCAAAATGAAAATATCTGTATTCTGTCTGCTCGGCTGTCTTGATGCCGGCCACCTGTGTGACAATCTGTCGCTTTGATCCACGTGGATAATGAAGAATAGTACTGCCCTGCAGTCCGTCAATGGCATCAAGAACAGCTTTGTCATAGGTGGGGAAGCCCGAGGTTTTCAAGAGCTTGATATGAATGACCTTCCTGTCCGGCGTTACCTGACAGCTAAACCAGGCTATTGTGCCTATGGGAAAGCGGCTGACCATCGTACGCCGAGCCGTATCCCAGCGCACTGTCTCTTCGCTAGGATTGTTCAAATTCTCCTGCATACCTGACTGAATGGCATGAAGAAAGCGATTGCGCCAGCGATCCCACTCCACCATAAGCTCCTGGTCGTCAGCGTCAGGATCGTCTTTCGAAATCTGCCCGCTCAGTTTAGGCTCATCTTTAGTTGCAAAGCCCTTCAGACGTCCGCTCTCACTATCTATCACTCCTGCACCCGGCTGCCCCATAGAGCTGTCTTCAAGCTGCCCCTGCAGAGAATTTTTCTTAGCCGATGCCTTGAGCCGGTCTGACGCTCCTGCACGTCCGCTCTGGCGCGCAGGTAGAACAGGCACAGGCATCGGCTCAGATGGTTTGGGCATAGCTTCTGTACTGGGAGCAACACCAGTCTCTTCAACCTTCCCCTCCAGCTTGCCAGTGTCAGCAAGAACAGCCGGACAGGCAACAGTAACAGCCACTGCTAAAGCGATCAGAAACTGTGCTCTTGCTTGGGCAATCGGATCACTACTGGCACCGGTGAACATCTTGTTGTCCTGATACGATACAGCTACCACCCACTTCACAGTTTTGCACAAATTCGAGAAATAAGCGATTCTATATGGTGGTGTTTCTTTAGTCAGCCAAAGCAGATGACAATGGAGCAAGTTTTGTGGCGTTCTCAGGCAGTTACTCTCCGCCACCAGACCGGTTTTTGACCCAGGTCAAGACCGGCTTTAGCACTGCTCTCTCTTATTTTAAAGCACCAGAGGGAAAAGCAGAATTGCTGGCAACATGTTTAGTTGCTTTCTCAGGCGGTCCGGACTCAACAGCTTTGCTCTCGGCTACCGCGGCACTGGCTGACCAACTTGGACTGTCTGTCCGGGCTTGCCACGTCAACCACCTTCTGCGGGGAAAAGAATCAGATGCAGATGAGCAGTTTTGCCGGCAACTAGCCAGCCAGCTGGGTATTCCCCTTGACGTGCACCATCTGGAACGCTCTGGAAAAGCATCCGAGGCAGCTTTGCGGGAGGCACGTTATCGAGCTCTTGCTGAAACAGCACAGCAGAGAGGCTGCAGATACATCGTCCTCGGGCATACACTCGATGATCAGATTGAAACTTTCTTTTTCCGCCTCTGCCGGGGAACCGGTCCGGGCGGACTCACAGGTATGGAACCAGCACGATGTCTTAAAACTGGGGCAGTATTATTGCGACCGCTGCTTTCAGTGCGGCGTGCCGATTGTCTGGCTTATTTAAATCAGATCGGACAAACTGCCTGCTGCGATACATCCAACCAAAGTCTGCAATATACCCGCAATTATATAAGGCATCAGCTACTGCCACCAATCAGCAAACGTTTTCCTGGCTTTGAATGTCGCATCCATCAGCTCCAGCAATTAATCAAGGAGGATGAACAGTTTTGGCAAGAGCTTGTCTGTCAGGAGATTGATCGACTAGCCAGTCAACCGGGTTGCCAGGCAGACATATGGACAGCTGCCAACTTCGGGCAACTCCCAAAGAATCTGTCCAGACGCATCCTGGCTCATGCTCTGAGCTCCAGAGAGATAGAAGTGAGCTTCGAGCGCGTTGAGACTGTTCTGGATCTGTGCTCGAGCAGCGGAGCTGTCAGCCTTAGCAAAATCTGGGATCTCCGGGTCGAAGACGGCTTAATACAATGGCTAGACAAGAGGAGCCGCCTTCAGTCTGCCACCGGGGCTGCTGTCAGTAGCGAGGTCGCACTGCGCCTGCCTGGAACAACACTTGCACTCCCTTTCGGCTGTGCCATCCGGGCAGATGAGTGGCAACCCGGACAGGCACTTAGCTACCCCGGCAGCAACGCTCTTGCTTGTATCGTTGATTTAAAAAAGGCAGCTCACCCGCTTGTCATTCGTACTCGCCGACCAGGCGATCTCATCCGCCCGTTTGGCATGAATAAGCTGGTGAAACTGAAGAAATTCCTGCATAACAAGAAGCTTTCCGCAGCCGCCCCGCCCCCCCCGGTCACAATAGTTATTGCCGACCAGGAAGAGGTCCTCTGGGTACCAGGCATCGGTTTGAGCAATAAAGTAAGGGTCCAAGGTTTGCCGACACATTGTCTAACCTGGCAGGAGATTGCTGGAGACGAAAGCGGATTGTGCTAACTGGGGCGCTAAAGCAGACAGCCCGGGGCTCCTGGGGGTCTGCCAGCTTTAGAGAACACGTCAAAGCCCAGCGGAATCGCAATTCCAGCAGCAAGGAGACCATGTTATAATTTGATGACAGACTTAATGGAGCTTAAGATAAGATGAGGAAATACGGAACAACAGGCGCCGTTTTCTTTTTGCTGTTAGTACTGATAGTTTTCATATTTTCTCTAACTAGTATTACACGTAAAGAAGAGCCGCTCACCTACTCAAAGCTTCAGCAGATGATTGAGAAGGGTAGCGGGCAGATCCAGAAAATAGTCATCACTAATGGCGAATCTGTCATTACAGTGAAACTGGCTAATCTGGACAGAGAACGTCCAGTCATTGTGCCAAGCGAGTCTAAAGAGGACCTGGTCAAGCAGCTCAACAAAGCAGCCATTCCGCTTGAAGTTAGAGAGCCGGACAAATCCAGCTTCTGGTTTAGCATGATAAGCTCCTTTTTCCTGCCAATTCTGCTTCTAGTAGGCTTCCTCTTCATGTTCCGCTCCGCTCAATCAGGCGGCAATCAGGCCATGAGTTTTGGACGCAGCAGAGCTAAGCTTATGGTCGACAGCAAAGTTAAGGTAAGCTTCAGTGATGTTGCTGGCATTGACGAAGCCAAACAAGAGCTACAAGAAATAGTCGACTTTCTGAAGAGTCCGGAAAAGTTTCAAGCACTGGGCGCACGTATCCCTCGTGGCGTGCTTTTAGTGGGAGCACCAGGCACAGGAAAGACACTTCTGGCAAAAGCGGTTGCTGGCGAAGCTGGAGTGCCATTTTTCAGTATCTCTGGTTCTGATTTTGTCGAGATGTTTGTCGGTGTGGGGGCTTCTCGAGTACGCGATCTTTTTGACCAGGCAAAAAAACATGCTCCTTGCATCGTTTTTGTCGACGAGATTGACGCTGTAGGCAGGCAGCGTGGTGCTGGACTGGGCGGCGGGCACGACGAGCGTGAGCAAACTTTGAATCAACTCCTGGTTGAGATGGACGGCTTTGAAGGCACGACAGGCATTATTGTTGTGGCAGCCACGAACAGACCTGACATTCTTGATTCAGCTCTTTTGCGTCCAGGCAGATTTGACAGACAGGTGGTTCTCGACAGGCCTGACGTAGGCGGGCGCGAACAAATCCTTTCAGTCCATTCAAAAGGCAAACCGATGGCAGACGATGTCGATCTAAAAATCCTTGCCAGAAGAACTCCTGGCTTTACTGGTGCCGACCTGTCCAACTTGATTAACGAAGCAGCTCTTATAGCTGCACGTGCCGACAAGCGTGAAATCGAGATGCCTGATCTTGAGCAAGCAATCGACAAAGTAGTAGCCGGTCCGGAAAAGAAAACCCGCATTATTTCGGCTAAAGAAAAAGAGATGACAGCTTATCACGAAATTGGACATGCTCTAATGTGCCAACTTTTACCACATGCTCATCCACTTCACAAAGTCAGCATCATTCCGCGCGGATTTGCCCTTGGATTAACAATGTTCTTGCCAGATGAAGAGCTGCTCAGTCAGACAAGATCACAGCTGCTCGACCAGATTGGAGTAAGCCTCGGCGGTCGCGTAGCCGAAGAGACTGTCTACAGCGAGATTACTACCGGCGCCCATGACGACCTTGAGAAGTGCACTAAACTTGCCAGGCGCATGGTCACCGAATTTGGCATGAGTGAGCGGCTTGGTCCAATGACTTTCGGTAAGCGGAATGATCATGTCTTTTTAGGGCGAGATTTTGGACATGATCGAGATTATGGCGAGCAGATAGCCAGCATTATTGACGAAGAAGTAAAACGCCTAGTCGACGAACAGTATGTAATTGTCACCAAACTGTTGAAGAGCCATCGTCCGCACATGGATGCAATAGTCAAAGTTCTACTTGAGAAAGAGACTCTGGACGCCAAAGAAGTCAATGCCATCGTAGACGAAGTCAACCGTCAACTGGCAGCTAACGCGCAGTCGGATGCACAACCACCGTCTGGATCGCCAGCAGCCAAGACAGATGAAGGCTACAAATTTACAATTAACGATAACGTGGAACAGCCACAAGACGGAGATCCCAAGCCTGACCTTAAGCCTAAATTTGCTTAGTTAGCACTCTTCTTGTTCTTACTCGGTTTTTCAGAATTAGCTGGCGGCTTGAGTTTAATCATATCGCTAAACGACACGCCAAAAGGGTTCTGTCCGGCAGCACCTTGCACCATGCCGGCACCAATACCAGCACCAATCTGCCCCAGATTGAAACTGCTTCCAGCTGCACCACCTAATTGCTGTATGTGCATAGCAATCTGCGCTCGCATGGTCGGATCTGTCTCAAGCATCAAACCATTCTGAAACTCGGTCACTGCTTCACTTAAGTTACCGCTCTTCTCTGCAGCAAGCGCAAGTCCATAGACAATATTCTTGTCGTTTGGGCTGATTTCTCGAGCTTTTGCATAAGCTTCTTTGGCAGCAGCCATATCACCAAGCTGGAACTGGGCATTGCCAATTGACAACCAGGCTTGAGCATATTTCGGCTCCTGTTCCACTGCTTTCTTATACTCTGCCAGAGCCTCTTTCCATTTTCCGTCGGCAGCAAGAATATCGCCTTTAGCATTATGCGCTTCAGGGTTCACCTTCTTCTGCCTGATCGCCTCATCAAAGTGTTCCAGGCAAGCACTCTTGTCTCCCTTCTTAAACTTCACAACACCCATAGTAAGGTGCGCTTCAGGAAAGCTCTTCTGGTGCTTCAGCGCTTCGGCAACATGCTCATGCGCCCCCTCGATATCCCCTTTCTGCAAAAGAGTCAAACCAAGGGCATGGTGAGCCATAGCTGGATTAGCTCCTGCATCAATAGCCCGTTCGAAAGCTTTTTGGGCACCGTCTAAATCGTTCTGCTGACGCAGAAGGTTCCCGAGAGCTAAAAGAGCATCCTTATGCTTCGGCTTAATCTGCAAAATAGCATTGCACTCATCAATCGCTGCCGGGAAATCGCTCCGCTGCACATACATATTCAGGAGCCTGAGATGCCCATCCAGGAAGTCGGGATCAATCTCTATCGATTTTTTGTAAGCACGAATGGCACCATCTACATTGCCGTTAAAGAACATAAGATCGCCCAGGTCCATCTTCTGTCCGGCATTTTCATGAGCCGGAGCGCCAGGTAAGCTAAAACTAGCTAATGCCAGAACTAGAGCTGGCAGGCACCAGGCAGAACCACTCCAACATATGCGTCTTAAATGCTTGCTTCTCACCTTGAATTACCGTTCCCCAGAAGAAATCTGATCATGCTGCTCTGACTTCGTTACCCTCCATGACTAAAGTAACACAAAAAGATACAAACGACTCAAAGGCACCTGACTTCAACCTCCGCCATCATTAAGCACAGAGCCAAGATTAAGTCATGGTTAGGTTTTCCAGACTCTCAGCTTGCAGAGAATACTTTTACTTTCATCGACTGCGACTAATTCTCAAGAAGACATTCTCGGTCCGATGTTCTCTTTGATTCCATTCGACTCAGTCGATGACGTCGTAGCCAGGGCCAACAACATAGCTTACCTATCTGCAGCCATCTGGACATCAGACTTGAAGAGAGCACACACTCTGGCATCGCAAATCGAAGCCGGTACCGTTTGGGTTAATTGCACCACCGCATTTGATCCTGCTGTATCATTTGCTGGTTGTAAAGCCAGCGTCTACGGACGTGACCTAGGAAAGCATGCCATCGACCTCTATACGCAAATCAAAAGTGTTTGCATCAATCTTGCCGAGTAAAAAGTTTATTCAATTGATCCTGCCCCTGGCAGCCCTGATACTGTGCTGCCCAGCAGGCACACCGTCCGAGCCGATTGCAGTGCCTGGCTGGAGGCTGCTTGCCAGTCCCGAATACCTCTGGCCGGCTGACGGAGCGATTTACTATTCATTCACTACCGGTGGCAGCACAAAGGTTCACCTGGTAGTCATAAACATAGGCAGCGGCAACTGGAAGGTGCGTCCGGCAATTAACACTGTCAACATACCCACCTCGTCCTGTGCTGAAAAGTCGTCATCCTCAGCTGCTATCAATGGAGGCTATTTCAATCTCTCCGACGGCTTAAGCGCCAGTTATGTAGTGATCGACGGGAAGCAGGTTACTGACCCTGCCAGCAACCAGGCGCTCGTTGACAATCCCAAGCTCAAACCGTTCCTGCCGGCAATTCTTAATCGCAGCGAGCTGAGAGTACTAGCCGACCGCGCAGGAGCATTAACACTTCAGATTGCTGCACACAACGACCCGATACCGGCAGCACTCACCCTTGTTCACTCCCTGCAGGCAGGACCGAGACTGCTGCCTAACCTGACAAGCAAGCAAGAAGCTTTTGTACGCAAGGGCTTCGACGGCAAAGATGTAGATGGAATCTCTTCCATGAAGCCGGCAGCGCGCACTGCTATCGGTATCACACCAGACGGTTACTTTATGCTGTTATGTGCTGCGAGCACTAAGCAAGATCCTGAATCGCACGGTTTGACACTCAGCGAACTGGCAGAGCTGCTCAAATCCCTTGGCTGCTCAGAGGCGCTCAATTTGGATGGCGGCACTTCCACTACAATGTTCATCCGCACGGCAACCCCGAGAGAGCATCGTCAGTCCCAGATGCCGATCGGGCACACAGTATGCGGGCGCACACCAGAGACGCACGTTAAGTCAGTCCTTCTTCTGCAAAAGGCTAAAGTGCCCGACCCAAATTAATCTGCGCTTGATCATCCAGCAACATTACAAGTAGTTCCGCAGTCCAGGCAAAGCAATAGTCCTTCTGTGCAAGACTTCAGTTTCCTGTAGCTGCCAGCAGCTACCAACCCATGTTGATGTCTGGCGCTCCTTTGACGCAATCAGTTCAAGAGTTCAATAAGAATAGCTCCGTACAAGCAATCGGATGAGAAGGGAAGTAAAGGTGAAGGTAGCTTGCGCACAGCTTCTTGAGACGGTAAACAGCCTCTCCTGGCGAGCCGTCGTACAAATGCTTTGAAACAGCAGCTGGTGCAAGAGGTGATTGCATAAGAGAATGATGGAAGGTGTGCCCACGTAAGGTGCCGGCAGAAAACTCTGCTTCATGATAGCCAAGAGCAGCCAGACGATTCTGCATTACAGCATGCCCGGGAAGGAGTCCGACCATCTGCCCACTTCGACCTTCTCTATCGGTTAGCCTGTCCAAAAGATAAAGCATGCCACCACATTCAGCATAAATCGGCTTATCTGCTTCAAAATGAGCGGTAATTGACTGCTTCATTGTTGCATTCTTTTCGAGCCGTTCTAAGTACAGTTCGGGATACCCTCCAGGCAGATAGAGACTGTCAGCCGGCGGGATTGTCCTGTCGGCTAGCGGCGAGAAATAGAGGAGATTAGCTCCCATTTTCGCTAATAATCGCAGGTTGGCAGCATAGAGAAAGGAGAAGCACTCATCGCGAGCAACTGCTATGGATAACTGCTCAAGCAACTTGGGCGCAGACTCTGCTGGCGGCTCGGAAAACTCTACCTCAGGTAGCAAGTCCACCAGGTCAGTACCAGCGACAGCACCAGCAGCAGCTTCGAGGCGCGTGTGGAGATCATCAACTTCACCTGGTTGAACCAGTCCCAGGTGCCGCTCCGGCAAAGACATTGTTTGACTGCGCCAGATTGATCCCAGCAGGCGCGCACCGTCTGCAGCACCGGCAGCAATCATCTGAGCATGCTTGGCACTAGCCACTCCATTAGCTAAAACTCCGGCAAATGTTATGTCGTCTCGATAGGTTGTAAGTCCGTGCGCAATAGCAGCAAAAGTTTGTCCAATTGAAGCAGCACTAATTACTACAACTGCTGGAATGCCAAACAGGGCTGACAGATCGGCACTAGATGGAGAGCCATCATAAAAGCCCATGACTCCTTCTACAAGGATCAGATCTGCATCACCAGCAGCATCGAAGAGCAGGCGCCGGCAGTGGTCACCTCCAGCCATCCACAGGTCCAGCTGATAAACGGGGTTTCCCGAGGCTCGCTCCAGAATCATCGGATCGAGAAAATCCGGACCGACCTTAAATACTCTCACTTTCCGCCCGCACCGCCTGTGGTAATACGCCAGTCCAGCAGTGACTGTTGTCTTGCCATGATGTGAAGCGGCTGCACCGATCAACAGTGCAGGACATTTACGTGTTCCCGGAATCAGAACTCCACCCCCTTCTGCGCCTTCACTCCCTGCTCTTTAAACGGATGTTTCACATTCTTAATTTCACTTACAAGATCGGCTATCTCAATAAGCTCGGCTGGAGCATGGCGACCGGTGACAACCACATGCAAGTCAGAACGGCGGTTGGCAAGGATCGCTAGCACTTCATCGAGATCCAAATATTTATACTTAAGCACCCAGGTCAGTTCATCGAGAATAACCATCTGATAGTCACCAGATTTGATCATGCTGGCAGCACAATCCCATGCTGCCATGGCTGTGGAAGCATCAGCTACACAGTCTTGTGTCATCCAGGTATAGCCGTCTCCAATCGTCTTGAAACAGCAGTTGGGCTGAGAGCTGAAAAACTCCCTTTCACTGGAGCGCATCGCCCCTTTGATAAACTGCACCACTCCCAGTTTCATACCGTGAGCAAGAGCACGCACTCCCATCCCGAACGCTGCTGTTGACTTACCTTTACCCGAGCCGGTATTGACAATAAGCAAACCCTTTTCACGACTAGCTTCAGCCACCTTACTCTCAAAAGCAGTCTTGTGTTTTTCTGACCTCTCTTTGTGCAAATGCTCGTTCATTGGCAGCCTCTCAATCATCTTCTAGTCGCCGACAGCGGAAAACATGCAAGTGCAATTTTGCTTTCCTCTGCTCCTTCTGCCGTAGCTATAACCAATACCGTAGGGGCGGCTCGCGAGCCGCCCACGGGCGCGTCCAAACGCGCCCCTACACCTGTGACACACACTCTACTCCTTCGGCAGCAGGCAGCCTCCTGAGCGCTGCAAGAACAGCCGCAAAGTCGGAGACAATACAGGGATAATCAACCACAGGGCGCTTCACTACAATCATGGTACAGCCTAGTGAGCGAGCAGCACCGACCTTACTATCCCAGCCACCAGCAGCCCCTGAGTCTTTAGTGACAACACAGTCAATTTTCCAATCACGCCACAACACTTCGTTAAACTGCTGAGAAAAAGGACCCTGCATTGCACAGATCCGCTCTCGCGGCACCCCGGAGTCCACCGCCTGTTTGATTGAATCAGGTTCCGGAGTAACTCGCACAAACCAGACACGCTCGGACGCCCCAGGAGCGGCAAGAAAAGCAGCAAGATCTTTTGAGCCGGTTGACAAGAAAATACGTTTGCCGCATTTGATCGCTTCACGAGCAGCCTCATCTACTGTATCGCACAGACGTGCATAGCTGTCGTCTGCTGCCGGAGCACGTTCGAAACGGATGTACGGTAACTCCAGTTCACGAGACAGAGCCATCAACTGTACTGAGATCTCGGCAGCATAAGGATGAGTAGCATCAACTATGGCGGCGGCAGCACTGGCCTTAAGTTCTCGCCTGCGTGCTTCAACTCCTGCTATCCCTTCCACCACATGCACACCGGAGCAGCTTGCAGCTGCGACATCACGGCCATAAGAAGTTGCTGCTGACACAACAACTTTATATCCGGATTCAACCAGCTCATTTGCCAGTGCATTACCATCAGAGGTGCCGGAGAATACCCAGATTGCCTTAGCTGGAATGGCTTTTGTCGGCGTGTCAGTCTCAATCCAGCTGTTGTAACCACGAGGCGTATAAATCCATTCTCGACGCCGCCGGGTATACTTATTGCCGATTACTATAGTTGTGAGCATGTCAAACTGTTTGTGGAGCAGCTCCTCAAGGCTGACAATCTCCACCGACTGTTCAGGACGATAAGCGTTACGCACGATACCACAGACAGTATCGCGCTTCTTGCCCTCAAGCATAATTTCGATTATGCGATAGACCCCATCATGCCTCTGTTTGCTCTGCACGTTATAAAGAGCTACAGCAAGATCTGCCCGTGAGAGCTGCCGCGCCCGATCCTCAATCCAGTCCCATGGGCAGAGAAGATCAGAAAGGCTTAATGTGGCAAAATCATGCGACAGCGGTGCACCAAGCAGAGAAGCGCAAGCGTTAGCTGCAGTTACTCCAGGAATTACAGAAACAGCAAAAGTGTCCTCCTCCAGCATCTCTTCAAATGCCAGCGAGGCCATAGCGTAAACACCTATATCGCCACTGGAAACCAGGGAAACAGTACCGCCGGCTCTGGCTATATCAAGCGCTACATGAACGCGCTGTCTCTCCTGCGTACAGGGAGTGCTGTAAAGCCTCTTGCCTGCAATCCATGGCTCAATCCACTTAAGATACAGCTCCAAACCGACCACAGCATCACTGCTCTTTAAAGCCTGTTGACCACACTCAGTAATGTGCTCAACAAAGCCTGGTCCTACAGAGACAAGATTTAGCTTACCGCCCATATCCCAACCTCACACAATCCTCACATAAGCACAACCAGATCACAACCTCACCGCTTCTCAAAGCTGGTTGACCACACTCACCTCTGTTCTCGAGGCAGCCTGGTCCAGCACTAGCATCATTGGGCTTATTCCTCATCGCTGAACCTCACAGTATCTTCAGCTATAGCTACTGCCACTCCGCCGCCTGTGGTCTTAGGCACAATGAGGCAGCTGCGCGGGCTGGTCATTAAAGCACACGGCTCGCAAACACCATCGGCTCCTATCTGCTTACGCACTAGCGACGACGGTGTGGTAACCCAGCTACGCGCTGCTACATCTTGCCTCGGGAAAACTCTCAACGGCAGCTCGTGCTGACGACAAAACTGTTGCAACCCGGGTTCATCCTGCTTTAAATCTACAGTTGCTACACAGCGCACCTCAGATAGAGTACGTTGTCCGAGCGCCTGTAAGACTGCTTCTTCGATGGCTGCTGCAGTAGTGCCTGCACAACAACCGATACCGACAGTAAGCGGCTTGAGCACCTGAGTTGCAGTTGTTACAACCGGATCTGCCCCCACCGCAGCAGCCACTTCATAAGCAAGCTCATTGGCACCACCTTCATGTCCTGCCAGCAGCGAGATGGCATGCAATGCAGCCTCATCAAGAACAACAACAGCCGGATCACTGTGCTTGTCGACAATCAAGCCATCCAGGTAACGCACAGCAATACCGGTAGCCATAACAAGTACCCAGCGACTGTGGAGACGATAGACCTGAGCAAAGCGTCCCTTCTGCCCACCACTGCAATGAGCTACTCTACCTGCCTGACAGCCCGGACCTAGTGGCGCAGGCGTCCAGCTTGTTGTACCTGCCTGACAGCAGCCCTGAACCAGCCCTTGGTGCGCAGGCGTCTCGCTCGCTGCTATCAAATTACTGTGTAGGGGCGCGTCGGGACGCGCCCGCTGGGCGGCTCGCGAGCCGCCCCTACGGTCATTCCAACAGTCTACGTCAGCAATACCAGCAGACGTCTGAGACTGCTCAAAGACCTCTCCATCTGACGCAGACACACATTTATCCAAACATGAGCTGGAGCTTTCCCTCCAGCCTTCATGCAAGCACCCGCCAAGCTGTTTTTGCAGGCGCATCCCCAGTCCCGAAGCTTCCTGCCTGACCAGCCAGATACCTAATCCGGAGCTCATTTGTCCTCCTTAAACGAAGAGGCGTTCCTGAACAGATGGGCAAACTCCGGAGCATAGAGGCGGGACTCTTCTGAGTGATCGCAGGCAAGAGCGTCTCCAACAATGACCATTGTGGTGAGCTTCCACTCATCGAGAACAATCTCATTCAGGACGCTCCCGAGAGTGCTTTTATGAATACGCTCTTGCGGCTGGCTGACCCGAAAGACAAGTGCAATCGGGGTCTCGGGCGGATACTGAGTAAGCAGGTCAGCAACGAGGCTGTCCAGATACGGTCCGGACAAAAAGATGCATAAAGTGGCACCATGAGTAGCCAGTTGGCTAATAGCCTCTCCTTCCGGCACTGGAGTGCGTCCGGCGACCCTGGTCAAAATGACTGTTTGTGTCACCCCCGGCTTGGTCAGCTCAGCACACAAAGCAGCTGCTGAGGCAGTAAATGAGGAGACGCCCGGGACAACCTCATACTCAATCCCTAACGCTTCCAACCTTCTCATCTGCTCAGCAGTAGCGCTATAGATAGATGGATCACCAGAATGCAAACGTGCCACATCGGCTCCCGCAGCAGCCGCACGGCTGTAAACCTGACACTGTTCATCCAGATTCAAACCGGCAGTGTCTATAAGTTCAGCATCGCCCCTGCAGTAGCCCAGCACTGCCGGCGGTACCAATGAACCGGCATATAGTACAACAGGAGCTTTTTTCAGCAGCTCAGCACCACGAACAGTAATGAGATCTCTCGCGCCAGGTCCAGCGCCTATGAAATAAACTTTCACTATAGAACTCCTCCTGACTCTTTCCTGATGAGCATAGTCGACAAATAACCTGCACATTCAACCGGAAGCTCTTCTACACCTTTACAGACCACTTGGCGTGGCAACCCAAAATTGCTGGCAAAAGCACAGTAACGAGCTATGCCCATTTTCCTGACAAGCTTAAGCACCTTGGGCAATCTGTGACCAATTTTCATTAGAACTACTATGTCATGCTCTTCAATCTCGCGCATAAGTCGCTGCGAGTCGTCCGGACAAGGCAAGATAAGCACCCGTTCCTTGCCCTTGCCGAGCGGAAAATCTAGCGCCGACGCAATTGCTGCATAGCTTGTGATACCAGGGAAGGTAGTATGCGGCAGCTCAGGTATCAGAGTGAGAAGAGCCTCCAGCATATAAATATAAGTAGAATAAGTAAGCGAATCACCGATAGTCAGATAAGCAACTGTCTTCCCCGACCGCAGCTGCGTTGCCAACGACTCAGCAAGTTTAAGATATACCTGCGGCAACGATTCTCTGTCAGGCTCCATATCATAGATAAGCTCTCTTATCTTTTCAGCAGGCAAAGACAAACCAGAAAGGCACTGTCCGGCTACAGACTGTTCAGATGAGTGCGCACGAGGCATAAAGATCAAGTCAGCTTCTTGAAGTGCCTGCAATGCAGCCACTGGGATGTATCCAGCAGGACCCGGACCAACACCCACTCCGACAAACTTGCCCAGATTACTCATAAACCCTCTCTATACCCGCCCTATACTTACTATGCATCTCCCGCACAGGTCGACTACAGCGTCAACCTTCCCCCTGCGCACATTTCATTGCCACCTCACTCCGTCCAGCACCAAGGGCAACACCACTCATATTGAACAAACGCACAGCAACCCTGTCTATGCATGAAACTTTCTGCGCAATGATTAAACCGACTCGGCGTTCAATCTCGCTCCACAGCAACATAGAACCATCATGGTCGGCAAGCAGCTCTGTAATTGCTTCTGTGGTGAGGCAGCCTGCAATGCGATCAACCACAGTTGAATCGAAGCCACAATCAACCGCTATTCTAGAGACGGCACCAACAGCCATTTCACTGTTAGACGAATGAGTCTCCCACACTCCGTCAAGTATCTTAGCAATCTTGCCTGGATGTCCGAGCAACCAGAGGCTGCCAAGACGGTAATTGCCTTCTTTGAGTATACTTTCTGCTGATTCAAGGGCAAAGCCGATCAGGTTAGAGATATGAACTACCTGTTTTGCGGGCAAATCAAGAGCCGCGCGAGCAAACCCGATGCCAATATTTCCCGGCCTGAATGCCACTGCTTGTGGTGCTTCAGCAAGAGCTACCCGGATAGAAAGTGCAAGCGCCTCTTTGTATGCCTCACAAGACCGGGGCTCTACAATACCGCTTTTGCCAAGAATGGAGATACCGCCTACTATCCCCAGCCGAGAATTGAATGTGCAGTCCGCGATAGCCGCTCCGCCCTCACACCCTATAGTCAGGTCGAACCCAACATGGTCAACCCCACACACCTCCTCCACAGCCAGAGTCATCATCTGCCGCGGTCCAGGATTAATAGCCGGCTCGCCAACCGGCACTGAGATACCGGGCTCGCTTACAATCCCGACGCCAGCACCGGCAAGAAAGCGAATATTGTTCTGCCTGTTTGGCTTGACCACAGCAAATATGGTAGCCCCGTGCGTCTTGTCAGGATCATCTCCTGCATCCTTCACCACATCGGCACGAACAGACCCATCACCGAGCGCTCGCACAGATACGATTGGAACAGCAACCGTATACTGCCCGCCTGGAAGAGTCACCAGGACAGCTTGCGGGTTTGCGCCAGCATACATAAACTCAAGAGCCGCCTTGACGGCAGCAGTAGCACAGGTGCCAGTAGTGCGACCACGGCGCAATCCGTTTGCCGCCGGCTCTGACAGATCAAGCTCAGGAATGTGATTTATGTTCATGCTGCTCAGCAAGCCGATTGACAGCTTCAATCATCAATGCGTTTATTACAGCAGCAGCCCATGGCGACCCACCTCGAGTACCACTGTTTGTAATGCGGGTAATCCCATCCAGCTTGCGCAAACCCTCCTTAGATTCACGCGTACCTACAAACCCAACAGGCAAACCGACAATAAGTAGCGGACGCCATGAATCGTTTAATACCAGCCTGGTTGCCTCAGCCACCGCGGACGGTGCATCTCCTATGGACAGCACCAGACTATCACCCCACAACTGACGGGCTCTTCTTATCCAGGCAGCTGAACGGGTCAACCCTGCCGCCTGAGCCAACAAAGCTGTTTCCTCCTCATGCACACCGCACCAGGTCTCAACACCCAGCTTCTGTAATAGTGCTCGCTGCAACCCGCTTAGCACCATAGTGACATCACACACTATCCGCCTGGCACTGAGAATAGCCTCGACACCAGCATCCGGGGCGCCCGGAGAGAAAAACAGATTATCAGCGGCAGTAAGATCACCGCTGGCATGAATCAGACGTTGAGCAACTGCTCGCCCGGCAGCGCTAAAACTGGACCAATCACGACTTGCTCCAATCAACCGCATGCTCTCAGATTCAATCGGGTGCATCACATAACGATCTGGCAGACCCACCACAGCCGGCACAGGAGCTTTCCTGCACACCGCTGGGAGCACCCTGCCTGTTGACTGAAGGTGTAGGGGCGCGTCGGAACGCGCCTGCTGGGCGGCTCGCAAGCCGCCCCTACAGTCCTCCCAACGGTCAGACATCCTGTCAGGACCGGCACAATTGCATCCACCAAGACTGGATCTGAATCCATCTTCGGTAGCCTGTCGCGCCCTTAAAATCAAAACATCAGCAACAGCTGGAGCAGCACCAAGATACCCGGCAGGCAGAACCTCAAGGTCGACGCGCCGCCGGGCAAATTCATTCACCGCCTGATAAATTCGCTTCACCAGGACACCATCAAAGAGCAGGTAGGGCAGAACAACGATACGCTTAAAGCCGAGGCGGCCAGCCATCTCCAAGCCGTCGGCAACAAGTGGCCGGGCAGCACCGGAAAAGCAGACAAAAGAGCTGCCAAAACCCATCTCTTCTTCCAGCCGCCTGGCAAGCTTAGAGATCTCTGCATTAGCCTGCGCATGTGTAGTACCACGACTGACAACCAGCAGACATTCATGACAACGCTCCAGACTCTTGCCAGCCTTCACTTCAGCATCTATGATGCGCTGCTTGCACAGCTCGAGAAGATCTGGATGCTCTCCGATCGCCGCAGCCAGACAGAGTTCGGTCTGAGGCAACTCACGCGCAAGGTCTGCCAGCAAGCCTGGCAGGTCTGTTTTGATATGCGTAGCTGTCGCCAGCAAAGCCGGGACCACAATGACACGGCGCGCACCGGCAGCAACACTGTCATGCACTGCTTCCTTGATTGTGGGAGTGGAACACTCCAGATAACCGAAGTTAATTGTCGCATCTCCGGATCTAGCGCGCACCAGAGCAACTAACGACTCAAACTCACGCACATTATCGGGATCAGGAGAGCCATGCCCGACAATAATGATGCTATCTTGTGCCTCGGTCAAGCTGCTACTCATTTTTGATCTGCCGCCTCCAGTTGGCTTGGCCACTGATGCAAGGCTCTTATAAGAAGAATGCTCATGTCGCTGAAAGGTCCTCTTGCAGCATGCTCAACAGCCGCTGGAGCAACGTGCCCTGGCATATCAGGAAGGAAGCCTGGAGCCGCTTTCAATACCTCTGTACAGCAGGGAGCACCAGAGTTAGTTTCACATGTATGAGGTTTTGCCTGAATGCCACGGGCAATGCCTGCCGAAAGTCCTGCCTGTTGTAATGTCTGACTCTTGTTCAGCACCGCAAGCTCGCACAGCTCTCCTGTCCAGTGTGCCTCACTGCCAGTTAGATTCTCCCAGACTTCAGCGCGATGCCCAGGAGCTGCCCCCTCGGCAATAAGATAGGCAGCAATATCGGTCGGCATGAAATCCCAGGGACGCGGAATGACAATGGCGTTGCGCCCATCTTGTAACACATGGAGGAGGTGCTGCTTGAACGGCTCAATGTCACCGCGGCGATGGAAGGTAATAAAGGTCGTCTCATCAAAACACACATGTCCCCGCGATGCCAGTATCTGGGCCGAGGAGATGCCGGGCAAAGTTTCAACACTGTGCCCGCAGGCACGTTCTACCCGCTCAAGATATTGGAAGCCGCTGAAATGAATGTCACCCATAAATACCACTACGCACATTGCTCCCTGATGGTGCAGGCGAGCCACCTCGGCTAGACGCTCAGTTTGATCCTTATAGCCCATTGTGATGACACTGGCTCGTCCTGGAATAATGCTGCCAACCACATTTACCACTGCATCAAACCCGGCAACAACATCAGCAGCGCCGATAAGGCTGGCAGCTTTTTGCGTGAGAAAACCGATATCTCCGGGTCCGACCCCAATGCATGTAATCACACAACCTCCTGGACATGTACGGTCTGAGCCGCTAAGTGAAACTGATCTTGAACACAACTGGCTAATGACACCACCTGCCCGATGACAACAATAGCTGGGCTTTTGATACCACAATCAGCAACACGGGATGCCAGAGAGCCCAAAGGCGCCACAACATCTTTCTGGTCAGGGAGGGTACCGTTTTCTATAGCAGCAGCCATTGTGCTCTCTGGCATCCCGGCTGACACCAGATGCTCGACTATCTCTTTGAGCCTTGTTATCCCCATATAAATCACCAGAGTACCGCCGCTTGCCACCAGAGCTGGCCAGTTTGGCTGCTTGCCGTTCTTTTGCGTATGCCCGGTAACCATTACAACAGTGTGCGCATAATCACGATGACTCAAAGGAATCCCCAGCACAGCAGGCACAGCAGTTCCGGCAGTAACACCACTTATTACTTCAAAAGGAATTCCTGCTGCCCTTAAAGCTTCAATCTCCTCGCCGCCACGGCCAAATACAAAGGGATCGCCACCTTTAACCCGGGCTACACATTTGCCAGCCAGGCACAGTTCAACCATCTGTTCTTCAATAAACTCTTGCGGCGTGTGCTTATGCCCGCCGCGTTTACCTACATTTATTACTTGAGCTGAATGTCTGGCAAAATCAAGCACTTGCGGATTAACCAGTTCATCAATTAAAACAACATCACAGACAGACAGCGCTCTGACAGCTTTCAAAGTCATGAGCTCAACATCACCAGGACCGGCACCGATGAGATAGACTTTGCCGGCGACATGAGTCGGCGAGCCGTCATAAAGAGGTGGACATTTATTCTCAAACATTCTTATCTAACTTCAGATTCCTCGCACAAGCAGTGACACTCGCAAACACTCTGCCTCAACAACAGCGGAAACGATCGAGAACCAAAGTCAGCTGCCTTCCGCAAGACAAAAAAACCTGGCCACCGGACCAGGATAACTTGCCAATCAACTACAGAAGTGCTGTTTTGGCGCGTAAGCCTCCTTGCCGCGAAGAGGATATTACAGCTCGGGCATTCAGGCGGGCACTCTGGCTTAGCAGCAAAAGCTACTTACAGTTGCGGGACAGCGATGGAATCTCACCACACTTCCCCCGCTCAATCGCATAAGCGATCTGAATGCGGAATTGGCGTTATCGGCCCACCCCCTTGTTGAAGACGAACTAGCTTAGATTATATACATAGCCAGGCTCGACATCATGATAACTTTCTTCACCGGCTCTACTGCGCCGGTACCGTCATGCTTGCAACTTAATTTTCAGACAGGTCAAATGCTCACTTCCGCTACCAGACCGCTTTCCGGTAACACAGGCAAAGGTAATACAGCATTAATCAGATCCAAATTCAGGTTGTTCTCCAGAGCATCAGCCAGTCTATCAATGTGGAAGTTGCGAACAGCCGCATAATCGACAGATTGCACCTGTACCAGCCCCGCCCACGACAACAACGCCTGGCAAGCCAACTGGGAATCGAACAGTCCATGAATATATGTCCCGAGAATCTGATTATCTGCTGAAATGGCGCCATCGCTATATTCAGCTCCGGGATTAAGAACTGTCGCCGGGTTGTTAAGCGCTGCTCCGCTCGAAACTCCCATATGAATCTCATAGCCGCTTAATACAGCCCCGCCCAGACAGAGAGTCCCTTTCACCCGCCGCAGCTGCTTGACCGGCTCAAGCGTAGTCTCCATATCAAGCAACGCTAAACCAGCAGAGCTTCCTGGCTCTGATTCAAGACCGGATGGATCGTTTACAACTCTGCCGAGCATTTGGAAACCACCACAGATACCGATAAGTTTGCCACCGAAACGTAAATGTTTCATGATGGCAGTATCCCAACCTTGCCGCCGCACAAAAGCAAGGTCGTCTCTCACATTCTTACTGCCACCAAGAATGATGAGATCAGCGGGAGGGAGCGGCTCTCCTTCCTTGACAAAGATGAGGTTCACCTGAGGATGAAGACCGAGAGCATCAAAGTCTGTGTGATTGGCCAGCCGCGGCGTCACTGGGACAACTACACACAATTGATCAACAGCCGCGCCAGGCGCTGCGCCTTTGCTCTCCCGGGAAAGCGAGTCTTCCGATTCAAGATGCAAACCTTCCAGATAAGGCAAGATGGCAAGCACTGGTTTGCCAGTATGTTGCTCCAACCAGTCAACTCCCGGGCGCAACAATGAGACATCGCCGCGGAATCTGTTAATGATGAAACCTTTTACACGTTGCGACTCCGACTCTGACAGCAAACTCATAGTGCCTATCAGAGAAGCAAAAACTCCTCCGCGATCAATATCGGCGACAATGATTACAGGGCAGTCGACAGCCTCGGCAAATCCCATATTTGCTATATCCCCTTGCCGCAAATTTATCTCAGCAGGGCTGCCTGCACCTTCTACTATGATGTATTCGAACCGCTGGCATAATCGTCTGTATGATTCAAGAACTGCACTCATGGCGCGGGGTTTAAAGTTGTGATAGTCACAAGCTGCCATATCAGCCACTACACGTCCCTGTATGATGACCTGAGCAGCCATAGAAGAATTCGGCTTGAGCAAAATAGGACCCATGTCGCTGTGCGGTTCCAGCCCACACGCTTCAGCTTGCACAGCTTGAGCACGACCAATTTCGCCGCCGTCGACAGTAACAGCCGAATTAAGCGCCATATTCTGCGGCTTAAAAGGTGCCACAGAGCAGGCACGGCGAGCAAGAAGGCGGCACAATCCGGTCACCACAGCACTCTTGCCGGCGTTAGATGTGGTGCCCTGAATCATTAGAGTTTTGTTACGCATGGTATCATTGTCGCACGTTTATATTGTTGCTTTATGACATTTGCACTCACTGTACTCATATCTGTCTTGCTCGATCACTTTGTGGGCGAGGTCTCACGCTGGCATCCCCTGGTCGGATTCGGACTTCTTGCCAGGAGAATTGAAACTTTTTTTTACCTGCGATCCAATATCTATGTTAAGCAGGAACGCTCTCTTTGCAGCAGCGATCAGGAAGCACCGACATCCAGCCTGCTCGATTGCAAACATCCAAGCAAATGCAGTCAGGACCCCGGCGAACCATCATGCTGCCACACCGGTATTGAGCAGCCAGCAGGTCCGACGACCAGCCAGCAATCAGTGCTGTGGTCCCGCCTGTCTGGAGCGCTTGCAACTATTGTTGCCATTGCACCATGGACTTTCTTAGCAGCCACCGTACAAAGTTCACCACCACTTGCCGCGCCGCTGGGAGCAATCTTGCTTTACCTGGCTCTGGGCGCCACCAGCCTGCGCCAGCATGCGCAAGCAGTGTCAGCAGCTCTTGCAGACGACAATATCGAACAGGCACGGCAGCGAGTCTCGCAGATAGTAAGTCGCGATACAACCAACCTGACAGCCAAAGAGATCGTAAAGGCCACAATAGAATCTGTTCTCGAGAACGGCAATGACGCTGTATTTGCCCCAGTGTTTTGGTTCATCGTGCTTGGAGCACCAGGGGTGGTGCTCTACCGGCTGTCTAACACCCTGGACGCAATGTGGGGATATAAGAATGAGAGATATCTGCATTTCGGCTGGGCTGCTGCACGTCTTGACGATCTGCTCAACTGGATACCGGCTCGACTGACAGCACTAACTTATATGCTCCTGGGCAAAGTGGCGACAGCCTGGAATTGCTGGATGACGCAAGGTCATCTCTGGTACAGCCCTAATGCTGGTCCTGTCATGTCAGCTGGCGCCGGGGCGCTAGAAGTGGAACTTGGCGGACCTGCTATTTATCATGGCAAAATCAAGGATCGTCCAGTCCTGGGTAAGGGTCGCTCTCCAGAACCAGGCGATATTGACTCGGCTGTAAAACTTGTCTCAAATGGTCTCTGGCTGTGGACTTTCATCCTTCTCATGGCAGGTATTCTTCATGCTTGAGCACGGTGGAGCTATACTGGCTGCAGCTAAGAAATATGCTATTCCTGCGGCTGAATGGCTCGATCTCTCAACCGGTGTCAACCCTAACGGTTGGATTGTGCCACCAGCTCCACCAGATATTTGGCTACGCCTGCCTGAAGCAGATGACACCCTCTTGGAAGCAGCCTGCGATTATTACAGCTGCAGGACACTGCTACCGGTTGCCGGCTCCCAAGCTGCAATACAGGCGCTCCCGACAATGCGCTCACACTCCCGAGTAGGTGTTCTCGCCCCCAGTTATGCCGAGCATCCTCATGCCTGGCGAAAACGCGGACATGTTGTTACAGCTTTGCAGTCTAACGAAATAGACATTGAGATAGACAAATTAGACGTCCTTGTTATCTGCAATCCAAACAACCCAACCGGTGAGCGCTTTTCACTCAAGAAACTGAGTCAGTGGCAAGCAACGCTCACAAGCCACGAAGGTTGGCTTATAGTTGACGAAGCTTTCATCGATCCAACACCAGAAGAGAGCATAATCTCCAGGGCAGGTCAGCCCGGGTTGATCGTATTGCGCTCACTGGGCAAGTTTTTTGGCTTAGCTGGTGCCAGAGTCGGATTTATTGCAGCTCCAGCAGATCTTCTCTGGGCGCTGGAGCAGGAATTGGGACCATGGACAATAAGCGGACCTTCCCGCTGGGCAGCCACACTGGCACTTGCCGACAGACGCTGGCAGGTGGCAGCAAAGAGCAGGCTGCAGGCAGATTCACCGCGTCTGGTCGAGACTCTCAGCCACTCAGGGCGCCGACCAGAAGGCGGCACTCTCTTTTTTCAATGGCTGACTGCAAGCGACGCCAGGCAACTGCATGATCATCTCGCCAGCAAAAGTATATTGACACGTTACTTTGCTGAACCGCAAAGTATACGCTTTGGCTTACCTTCCAGCGAAGGAGATTGGCTGAGACTTGCCAGGGCACTGCAAAGTTACAGCAAATGAGAATCTGTTTGCAAACCTATTCTGCCATTGCCGTCAGGAGAACTGTCTGTGGAAGAAACTATCCTTCTATTTGGTCATGCAAGTCCAGAGGAGCTCACTAATCCAGCCACTTGCCAATCTGTATTTGCCCGCAAACTCCATATCCATCATTGAAATATTTAAACCGATTTACAGCACTCTTCTTGAAGATTGGGTCCCTGGTTAGAGCCTCAATATAACTCTATCTGACCAGTGGCAATATGATTCAATCAGCACGTGGCGGACGACTTTTACGCTTAGACCATTCGGCTGCTTTCAGGCGGGCAATACTTTTTGCAATAGCCACCTCAGAGAGATACAAATCGAGCTTGTCAGCTTTCTGCGTCCTTTCGGCTTCAGCACGAGACTTAGCCTGATGAGCTCTTGTCTCGTCGATTTCAGCATCAAGTTCGGCCAGGTCGGCCAACACTGTCACCTCGTTGCCGCTGACCTCCATGACACCGCCCATAACAGCAGCCAGCATCTCTTCTGATCCAACCCTGTACCGCAAGATATCGATGGCCAGTGCAGTCAGCAACGGTTGATGTCCGGGAAGTACTGCAAGTTCGCCATCGACTGCACGCACCACCACCTGATCAACTTGACAATCGAGAACGATTCGCTCTGGTGTTATGAGCTTGAGCGTAAGTTTGGCTGGACTTTCAGCCATTCGCCTTGTTCCTCCCTCCAACACTACGCTGTGTCACCCTTGAATTCGACTTGGACTTCGATTTAGAGACTTTGGCAGCAACTTTAGCTGCTGGTTGGGCTGCAGGTTTGGCAACAGCTGCAGCTTTGCCCATCTGCTTACTGCTTGCGCCTTTCTTGCCTGCCGGACAAACAACCTTATCTATTAGTCCGTAAGAAAGAGCCTCCTTAGCCGACAAATAATGATCACGCTCTATATCCTGGCGAATAGTCTGCTTGTCTTGTCCGGTGCAACGGGAGAGCATCTCAACTTGAGCATTACGAAAACGTTGTCCCTGGGCTGCTTGAATTTCAAGATTAGTAATATCGCCATCAGCTTCCCAGAGAGTCTGGTGAAACATGAGAGTGGCAAATTCATAACTTGAGCGCACACCAGTTCCCGAAGCAAGAATCTCACACGCTCCGGACAGTGCATGCCCCAAACAAATAGTATTGACCGGGGCCGAAATAGAATGAATGATTGAAATAATGGCGTCGGCGTTATAACCGTTACCACCAGCTGAATTGATGTATAGATCAATGGCTTTTGTCGAATCTTGATCGTTCAGACGCAACAGCTTTCTAATTACCGACAACGTGATGTCATTTTCCAGGCGGCCAAAGAGATAGGCTCGCCGCATAGCTGGTTTGACATGATCCTTTTCGCCTTGCCGAGAGGCAGACTGTTCTTTTTCTTTTTTTCCCATTACACACTCGCTAGAGCTTTTGCTTGCTCTTTAACTTCCTCTATATCACCAACCATATAAAATGCCTGTTCAGGCAGATCGTCACACTCGCCATCCAGAATCTGCTTAAAGCCGGCAATAGTATCAGAGAGTTTCACATACTTGCCTTCCCTTCCGGTAAACTGCTCTGCCACAAAGAACGGTTGACTCAAGAAGCGTTGTATCTTGCGAGCTCGCTGCACTGTAATCTTATCTTCAGCAGAGAGCTCATCCATGCCGAGAATGGCGATAATGTCTTGCAGATCTTTATAGCGCTGCAGCGTCTGCTGCACTGAGCGTGCCACATCGTAATGCTCCTGCCCTACAACCTCAGGCTTGAGCGCAGTGCTGGTGCTGGCTAACGGATCCACAGCCGGATAAATACCAAGCTCAGAAATTTGCCTGCTCAAAACAGTGGTGGCATCCAGATGACCGAATGTGGTAGCAGGTGCCGGATCTGTAAGGTCATCAGCCGGGACATATACAGCTTGCACCGAGGTGATTGATCCTGCTTTTGTTGAAGTTATCCTCTCTTGCAGCTCTCCCATCTCATTGGCAAGAGTCGGCTGATAACCAACAGCTGAAGGCATTCTGCCAAGCAGCGCCGAGACCTCAGCTCCAGCTTGCACAAAGCGGAAGATGTTGTCTATGAAAAGAAGAACATCTTGATGATTCACATCGCGAAAATACTCAGCCACAGTTAGAGCTGAGAGTCCGACACGCATCCTGGCTCCAGGTGGCTCGTTCATCTGCCCATAAACAAGCGCCACTTTATCAATAACTTTAGACTCTTTGAACTCATGCCAGAGATCATTACCCTCGCGTGTACGTTCTCCTACACCACCGAAAACTGAAAATCCGCCGTGGTGCATGGCAATGTTGTGAATAAGCTCCTGGATAATTACTGTCTTACCTACCCCAGCTCCGCCAAATAAGCCAACCTTGCCACCTTTAATATATGGCTCGAGCAGATCGACCACTTTAATCCCAGTTTCAAACAAAATAGTGTCTGTCTGCAACTGGATAAGCTCAGGACAGGGACGATGAATTGGCCAGCGCTCTGTCACCTGCATCGGCTCACCTTCGTCAACTACTTCTCCCAGGACGTTAATAATTCTGCCCAGAGTCGCCTCTCCAACCGGCACTGTAATCGGCTGGTTGGTATCAATTACACGCATGCCACGCATCATTCCATCAGTTGAACTCATCGCCACAGTGCGCACACGATTGTCACCGAGCATCTGTTGCACTTCAACTGTAACCTTGACTTCTTCGCCAGCTGGATTACTCCCAGACACCAGAAGAGCATGATAAATCTCGGGTAACTGACCGCCGGGGAATTCAACATCGACGACTGGTCCTATCACCTGAACTACACGACCTTCCGTCTGGGCAACTGTTGGTGTCATTTTGTCTCCGAAAAGAGCGTTACAGTAGACAGCCTTTCTCACAGGCAGCGCTGTTGAGATGGCTCGCAGAATCAAATCTTAGCAGCTTAAGGATAGCTGTTAAGCACCTCCTTATGATAGCTTTGCTCAAGGAATATTGGAACCTCCCGGAGCAAAGCAACCCCATTGACATCAGAACTTACACACCGGATAGTCGACCACTTCGCCAGAATAATGTTCCTCATGGTCGGCGGCACTATCGGCTATATGTTAATAGAGCACTGGGACTGGCTTGATGCTCTTTTTATGACAGTGACAACTCTTACCACTGTAGGCTACGGAGAGGTCCACCCTCTCTCTGGGTTCGGAAGACTCTATACGATTGTCTTCATCCTTACCGGAGTAGGCTTGTTCCTTTACATAGTAAGCGACATGTCTGAAATATTCCTCGAAGCTAATCCTACTGCCCTATTTGGAATGAGACGCATGAAGAAACAGATTGCCCAACTAGAAGGACATCAGATAGTGTGCGGATATGGACGCACCGGAGCTGAGGTATGCAAGCATTTTAAAGAAACACAAATATCTTTTGTAGTACTGGAGGCAGATTCGGCTGCTGCCAAGGCAGCTGAGAAGCTCGGTATGTTGGTGCTGCAAGGCGATGCCTCCGCCGACGAGACTCTGCGTGAAGCCCGGATAGACAAAGCTGCCGGTATTGTCTGCGCCCTGCCCGACGATACAGCTAACACTTTCATCGCACTGTCAGCACGTAGCCTCAATCCTGACATTACTATTGTCTCAAGATCTGCTAATCCAGGTTCTGAAGACAAAATGAAGCTTGCTGGAGCACACATGGTAATCTCCCCGTTTGTAATCTGTGGGCGCAGAATGGCAACAGCAGTGACACATCCGCTGGTGATGGAGTTTCTCGACGTAGTGATGCACAGCCCCGGTGTCGACCTGCGCATGCAACAGGTCATATTGCAAAACAGTTGCCAGCTCATAGACACAACTCTGGGCAGCGCTGACATAAGACGCACTTCAGGAGCGATGGTTCTCGCTTTAAAGCAAAATGGTAAGCTTATTACAAATCCACCGATTGAAATGGTTTTCAAAGTCGGGGATATACTGATAGCTCTGGGCACCGAAGAGGAGTTGCGGAAGCTAGCAAAGTTAGCAGGCGCGCAGCAAAGTTGAGGATTTATTTATGAGCAGCCAACCAGGACAAGACGAGCAAGCTTCTGTAATCACACTTGAAGGTGATGATGGACACTCATACTCTTGCCAGATCCTTGACATTTTCACTTTTGAGGAGAAGGAATACGCACTGCTACTCAATTTAGGCGAGCCAGAATCACAGGAAGAAGACAACGAAAATCAAGGCTCTATAGTGGTAATGAGTCTGACTGAACGTGACGATCAATCTATTTTCCAGACAATCGAGTCAGAAGAAGAGTTTGCGAAAGTAATTGCCCACGTAGAAGAGCTGGTCAAACAAGCTGAAGAGTCAGCCGAAGGTGAAGAAGTTAGCAAGGAAGGCTGAGACACAGCGGCATCCAGTTGCCAGGATGGGCCGCACCTGAGTGTTCAGAGTTGCCATCACAATAATTCTCAGCTGTTCAACATCCAAGATGCTGACAACAGCAACCGGCTCGCAATCGAGGTAAGTGCCGTCGGATGTGATAGCAACTTCAGGAATCAGGACAATGCCATTGTAGAGGTGAAAACGAGATAAGTTCATCAAGCTCCCTCGACGTTCTCCTTACTTCCCACCTCCTGTTTCACAAGCGGCTTCATAGTAGGAAAGGCTATGACATCCCTGATTGAAGCTGCATCTGTTAAATACATTACCAGGCGATCTATGCCAATACCGACACCCATTGTAGGTGGCATTCCATACTCCATAGCCAGGATAAAGTCGAGATCGAGCGGCTGCGCCTCCTCGCAACCTGCAGCTTTCTTACTGGACTGTTCCTCAAGGCGCTGTCTTTGATCCTGTGGATCAGAAAGTTCGCTGTAACCGTTGGCAAGCTCACGTCCATAAATAAACAGCTCGAAGCGTTCGACCAGCCCAGGCTGGGTCCTGTGCGCTTTGGTGAGAGGCGATATCTCTTTTGGATAATCCACTATGAAGGTAGGTTGAATAAGAGTGTGCTCCACGGCAGCTTCAAAAATAGCGTTAATGACAGCTCCACGAGAATCTTCCCCTTTGAGCTCAACACCCAGAGTTGAGGCGACCTTCACAGCCTCCTTGAAATCAGATATCGCACCTACGTCAACACCAGTTACCTGGGCAATAGCATCGTGCATAGTGACACGACGCCACGGCCTTGCAAAATCAATCTCGCAATCTTGATATTTGAACTTCGTTACACCGAGCAGCTTTTCGGCAATATCAAGGAGCATCTCTTCGCAGAAATCCATGAGCTGGTTGTAATCACCATAAGCCTGGTACATCTCCAACATAGTGAATTCAGGATTGTGCCTGGTGCTAATACCTTCATTGCGAAAGATACGCCCAATCTCGTATACCTTCTCGAAGCCGCCAATGATAAGGCGCTTTAAATGCAGCTCTGTTGCAATACGCATATAAAGATCAAGATCAAGCGTATTGTGGTGCGTTACGAAGGGGCGTGCATCAGCCCCTCCGGCCTCAGTTTGCAGCACAGGAGTCTCAATCTCCAGAAAACCGCGGCTATCGAGGAATTGACGCATATACCTTACCGCCAGAGCCCGCTTGAGCAGCGTCTCACGTACAGAGGGGTTCATTATCATGTCGATATAACGATGCCGATAACGCGCCTCAACATCAGTAAAACCTTCCCAGCTGTCCGGCAACGGCTGCAGAGATTTGCAGAGAACGTCATAGTCAGTCACACGTACAGAGAGCTCACCAGCCTTTGTCCGCCGCACTGTTCCTGTCACGCCAATGAAGTCACCTTTGTCCAACAGCCTGAGACGACGCAGCTGATCGGCAGAAAGACTCTCTTTGTGGCAGAAGAGTTGCATCTTACCTGTGCAATCGTATAAATCCACAAACATCCAGGTATTGCGCTCATTCATGACCCTCCCGCAGATCTTGACCTCATCGTCTGTCTCTGTGTTAGCTGCCAGATCTTTATATTTTTCCTGCAACTCCTGCGCTTGATGTGTACGCACAAACTTATATGGATAAGGGTTTATCCCTTCGGCCCTGAGTTCATTGAGCTTGCGCAGCCGCTCTGCTCTAAGTCTGCTAGTACTTTCTATCTCCACAACTCCACCTAATCCTTGCCCGCGCTGACCAAAACCCCTATTGTACTGTCTTGCCAAGACTTTCATTTTTATGTTTTAGCAATACAGAGAGCAATATGACTGCAAAGCCGTCTTCCGGCACCGGTAGCCATGATCGTCATGAAATCAAAGTTCATGAAAAGTCAAGATAAAGCTACCGCCACCCCTGCTACTCTCCGCCCTGGCAGATCTGCTTGCGCACGGCACTGCTGAAACCAGCTTCAGAGAGAAGATGGGCTGCCTCTGTTATACTTTAACTCTATGATTTGGGCACTAGGTAACGGCTGCGTAAGCCTAGTACCTGCAGTTTGAACAGTTTTCTGTTCTGCGTAAGGAGAAGGTAAGCCTTGACTCAACAGGTTCCCGGCGAAAGGATCGTTTCGGTCGAATTACGAGACGAAATGCGCCGGTCGTTTATGGACTATGCAATGTCGGTTATTGTCAGCCGCGCCATTCCAGATGTTCGCGACGGCTTAAAACCAGTGCACAGACGCATCGTCTACGGCATGTATGAGCTTGGTCTAACTCCTGGCGAACGTTACCGTAAAGCCGCCAAAACAGTTGGCGACGTTATGGGTAACTATCATCCTCATGGCGACTCAGCTATATATGAAGCTTTAGTGCGCCTGGCTCAACCATCAGCCAGCCGTTACACAGTTGTCGACGGGCACGGCAACTTTGGCGACCTCGACAACCCGCCAGCAGCAATGCGGTATACCGAAGCCAAGCTCACGCAAATGGCTATGGAGATGCTGGCAGACATCGAAGCTGAAACTGTCGACACACGCCCTAATTTTGACGACAGCCGCCGCGAGCCGGTAGTTTTACCATCCAGAGTGCCTATGCTGCTCCTGAACGGCTCATCCGGCATAGCTGTAGGCATGGCTACAAACATTCCACCACACAATTTAGGCGAAGTGATAGATGGCACAATAGCCAAGATTGACAATCCCGAACTTGATTCAAAAGCTTTGATGCAATACATCAAAGGACCTGACTTCCCGACAGGCGGCGTCATCATGGGAACAGAAGGGATTACAGAAGCTTACACTACAGGACGTGGCTCAATCCCTGTACGCGGCAATGCTGTAATAGATCAGATTCCCAGCAGCACTGGACGCCAGGCACGCATGGCTATTATTGTCACTTCACTGCCTTATATGGTCGGTCCAGAAGCATTTACCAAGCGCGTAGCTGAGCTTGTCCGTGAAGACAAGATAAACGGTATAAGCGACGTCAATGACGAAACAGACAGGCAGGGGACCCGTGTCGTCATTGAACTTAAACGTGACGCCCATCCCGAAGTAGTACTCAACAACCTTTACAAGCACACACAGTTACAACAATCTTTCCCGGTCAATACTCTGGCACTGGTGCGCAACCGCCCAGTCACATTAAAGCTGGAAGATTTACTGCAAGAGTTTATCGATCACCGTATCGATGTTGTGACAAGGCGCACCCGTTACCTTTTAAAGAAAGCCGAAGACCGTGCCCATATCCTGGAAGGCTATCTCAAAGCGCTCAAGCATTTAGATGAGATCATCAAATTAATCAGAGCCGCCCAAACTACTGACGAGGCGCGCCAGGGATTGATGGAACGCTTTAGCTTGTCCGAACTGCAAGCCAACGCTATTCTCGAGATGCAGCTCCGCCGCCTGACAGGATTAGAACGCGGCAAAATTGAAAAAGAATATGCTGAAGTAACAGAAAAGATTGCAGAGTATAAACGTCTGCTGGCTGATCGCCAGCTGATCTTGAATCTCATTAAAGAAGAGCTCACAGCAATCCGCACTAAATATGCCGATCCCCGCCGCTCACGCATTGAAGGCTCCGCCGACACAGAGCTGTCAGCTAAAGACCTCATACCGAACGAGCCGATGGCTGTCTTCATCACTAATCAAGGCTATATCAAACGGCTCCCGCTCGATACTTTCCGCCGCCAGCGTCGCAACACCCGTGGTGTCAGCGGGGTAAAAACACGTGAAGAAGATGACTTACAACACTTCTTCGTTGCCAACATGCACGACAGGCTTCTCATATTTACATCTTCCGGACAGGTCTACTCTCTTGAAGTGATGGATGTACCAGAAGGAGGCAGACAGGCTCGCGGACTGGCTATTGTCAACCTGCTCTCTCTCGGGCAGGACGACACTGTCACCACAGTAATACCAGTAACTGAATTTCTCGATGATCAGTATCTGGTTATGCTCACCAGACAGGCTTATATCAAGAAAGTGCAGATGTCTGAATTTAGCAACATAAGGCGCACCGGTATTATCGCCATCTCTTTAACAGAAGGTGATCAATTAGGTTGGGTACGCCGCTCTAACGGCAAGTCAGACGTCATCATAGGCACCGGCGATGGAATGTGCATCCGTTATGGCGAAGCAGATTTGCGCCCGATGGGACGCTCTGCACGCGGTGTCAAGGCAATCACTTTGCGCGACGGCGACAAGATAGTCGGATTTGACGTCCTGGAAGCAACATCTGAAGCTTTTATTCTCGTCGTCACTAACGATGGTTATGGTAAGCGTGTCAAGCTGGACGAATTCAGGCAGCAAGGAAGAGGCGGCATAGGACTGATCGGCACAAAGTTCAAAAATGCCAAGTCACGCCTTTCCGGACTGCGCGTAGTCCAGCATGGCGAAGAGGTGATTGTAGCTACAGCCAACGGCATTATCCTCAGACAAAAGGTTGATGAGATTAGTTCTCAAGGACGAATGGCCACAGGAGTACGCCTGCAACATCTAGGCACTGAAGACGAAGTAGTCTCGGTAACACCTCTTATTGAGCCTGAAGAGACAGAGTCTTAGCAGCAATATTGCTTTGATAAGGTGTTGGCGGGCGCGTCCCGACGCGCCTCTACAAACGTCGATAGTCCGAGACGTTGTCTTAAGGTGTTTGGGCGCGTGCAATCCGCCTCTACAGCCGCTACGATTATCTCAATGGCTCCAGTGAACTGTCTGCTCGTAACAGCCGACCCCAGATGTCAAAATTCACTTGTCATCCGCTCTTATTCTTCAATCGTCAGTCCAACCTGACGACATTTAGATCTTAGCCAGTTAAGCGAAAGTTGCTGGGCTAAATGAAAGTTTTCGGGACGGTGGCAGCTATCGGCAAATACTTTGCCCAAAAGAGCTTCTAGCTCGTCCTGATAAGCCTTAAGCTTGGCAGGCAAGCTGACTGTCCAGGTGGCTCCTTCTTCAGAAAGGATGCTCAATGAATAAGGTGCGTCCATTCCTGCCTGGCTTCTCGCTATATTCTCCATAGGTGTCATCCAGTTCAACCTCAAAAGGAAACGCAACCATCACAGGCAAGGCATGCTCATTCAATCAAACTCTGAAAGAACTATTATGCTCACTTATAATAACTTTACAGTAAGTTGAGCGCAAGTGCAAAAGAGAATTTTTTCGCTCTTCTATCCTCTTTTTGTCGCTTTAAATGGGGTAGTTACCATGACTATCCCTATTCATCTGCTTAGTACCTGTAAAGGCAGCCGGTATATATGCAAACGACATCTTGACGAGTCTCAGAGTGAGCAGACAAATTTTGCTAAATAAAAGAAGCTAAATGCACATGACGCCATAAACAGCTGCACCGGCTCTTGGCAGAGCCGGTGCAGCAAAGATACAGTCATCACAGCTGTAAAGAATGCGACTATCTGCTCGCTTCTTCTTCTCTCAGCACATAGCCTTCGCCTCTCACTGTCTGGATAAGGCGCTTGCTGCTAGCATCTTCCAGTTTGGAGCGCAGGTAGCGGATATAGACTTCAATGACATTTGATTCGCCAATAAAGTCATACCCCCAGACCTTGTCGAAGATAAACTCCCTGGAAAGAACCTGCTCTGGATATTGCATAAACAGGCGGAGGAGATCAAACTCTTTAGCTCTCAGATCGAGCTGCCTTTCACCTCTTTTAACAACTCTGTTGAGTTGGTCCATCCAGAGATCAGCATAAGTAAGAATGCCTTCCTGTGGTTTACGACGCATGACTGCTCTGATTCTTGCCAACAGCTCTTCTGTAGCAAAGGGCTTTGTCAAGTAATCGTCAGCACCGCTATCCAGTCCAGCAACCCTGTCACCTACGCCATCTTTGGCAGTAAGCATAATTACAGGCACCTTAGATATGGCCCGCAACCTCTTGCACACTTCCATGCCATCAAGTCCAGGAAGCATGATATCAAGAAGTACCAGATCAGGCTGATCCTTCTTGAACAAATCCAGTCCCTGGTTCCCTTCGTGAGCTACGCTGACTTGATACCCTTCGTAACCCAATTCCAATTCAATAAGACGAGCTATATTGACATCGTCTTCAATAATTAGAATCTTCAACCCTCTCACCTCACATCCAACTTTTGCTCTTTTAATATTAAACCCTAATCAATTTGGTGCCGTTTAATCCTGGCTAGTCAAAGTTGCTTTTTCGTTACACTGAAAGACTCAGATATTCAGCCCCTCTTGACTTGTGGGCTTTATTCTCAGAGCGGTCATCCACCAGGTCAAGCGTTTAATGAACGGGTTAATGTCCCACTAATCTACCAGGTGTTTAATCTACTGGAAAGGGGTTGCTTGCCAAACTGATTGGATTTTCTTACCTGCTATCAATTTATCTAGTTTCTTAGGCTGAGGGACAGCGGTTATGCACTTAAGAGTTTTAGGTGGAAACAAGTTTGATTAACAGGATAGACCAAAGGCAGGAGCAACTTTTCACTTGCAATCCCAAAGTTTTGGCTAATTTTGCCCGAGCTACAGCCTGCGTTGTAGCTACTCTTCTTACCTTTCCTGACTCTGTAGCTCTTTTGCCGATCTCGTCAGACCTTATTGCCTGGCTGCTCCAGCTTATAGCAATCTGGTTGTCAGCATTAATCCTCTGGTTTGTTGGCTATCTCTCTCTTATGCTCATCATCCGGCAAATAAGCGGACCGGTCAGCCTGACTCAGGAAGGAATAAAACTCTGGCGCTTTGGTCGCAGGATGCCCTGGCAAACTATTAAGGCCGTGGCAGTAGAGCCTCAGCCATTCTTTTCCCGCTTCTTCTGGCTCAACCCGCAGGCCTTCCGACTGACCTTGTTTGTGGAGAGAAAGGCAGGTGGACGCCTGACACCAGAGACAATCCCTTCTTTCCTTTTTTCAACTGACCAGTTTGACTCACTTGTCCAAGCAATCTCCATCTCGGCTCTCGGCTGGCAGCCTAAATGCAAACAGATACTCATGGCATCAGCAGACAACCTTGCCCGCTTAAAAAGCCTTTACCGGCTATTGGCAAACGCCCATCTTCTCCTGTCACTAGTTGTAGCCTGCGGGCTCATCACCTTCCTAGCACGCCGGGCTACTGTCAATTATATTTACAACAGCGCCAACGTCGCCTTTAGAACAGGCAAACTCCAAAAGGCTCAACATGACTATGCTGTAGTCACAAAGATGGACCCGTTTTTTGCTGTAGCCTGGCAAAATCTGGGCGGAACAAAGTTTTACCTGGGAGATGTGGAAGGAGCCTGCCGTTGCTGGAGACATGCTCTGGAGATTAAGCCGGATCTGGTCGAATCTAAAGTCAATCTCTCATATGTGTATATACAAAAGCGACAGTACAAAGCAGCACGGAAGTTGCTTGAACGGGCACTGAGACTTGCTCCTGCCAATACTGCCACTTTGACAAATCTCTGCGATTTGGAGCTGCGAGAAGGACATACTAGAGAGGCAATGAAAATAGCCAGATTAGTTCTCACACTGGACAAGAACAATGAGCTAGCTACCTGTCTTATTGCTGCCTGCAAATTGAGGCAGGGAGATGCACATTCCGCCTACCAGATACTTGCCAGACAAAGATCGCCAGGGCTACAAGCAGAACGTCCTGTTTTCTGCTCATTGATCCAGGGAGAGTCTGCTCTGGCTCTGGGACATACGCAGGAAGCAGAGAGACTTTTTACCGGCGTGCTGCAAAAAAGGCCGGATTGCACAGATGCTCTTATAGATCTGGCACGCCTGCACATTCTTACTGCCAATATCAAACAAGCAGAAGCACTTATTGCTAAAGCAGAAGCTACAGCACCTGAAGATCCCCGCCCGTTGCTCCTTGACTGCGAGCTCAACTCCAATACTGTTCGGTTAGCTCGGGAGCGCTGGCAAGATACCAGCGCGGATACGGGCTTCCCGCCGAATGCCGTCCACTTAGTGCGTAGGGGCGCGTCGAGACGCCCCCGCTGGGCGGCTCTCGAGCCGCCCCTACAGTTATCCCAACAGCTTAAACTGACGACATTAGGCGAGAAGCCAGCGCTCCCAGGGGATGTCAGTCCTTATCCGAACAGTATTGAGCTTAACGCAGTGCAAGTCCCAAGATCTCGAAGCATTGCTCTGCTCACAAAAGCAATTAACCTGCCTGGACAGGACTCCAGAACTCTTGCGCAGGCAGCCAGAGTTGCACTTGCACTAGGGCTTAGGCAAAAAGCCAGAACACTGGCTGCCAGATCGCTCGCCATGGAAGCCGGCGAACCGGAGGCTCTGAAAGTACTAGATGATCTTTCTTTGCTCAACTAGATCACCGGGAATTTTCCGTGCGCTCAGCTGACATTACAGCTGGCTCACTTCTCGCTGCCGGACGACAAAGTCCAATCAATATAAAGAGTGCTGCCCGCACCCAGATGGCAGCATAGACTAACCAGTTAAAGGGAGCCGGATAGCGCTGGGCAATATGTTTGCGATAGAAAAGAGAAAGCCCGTGATGCAGAGCAATTGTCGCCTGCACCGGACGCTGTCGGCTGGCAGCTCCATGGTAGTGATAAATAACAGCTTCAGGCAAGTAAAAGATCTTGTAACCAGCTTGTTTAATTCGCCAGCACCAATCCAGCTCTTCACCATACATAAACCACTCATCGTCAAGTGCTCCTACCTGGTCTGATACTGTGCGGCGCACCATCATGCAAGATCCTGAAAGACCATCAACTTCGAGGATCTTGTCTGGATCTTCATATGTCAGATTGTACTTAGCAAATAATGGATACTGCGGAAACAACCTGCTTAAGTATGTGACACGAAAGAAAGCTGCTAGCGGATCAGGGAAAGACCGGCGGCATGCCAGCTGTAAACTCCCGTCACGATTGAGAATCTTCGGGCCGACAGCACCACAATCGTCATGACTGTCCAGAAAGCCAGCCAGTCTGGAGATGGCATCGGCAACAACTAAAGTATCTGGATTCAGCAACAAGATGTACTGGCCGGACGCCTTCTCAATCGCCTGATTGCAAGCTTTAGGAAACCCGACATTGGAGCTGTTGGCTATCAGGATGACACCAGGATAGCGCTCCTGCAACATCTCGACAGAGCCGTCACAGGATGCGTTATCAACTACAAAGATCTCCAGATGAGGCAGATTGTCGCCAGACAGTACCGAGTCGAGACAGCTTGCCAGAAGTTTCGGCGTCTTCCAGTTCACTATGACAATGGAGATAGGTTTCCTTTTTAAGCGCTCCGTCGCCATCGTCCCTCGGCTCCTCCGCGCGTCAACACGCTCCGCTCCGGGAAGCTCCTCGCTTCCCTCCTCTCCGCTGTCCCTCGACTCAGTCCATCCGTCGCCATCGTCCCTCGGCTCCTCCGCGCGTCAACACGCTCCGCTCCGGGAAGCTCCTCGCTTCCCTCCTCTCCGCTGTCCCTCGACTCAGTCCATCCGTCGCCATCGTCCCTCGGCTCCTCT
>CAILLX010000138.1 GCA_903835185.1 uncultured bacterium | reverse complement strand
CGGTTCAATTACCAATATTGCCTCTGTCTCGGTACCAACTATCTCGCTCTCAACCATCACCAGCGGCGACATCGCCCTCAGCCACGACCTCACTGGCAGCACCTCAGTCACCCTCAACTCCGCCGGCACAATCTCCGAGTCAAACGGTGCCAAAATATCCGGTGGCGCATTAGCCATGACATTCGCCTCAGGTCCTGTCACTCTTGCTACCAACGTCTCTTCCTTGACCACCTCAGCTTCCTCCACTCAAACCCTGACCATTAACAACTCTGGTTCCATTGCTCTTGGCACCCAGTCGCTCTCCTCTCTGACTGTCAACGCCACTGGCGGTTCAATTACCAATATTGCCTCTGTCTCGGTACCAACTATCTCGCTCTCAACCATCGCCAGCGGCGACATTACTCTCAGCCACGACCTCTCAGGCAGCACCTCCGTTACCCTCAACTCCGCCGGCACAATCTCCGAATCCAACGGTGCCAAGATATCTGGTGGAACACTTGCACTGACCTTCGCTTCCGGTCCTGTAACCCTTGCCACTGCCGTCACCTCGTTGACCACCACTGTTTCCTCAAGTCAGACTCTGACAATCAACAACTCTGGCTCCATTACACTGGGAACCCAGTCGCTCTCCTCTCTGACTGTAAATGCTACTGGCGGCTCGATAACCAACACTGCCGCCGTCTCGGTACCAACTATCTCGCTCTCAACCATCACCAGCGGCGACATTACTCTCAGCCACGACCTCTCCGGCAGCACCTCAGTCACTCTCAACTCTGCCGGCACAATCTCCGAATCCAACGGTGCCAAAATATCCGGTGGAGCATTAGCCATGACATTCGCCTCAGGTCCTGTCACTCTTGCTACCAACGTCTCCTCCTTGACCACCTCAGCCTCCTCCGCTCAAACTCTGACCATTAACAACTCTGGCTCCATTGCTCTTGGCACCCAGTCGCTCTCCTCTCTGACTGTCAATGCTACTGGCGGTTCAATTACCAATACTGCCTCTGTCTCGGTACCAACTATCTCGCTCTCAACCATCACCAGCGGCGACATTACTCTCAGTCACGACCTCTCCGGCAGCACCTCCGTCACCCTCAACTCCGCCGGCACAATCTCCGAGTCGAACGGCGCCAAGATTTCCGGTGGTGCGTTAGCACTCACGTTTGCTTCCGGTCCGGTCACACTAGCCACCAACGTCACTTCTTTGACTACCACCGCCTCAGCCGGACAGACATTGGCTGTAAATAATGATGGTGGAATTGTCCTAGGAGCACAGTCGCTGTCGTCATTGACAGTGAATGCGGCTCAAACGACGGCGGGCAATATAACCACTAGTGCTAGTTTCTCTGTACCAACTATTGTGCTATCAACGGCGACTGGAAGCAGCAATATAACACTCAGCAACAGCATCACAGGCAGCACCTCGGTTACGCTTAACTCCGTCGACACAATCTCTGAATCCAACGGTGCCAAGATATCCGGTGGAGCACTAGCTCTCACCTTTGCCTCGGGTCCAGTCACTCTGGCTACCAACGTCTCCTCCTTGACCACCTCAGCTTCTTCCACTCAAGCCCTGACCATTAACAACTCTGGCTTCATTTCTCTTGGTACCCAGTCACTCTCGTCGCTGACCGTCAATGCTACTGGCGGCTCAATTACAAATTCTGCCTCTGTCTCTGTCCCGACTATCTCGCTTTCAACCACCACCAGCGGCGACATCGCCCTCAGCCACGACCTCTCCGGCAGCACCTCAGTCACTCTCAACTCTGCCGGCACAATCTCCGAATCCAACGGTGCCAAAATATCTGGTGGAACACTTGCACTGACCTTCGCTTCCGGTCCTGTAACCCTTGCCACTGCCGTCACCTCGTTGACCACAACTGTTTCCTCAAGTCAGACTCTGACAATCAACAACACTGGCAGCATTGCTCTTGGGTCACAATCACTCTCGTCCCTGACCGTAAATGCAACTGGTGGCTCAATAACCAATACCGCAGCTGTATCCGTCCCGACTATCTCACTGACAACCATCACCAGCGGCGACATCGCCCTCAGCTTCGGACTCGCCGGCAGCACCTCCGTCACCCTCAACTCTGCCGGCACAATCTCCGAATCCAACGGTGCCAAAATATCCGGTGGAGCACTAGCTCTCACCTTTGCCTCGGGTCCAGTCACTCTGGCTACCAACGTCACATCCTTGACCACTATTGACTCAGCCGATCAATCCCTGACAATAAACAACGCAGGCGGCATTTCTCTTGGGGCACAATCGATCTCTTCTCTGACTGTCAATGCCGCTCTTACCACCGCAGGCGACATAACCAACACGACTGCTATTTCAGTTGCAGTCCTAAACCTCAAGACTGTGACTGCCCCCAGCAATATTCTTCTCAACTACGATATTGCTGGCAGCAGTTTGATCACACTTACCTCCGCAGCCAACATCTCTGTCGCCGGCGCAGTGAGCACACCTTCTTTAGTGGTTGCGCTTAATGGACCAGCCACTGCAACAGCAACGTTCAGCAATGCAAGCAACAGCGTCGGACAGATTACTGGCTCCGGAACCCACGGAACCAGCATCAACCTTAGTGATGGTTCAACTGCATTGGCCCTTGGCTCCTTTGCCGCCGGGCAGAACGTTACCGTATCAGCTGGCGTCATCACCACGACGGCTGATAACAATGGACTGGGAATCGTGAACCTTACCGGGTCTGCTCCCAGTGGCACAGCCACCATCAGTATTAGCAATGCTCTTGACGCATCGTCGATATTAATTACAGCACGGTCAGGCGACATCTCTGCCACTGGCGCTATTAGCACCCCGACCCTGGCTGTTACACTCAATGGCGATTCCAGTGCTGTTGCTACATTTACTAATGCCAACAACGCCATCGGACAGATCTCCGGTTTCGGGACATCTGGTACAACAATCAGCCTAACCAACAGCGCTAGTACCTTAAATATCAACACATTCGCATCTGGGCTGAATCTGACTGTCAACAGTTCAGGAGCAATTGCAACCAATGCAGACAACGTGACTGCACTCGCTGCCGTTAACCTCTCTGGTTCTGCCGTAACGATAGGTAATGTTCTGAACGCATCATCCATCTCACTCAGTGGTGACACGGTGGTGTTGAATGCAGACATCGCGGTATCAGGGTCTGTAGCAATTACGAGCACGCAATTAGGCGGCGGGACTGGAATTGCAATTAATGCTGAGTTGAATGCTGCTGGACAGACAGTAAACTTGACGGCAAATAGCTACGATGGTGCCAACGGTGCATATGTGATTATCGAAGGAAATAATGGCTCGATCACAGCACAGAGTCTGTTGGTTACACTCAAGAACTGCACTCCGAACACAACATCAACAGTTAGCCTGACACAGCAGAACAATGCAATAGCAACGATAAGCATAGTTGCTTGCAGTGGCTGCACAGCATCAGATGGTCTGACAAATAATGCGATCTTGAACAATGGCACTGCTGCACTGGCAATTGGAAGCCTGAGCAACATCAATAGATTCACCGTGCAGGGAGCCGGTGCAATAACGACGACTGCGGACAACAGCGGGCTTGGCTCAGTAAGCTTAACAGCAACAACGGCAGCAGGGACTGATGCAATTGATATTACGAACAGCTTATGTGCAACTTCTGTCAATTTAATGGCTTCAAATACTGGAAACATAGAGCTGGGAAGTGGTGGAAACTTGAGCGCAGGCGCCCTCAGCGTGACAACTGGTACTGGCAATGCCACCGTAACGAACAGCAACCAGGGAGCGACCACACTAGACGCCAACACTCAATCTGGGATCCTCAGCATTACTACAAGTGGAGCAACTACTCTCAACGCCAGCGCTCAATCCGGGACCGTGAATATAGCTACAGATGGTCCAACTACACTTACTGCATCTATTGGTTCTGGCATGGTCACAATTAACTCTACTGGCGTCGCCACAGTCAGTGGTGCTTCAACGGTTGGCAGTGGCACACTGAATGTCACCGCTCAACGCATTGTCATGGCTTCCAATGCCACAGTCTCCTCCACACTGATTGGCAGCAGCAATGGAGCCTCAACAATAAGCTTTACTGCTGATACGATGAGTTTAGCCACAGGAACCATAAATGCCGGAACTAATGGGGTGGTCATGCTGCAGCCTCAGACCACTGGACGAGGCATATCTATCGGGAGCAACAGTACTGCTAATGATGTACTCGCCTTATTGCCAGGCGCTTTAGGCGCGATTTCAGCCAAGACTTTATACATCGGCACAGCAAGTGACACCGGCGGTATCACAATCAACGGGTCGTTGGATATATCCGCGCAAAGTCACGAAGTAGTGTTAACAAATGCTGGAGGATACACCGGTCCTACCGCTGGCAACAATGTAAGTTTAGGTACCAACAGCTGGACGGCTCTGGTGGGAGCAGCGATTGACAGCGGCTCCGGTGCAACTAGTGGGTCTACAGGTACGATTTCGTACAACGGTTCAACTGTGACTATCAATGGCACCCAATCAGCCAAGAATATTGTCATAATTGCCACTGCCTCGGATATTCTTTTGAACGCAGCATTGACATCAAGCCTGGTCGATGACGCAAGCAACACAATCACGATTTCAGCTCAAGGCTCGGTTAATGGCAGCGGACTACTTACAGGCAGCAGTATTGCAATTACTGCAAGCACTGGAAGTATAGGAGCGGTTGGGCAACGCATTTACACACAGACTCCAACTCAATTCAGCGATCTAAACTTAAGCACTATTTCCCTGCAGGCGAATGGCGACGCATATGTCAATCACAGCGGTGCCGTCCAACTTGGTGACTCCAACCACAGCAACAGGGCAGGCGGAGTATATGATTTGATAGCAAACAACAACATATCGGTTATAGGAGGAGTTGTTGTAGCTGGTTCAATTAGTTTAGTTACAAATGGTGCCTCAATAACCATAGGCAACAATACAGCCGGAGCCACATTGACTGCAAATGCCGGTGCAATTAGTTTGATAGCGAACAACGGCTCTCAAGCAGGCACAGTCAGCATAGGTAGTGGTAGCAGCGGTGGCAACGGAACTGCAATCCAAGCCACCGGCAACATTATTATTGCTGGTGAAAGCGGAGTGAGCATTGGAACTCAAGGTAGCGGAAGCGTCATTATTCAGGCAGGGTCCTTCGATCCCTCGTACACACCGGATGGCAACCCTGTTCCTGCAAACAAGGTAGTTACCAACGGTTCTGTGCTTATGACAAGCTATTATGCCGGCAACACCGGCAGCAAGTTTGCAGATGCGAAGTTAGGCACAGGCAACTTGAATTTTGGACCACACGTAGCAATTACAGCAATTGGTGGTGCAACCATAAATGGTATCGACGGTGCTCAGACACCAGGCAATGTAATTCTCGGCAGTGGGCATGATATCAAGGTTACAGACACTTCAGCTAATCCACTCACCTTGTACGCTTATGGTGGCAACGTATTGATTGGAGCTGCCAATAATATCGACTTAGGACATTCAAGTGTTTTCGGCTTTGCCAAGCTTAATGACAATACAAGTTCCACAACAGCACCAACAATCATAGGCGGAAATGTTGCCATCATTTCGAATAGTCCCGGAGTAGATGTCGGACAAGAGCTAGCAAAGTTGTACCAAAATGGTGCTCTATACAATGAAGTTCTGGTGCCATCATCAGCTCCCACCGGCAGCACTATTGACAACTACGCACAGTTGGTTGGTGTTGTGTACAGCAGTCCCAACTTGAATGGTGCACTGGGGGATCCAAGCTTGTCAAATGGCAAGTTGGCCACGCTCGATCCTGACAACTACACTACATTAACTGGCAAAGTATATGGGCTTATTTACATCAGTTCGGCAACGTCAGACCCGAGTTCATTGACTCTCAGTAATGCCGGCTTTGGTGCTCAACAAGGGCAACACCCCGGTATATTACCACCTGCTCCACCCCCAACTGGCGGGACGGGTACTGGCACCGGAGTCAGTGGTGGGCTACCAGGGAACACTAGTACTCCTCCTGTAATTACACTCCCGGGAGGAACCTCCAGTGGTACCAATATCAACACAAATTTGGCAGGCACAAATACTTCGTCTGCACTCACGGCAGTGACAAATGCTGCTGACAACAGTGAGCCCTTAAATGGTCAGGTCGAAAAACTGAGCGTGCATGGCGAATTGTCCTCCACCTCGAAGACGACACAGGGCAGTGCTGTTCCGACTGAGTCGAGCGAAGAAAAGAGTTACGACACACTACCGCCGAAGTCAATGCCAGCTATCGGGCAGCAAACTGCCGACCAAGCCAAGAAGAAGGATAGCAGCTTATTCAGAAATACAATGTTTGTTGGTTTTAATTATCACAATCTCGTTCTGTTTACACAGTTCAATCAGGTGTTCTCTGGTTTTACCAGTGATGATGCTGATGACGACGAGCTAATAATCACAGGCAGTCCTGGCACAGTAATTAGCAACGACGAAGGTTCAATTAGGCTGCATGCAGGTCGAGTACTTGTTGATACAGGCTCAAAGCGATTCATACTCCATACCACCACTGCTGATATCAGCCTTGACGCAGAAGCAACAGCGATTATCGATGCACAACCTGGACAACCAGTCCGTGTCATGTCACTTGCTGGGACAGGTCTCCATCCTGCAAACATTCATGCTGCGCAAGGCAACACAATCGGTCTCAAGCCTGGCGAGGAGCTGGTAATTAGTGATAAGGATCTTGAGCAGGATGACTTAATCCCGACTGATGGCATAGAAAGGAGGGTCGTTACTGGAGGTGTGGAACGACACTTGCGTAGGGTGCAAAAGACGACTTTCCCAGTCAATTCTTGCCTCTCCCGCCATCTCATTATTGCCGGTATTCCTGTTAGTCTGGGAGGAGCTGAACGGCGTGTACAGAAACACATGTCCGGAGTCGTTTCTCAGAGCACCAGACCTATTGACTATGCAAACAAAGAAGAAGCCTCCAAGAGGCTAGTGAACAATTCGCTGCTGGCAAATACACACGGGACTCCCGCAGCTCGAGTGTTGGCAGAAGCTGGTACTGAGTTTATGCTGGTTAAGCAGAACGTTATAAGCCTGACTAAGGGCAAGGTTTTTGTTAATGCGCCCGAAAACACTGTTGTTGAGAATGCTTTAGGTCAAGTCAACGGTCTTAAGGGTTCTTGCTTTGCAGTTGAAGCCCAACCAGGAATCCTACGTATCCAGTCGCTTACAGGTCCTGGACTTGTGTCAGCCATTGCTGGAAATCGGAAACTTGCTCTTGCTCCTGGTCAGGAAGTGGTTGTAAGCAACAGTAAGTCAACTGACGTATTGCCTTCTGACGGTGTGGGCCGGCGCGGACTTCGGGAATGTACTGTTAATAACAAGTTGGACCTAACCTTTACTGATTTTTCCATGATCTCTCTCATCAAGAGCGCACCACACCTCCAGGTCCTGCGGCAGCCTGCTTGCTCTTATGACCGCGCCCTGCAACGCAAGCTCATGAAATGTGCTGCCGTTGTACACCAGGTCACGGCTCACAAAGGTCCATACAGCGCTTTCGTAGCTAACGACCGCTAATCATATACGCGATGGTCGGATATTCCTGGTCTATGGGTAAGATCACCCGATTGTGGGAAGTTAGTCCCGGTCGATAGGACGACATTCATCAGCGTCCCAAGGAGCATACAGAGACAATTGATTTCTTGTCTTCAGATCCCTCTGAGCCCACCCCACACAGTTTGAATTGTCGCAGGGAAGGACTCGACCATTTGGCTATGTAAATCGGGAGCGGCACCGCCACCATTTATGATGGCAAAGATCTCGGCAAAAGATTCTTGCCGTCCGGCTGAACCAGGCTGTAAAAAGTATGCCAGATTGTTCTGCTGCCGGTGCGGCAATCTCGAAATGCTCATCAAATCGTTATTGTAAGCACGAACAAAGTCAGGAGAATCAGAAAAAGCCTGCACACAAACATTTTTCATTTTAGATAAAACATTCCCATACATTCTAATTCCATAATTGCGATCAAAAGCATGTCCAACTTCATGCCGAACTACTCCTTCAACCCGATAGCTTCCCCCAATTCCATTTTCACCAGACTTCTCAGCCATTATTACAGAAGGACGGCCAAAACGGTCGGTATAGAACATACCTGTAGCGTCATCCCAGGTCGACCCTGTCGACCAACCCCTCGGACAAACACCGCGTAAATGAGGTAATACATTGCTCACTCTGTCAGAAACGACTACCTCGGTACCGCGCAAAACTCTCAGAACTTCAGGCGGTAAGCTGCTAGCCGCCTGATAGATCCTGCGTTGAATTTGGGGCGACACTACCCCCGGTTCAATTGAAAAAGGTCGCTTCCCCAAATCAGCAACAGTGTTTTTCAGTACATTCGACCATGTACCCAAGGACCGCCCCAAACAGCCTCTAAAGCCGCTAATTGCTCCCGTGAGCCCATCCAAGCGCGAACTCAAGCTTCGCTCGACAGGCAGTCTGGAACCTCTATCTAACCCAGACTGAAGATAGTGTCCTGCCTCTTGTTTCAGTTTTCTGATCGCACCGGCATACTCAGGCAGCCCTCGTTCCAACCTGCATTCAAGCAAGCTTGAGAGACTGCCGGGTTTCACAAATCCAGCCTGCCTGCCCCACACCCCCGATAATGACCTAGTGTCTGTTGCAGAAGCAAATGCTGTATGTAAACCGCCATAGCCAGACCTGACGCCAAGCGCTTCAATCAAATCAGTCGACCCTTTTCCTGCAAGCTCAACTGCACTGCGCAATATATTTGCCCCGGCAACTTTGACCGGTCCGCCCAGACTAAACGCTGCCAGACTTACCCCACCAGCACCAACTGCCCGCAAGTTTGCATCTGCCTGCTCTTTTTCGCTCTGAGTGTGCTCACCCGGGTAAAGCTCAGCTCCGACAGTTTGAGCAACTGTGTTTAGTGTAGATACGCAGCTATCAAGAAAGTGCTTGGGAATGGCGCTTATCCCTTCAGTGCTGGCAATCTCTAGCCCCTTATAAATCCCATAACCTACCAGCGGCACAGCTGCTGCCGCAGCAACAGCCACTGTGCCCAGTCCGAGAGCCTCTGTAGCCAACACTGCTCCTGCACCCAAAGCAACATCAGCCGCCACTTGAAGCGGATGTTCAACAACTTGCTCAACAGCTCCTTCAGCAACAGTAAGTCCAGTGTGCAGCACTGCTCCTGCTGCTTGATATGTTTCAGACACAGCATTAGCCAACCAGCCTCCAGTGCTGTTCAGGAACTCACTCATATTGTCCAGCGGCTGGTCCCACATTGGTCATGTCTCCGGTTAATCCGCATTTAGCATGCTCTAGCAAAGCGCCACACAAGTCACGTCCAAGTGTATTTATCCAAGGCTGGAGACTTCTGGACACACTAAAATAGTTCGCCCTGCATAACATTGCTTGAAAGTCCGAAATAATGAGGGACAAAGAGATCTTTTTGCTGGAAAACCTTCTTACGAAGGAAAGTTCACTAGCAGAGATATTCTCAATGTCCCTGAAAGAAGTTTACCAACTGAACCTGGCATCTTGATCATGAGAACCATTGGCTTCAGACAGAATCCACGGTTCATATTGGTTTTGCCAAAGGCAATAAGGCATACCAAGCGTTCCGACCTAATACCTCCAGGAGGTCAACAACAACCTAGGCTGGCAGTGACTCAATAGCCAATCGACCCAGCAGAAGTCGTGATATAGTATTAATAAGGGCGAATATTTCAGTGTAACAGTAAGTTTAGTGGACTTTCAATCAATAGGTGGACTTTTGATTGTTGCATAACATTAAATTGCAACATTAAGCAAGTTCTTTACCATTAAGTCAGACAATGGCTACAACTGAAGAAGCGATATCTCGTGGGGCAATATGAAATTCGCAAATACCGGTCTCTCTAGGAGATGGGGAGCTAGTTTGGTATCTTTCTGTTTTGTTTTATCTACTTTGTGCATGCCATTTGTAGCTTGTGCTCAGCAAGCTACTGGAGCCCCCAGTGCGACTGCGCCAGTCCAATCTGCCTCTAGTCACTCAACAGCCTGGTCGAGCCGGACCAACTCGCCCCATCCAGTTAACCTTGACTTGTCTTCAACCAATGCCACTGTTATGACACACCACAATGCTGCAGTGACCATCCTCGAGGCTGGAACATCCAAGGCTATAACTGCCGGTACTTTACTTACTCCGGCTGAGCGCGTTGCAGTCTCTCAAATTGTAAGAACAGGGCAGCAGATGATTCAGCTTGGAGCTAACGGCAGCGCTGTAGGGGGCAGCTTTGTTATCAGTTCAAGGATGAGCCAGTTTGTGAACAACTTGGTCATCCCATCTGGCGTGACAGCAATAGGTAATGTAAGCAGAACAGCCTCAATTAATCTTTCTGGTAACCTGATCAATGCTGGCACACTTTATGTTTTATCGACCAACCCAGCACTAACTACCGCAACAATTAGCGCAGCTAACATCACCAATAGGCAAGGTGCTTTGCTCTCGACAGTACTTCCTGTCGGTGGACTGTCCGGGTTTGCCGGCGCAGTTTCAAACCTGAGCTTAAATTTGAACGCAGTAAACAACCTTATTAACGCTGGCATAATCAGGAGCGCTGGT
>CAILLX010000137.1 GCA_903835185.1 uncultured bacterium | reverse complement strand
CGGACCAAATATTCAACAGCAAAACAACAAAATTAAATCCCAAAAAAATCAACAAAACAAAACAAGCAGCATGATACACTCAGTTCAAATCCGCACCAAGACAGGGATTGCCAATTTCAACTAAAAACGGGACAACCCCCCTAACAACGCTGTCGGCACAGCTGGATCGTTCTCCACTACCAGATTAAGGTTCTTGCTTCTAGCAGGCAAATCGATAATACGAAGGGCATTGGTTACTACGGAGAGCGGATTGAGAAGGCTGCTTGCTATGGACACTTCAATGCCAAAGCCACCGACAGGCATGCCAAGTATGTTGTTGCGCAGCGACATTTACTTGCCGACATTGCCAAAAGCCAGTTGCGCCTATAGGCGCAGACACTGCGACTGCATCTCCAGCTCGCAGACTTTCCAGTCAACAACCGCCAGCTATGCTTCCTTGCGGGGGTCAAGTTCGTCTTCGCCTGTCTGGTTGGATCTCAGTCCAACAAAAAATGATGCCACTTCAGGTCCGACACGTTTAGCTATGTTCTGCACAAACCTATCCCAGGTGCTAAGAGCTGCATGCGAATCAGAATCAACCGGTTGATCTTGCGGTTTGTCGAAGCCCCTGTCAGCAACAACCGGCACCTGAGCAGGTGCATTATCTGTTATTCCAACAGCTGCTGGTATGGACTGAGCCTCAACACTTACAGTTTTTGTGATTGTACCCTTGGTATCGTTTCCGACCGTAGTTCCAACTGGTGCTTTGTCATAAGTCAGCACCTTCGTTGATTCATAGTTGACTGTCACCGGAGCGCCAGTAGTGGCTGGGACATCTCGTGCCGGATTGACCACTTGTGCATCCTGTTTGCCAGCAATCTCCTTAGGCACCGGTCGGTTGGCTCCACGGGCATCAGCAATGATTGACATCTGTTGTTGAGGAGGCACCTGGGCAACCACTTCCTGCATAGACTGAGCAGCATCAGGCGGCTTCTGGTTAGCTTCCGAGACCTTGTCAGCAGCCTTATTGCTAATAACCCTCTCAACCGGTCCGGTCATCTTCTTGACCCTCTATTTCCTGGAATTGCCTTAGTACTTGCCTTATGAAGAGCCACCGCTGCGGCTAGCCCCTGGTGATAAAACTGTCGATCTTGACTGAAATGCCACTCCTGTTAGGAAGATACTCTGAATGTGCCCATTGTAAACACAAACAACTACACCAGAGCTTAAATTTCACTTGTCATCTGCGTAAGAATACGAAAAGCAACTTAGCTGGCTCCCCCGGGGAGATCGCACGGGCGGGATGCCCACGCCCCAGGCAAACCGCACTGCGTTGCGGGGCAGGCAGACCAGCCAGAGATCCAACAATGCAGCGCACAATAGCCCCATTCTCAATTATCATTTACTAAGATCAACAGATCCTTTTGAGTAAGAGGATCTGTGTGAAAGCAAAAGTGGAATCTGTGGAGTCAACTCTGGGGGTATGCATGGCTGAGGATTTAGTAGTAGTTGAAAGACACAACAAAATAGGCATACTGACGCTTCACAATGAAGCCAAGCGCAACGCTCTTTCCACAGCTTTGATGGAGCAGCTCATCAAAGAGTTGGAAACACTTCGAGCAAGCGCCATTCCTGTTGTCATAATAAGAGCAGGCAAAAATGCCCGCGTTTGGTGTTCGGGACACGATGTCACTGAGTTGCCAAAGAGTCGCCGCGATCCGCTCGGTTATTACGACGCCATCGAGAGGCTGCTTCGCTGTGTGGAGACCTATCCGGGAGCAGTCATAGCGATGATCCAGGGCACAGTATGGGGCGGCGGGGTAGACCTCGTTCTCACTTGCGATCTGGTCGTCGGAGATCACACTTCAAGTTTCGCCATTACTCCAGCCAAGCTGGGACTGCCTTATAACGCAACAGGAGTGATGCATTTCCTCAATCGCCTTCCTCTGACTGTAGCCAAAGAGATGTTCTTCACCGCCGAGCCGATCACAGCAGAGCGAGCAGATCGCGTCGGCATCATCAACCATTTAGTGGACAGCGAGCAGATAGAATCCTTTACTCTCAACCTTGCTGAGACAATGGCTTCCCGTTCGGCACTATGCATAGCTGTAATTAAAGAGCAGTTCCGTCTCTTATCTGGAGCTCATCCGCTCTCTCCCGAAACTTTCGAGCTCATTCAAGGGCTGCGACGCAAGATTTATGACAGTCACGACTATACTGAAGGTATAAAAGCTTTTGTGGAGAAACGCCCACCAGTTTTCACTGGAGAGTAATGCGCACCAGTATCTTCAGCTGGATTCTAGCTCTTGCCTGCCTCACTGCTCTCACTGCCTGCTCTATGCATGCTCATAACGGCACTTGTAGCGGTGGCGCAATCAGCTACCGTTTGCCTTCCCTGGCAACACCTTCAATTTACCGTTTGCGCATTGAGCCAGATCTTGAGAGATCAACCTTTCAAGGGGAAGAATCTATATTGCTTTCTGCCCGACAACAGACCAGCAAGATTGTCCTAAATGCTGTCGATCTGAATCTTACATCTGCATCAATTGTAGGACCAGAAAACAAGCAGCCCCGGTCTGCACACATTACACTGGCAAAAGAGAGCGAGCAAGCCAAACTCTCTTTTGACCAGCCGCTCAAGCCTGGACAATACGAGCTCAGAATAAGCTTTAATGGAGCTCTTAACGACAAACTGCGCGGCTTTTATCGCTCCACTTACAAAGATGATCACGGGATAAAGCAACCTCTGGCTGCCACCCAGATGGAACCAACAGATGCACGGCGCATGTTCCCTTGCTTTGATGAACCGCATTACAAGGCAGCGTATCAGATTACAGCCGTTATACCGCCGGATCTGGTTGCCTTATCAAACGCGTCTGTCGCCAGCGAGAAGATTGATCCTTCTTCTGGCAAGAAAGTGGTTGTTTTTGCTCAATCTCCTAAGATGTCGACTTATCTGGTGGCGCTTATTATCGGTCATCTCGAGTCAACTGCACCATTTAAAGTTGGCTCTGTACCGATTCGTGTCTGGACCCGCCCGGGCAAGTCTAAACTGGGATTGTATGCAGGAAAGATTGCCGCCCAGCTGCTGCCGTATTACACCTCATACTTTGGCACGCCTTACCCTGCCAGTAAACTTGATCTCATAGCTCTACCTGATTTTGAAGCTGGTGCTATGGAGAATCTTGGAGCTATCACTTTTAGAGAGAGTGCACTCCTTGCCGAGCCGACAGGCAGCTCCACTGCAACTCTGCAGCGTGTTGCCGGCGTAGTAGCCCATGAGATGGCCCATCTCTGGTTCGGTGATCTTGTCACTATGCAATGGTGGGACGATCTCTGGCTCAATGAAGCTTTTGCCACCTGGATGTCTGTCAAGGCAACAGATCACCTCATGCCTGCCTGGCATTGCTGGGATGAATTTGGTCTCTCCCGCTCTCTGGCACTAAGTACGGACTCTTTGCAGTCGACAGAACCAATTCATTTCAAGGTGGAAAACCCACAGCAGATAAATGAGATGTTTAACGAAATCACTTACTCAAAAGGAGCGTCTGTGCTCCGCATGCTCGAACGTTATGTGGGTGAGAAGATCTTTGCTGCCGGAGTACAGAGGTACATCAAACAGTACCGGTACAGCAATGCCACCACTGAGAATCTCTGGGAAGCAATTGGAGCAGTTTCGCACTCATCTATCCCTGAATTAATGCACAACTGGGTTTACCAGCCAGGATATCCGTTGATTACAGCAACAGCAGAAGGCAGAAGTATAAACCTTTCACAGAAACGCTTTCTCCTTGATACCACCGGCGATGAAGTTGCGCGAAGCAACCGAGCAAATCAGGAAGCAGGCAGCTGGAATGTGCCACTAGCGATAAAGGTTCTAAACAAACCAAGCCAGCAATCAGTACAACTGCTAAAGTCATCGGCTCCACACCAGGTTGCTTGCGCTGTCAGCCTGGGAAACGCTGTGTTTATTGCCAACGCAGGCGCCGACGGTTTTTATCGGGTTCGTTATACTGACGCAATGCTGCACCGGCTGGCGCCACTAATCGAGTCGGCTCTGTCACCTGCCGAGCGGCTAGGGCTACTTTCCGACCTCTGGGCGCTGACTCTGGCAGGAGATCTGCCTATCGGCAACTATCTACAGTTGACAGATAGCTACCAGTGCGAGCCAGACCCAGCAGTGTGCGAAACACTTCTAGAGCAGTTCGACCAGTTGAACAACTTTGTCGACAAAAGCTGCCGGACTGGTTTTGAGAAGTTGATTAAGGATCGTCTGTCCGCTATTCATAAACGCCTGGGCTGGGATGCTCAGCCCGGCGAGAGCGACTCCACACATCTGCTGAGAGCGGAAGTATTGGAAACATTAGGTACAATTGGACAGGATAAGCCAACTATAGCCAGGGCGCGCCAGCTTTTCAGTTGCCACATGTCGAGCACTGTCACACAGAAGCCGGCAGTCACGCCCGATGCCGATAAACGCCACACAGTCAAGCCTGGTGTACCGGTCAGAGGGAAGAAGTACAGCAGTGACTCATCAGGGCACCATAAAGAGGCAGCTAAGGTGGAGGCAATATCGCCTAATCTTCTTGAAGCTATAACCAATATTGTCGCTTACAACGGTGGCGAAAGTGAGTACAAGAGCATAAAGCATCTCTGGCAAGATGCAAAAACACCCGAAGGTGAGCAGCGCAACCTTCTGGCTCTTGCTTTGTTCCGCCAGCCAGAGCAGATTAAGGACACTCTTCAGCTGTCTCTTAGTGACCAGGTCAGGAGTCAGGATGCACCACACCTTCTGTCTGAATTGCTAATGAGCGATGCAAGCAAAGAGCTGACCTGGCAGTTCATTAAGGCTCACTGGAGCGAGCTAACTGTAAAATTGCCACAGAATATGGTGCCGCGAATCATGCGTGCTGCAAGTTCACTGGATACTGCAGGCGATGAGCAGGATCTGCAATCGTTCTTTGCCTGCCACCGGCTGCCATCCGGTGAACAGACAGTTGCTCGCCTGCTTGAACGGGTGCATATCCTGGTTCGGTTTAGAACTAGTAGAAGTGCTGCGATGAGAAATTGGCTGAAAAAGTTGCAATGAAAACAAAAGAGATGCCAAAAGCAATCCGAACACAGGTATAAATATACACAAGATATACCTTCTCGACCTTCCGAATACTTAGTGCGCACCAAATGGCTATGCACCGCATATCGAATCTATATACTTGCAGCCTTGACAGCGGCTCCCAAAACGAGCATTCTTTGTTGCAACAACAGCGGATAATTGCCAGAAAGTGCGCCGGCGTATTAGCTAGACTTTTTAGGAACCCAGAGTTCACCCCTTGCGTCATCGACTTTGTGAAACTCTCCATCTTCTATCCTGCAAACCAATACTCAACGACGGCAGAGTCCCGACGGCAGGCAACTGCCTTTTTCTTCTTTGTTTGTCTTTTCACCTTAAGTTCAACATTACCAGCGCTGTGCTCTGACTGGATTGAAGATGACTTACAACAGGCAGGCTCTGTACCGCGTCCAGCTCCGCCTATAAGCAGGCACAATCACCAGATACGAGAGGAGTCACAATCAGAAGGTAGTCAACAACCAGACACTGCCGACCAGACAGTTTTTCAAGTTAAGCCAAAGGCAGAACACGCTCCGCTAGAAGCTACTGTAAGCAGATGGGGAACATCAGGGCCGCCAGCTAACTTTCTCAACGGATCAGCCGCTGCGCCTGGGACAGGCGGATTCTTTTATCAGCTGGAGGCAGCTCGGGCAGTTGCCCCAAGCGTTTTTCGCAACTGGCTGGAGAAGACACATCCACAGTTTGCCCTCACTACCTCCACAATGGACCCTATGCATGTCCTGGAGATTAAGGGACAGTGGGACAATGCTGACCATACTCTACATTCATTCGGGGTAAGGCACACAACAGTGAAAAGCGGCAAGTTGTCAGATGTTCCGCTCGATGATGTACGTGTTCTAGTGGTCAACTGTGCCGGCAAAATTCCCAATGATTCTTACCAGAAGGTGCGCGACTTTGTAGCTCGCGGCGGTTTCCTAATCAGCACAGACTGGACTGTAAGCAACCTTGTCGAAAGATGTTTTCCCGGCTACATAGCCTGGAATGGTGGCAAAACAGCCAACAAAGTAGTGGATGCCACAGTCACTGACCCAGATCCGATACTCTTTGCCGGGGCAGTTCGCTCATCAGGCTGGAAACTTGACGACGGCAGTCAGATGGTTAAAGTCTTGAATCCAAGTGTGCGGATACTGGCACGCAGTCGCACCCTTGCTAGCGAGGACCCTGATCGTGCAGGCATCCTGGCTGTAGTTTTTGCCTTTGGACGAGGGCAGGTGCTACACCTGGTTGGACATTTTGACAACAATGCAGTTCTGGCTTTTGGCAACATGCTGCCAGATCCAGCCCCCTCTATTGGCATCAGCTTACGACAAGCTCTGGCAGCCAATTTCTTAGTAGAAGGACTTCAGCAGAGAGTTGACAGCTCACATTAGCTTCTGCGGTCACAGATTGCTCAAATTGACAACAGTCACTGCAGAAGCTAGCAGCAGATGCTCTCTTCATGTGGCACTTCTGGCGGTGGCAGTTTGGCAAGCAATCGGACAGTAGAATCAATTGAAACGTTGCTCTATGGCTACTTTTTGGAGCGCCGAATACTTACTATCTACTTCTCATCTGCATCATTTAACGACCAGTTGTACGGCATATAAATCACACGCACCAGCTTGGGATCGGCAAATTCTTTTTGAATCTCCCTACCTGCATAGCTCAAAACATAAGCCAGGACAACTTCATCGTCGCTTGGCGGCAGAGCTGCGCTTGTCTGTGGAGTCACATTAAAATCAAGCGGGAACCATTGAAAGAGCCTGGAGACCTGCACCACTTTGTGCTCTCTGTCAAACCTGACATGGCTGGGATCAGTCATGAATTGCCAGGCAGCTTTATCCAGATCCCTTTCCAAAGTGGCGGCAGTATAAGCAGAAGTCATCAAGCAGGGACAGCCACGGGCAGCACAAACCACAGCAAAATGCATACGTGGATCCTTAAACTCTTTGCGGATAACCTTATGCTCAATGTCGTAAAGATTGACGTCCTGACCCGCCACTCTAAAGCGGTAAGCTTCCCAGAGGCTCGGAATCTGGCGAGCACTGTCAGAAGGATAGTATGTTTTTTGCCCGTGAATCGGGTAATGGTCAATGACAATTTTGATTATGATGGCGTTGTAGGCGTTAATCCATAATGCCTTTTTCTCGCTTTCAGAAAACTTGCCATACTCATCTGGAGAGATTGCTGCCAAGTCCGCCAGGTACTGATTCAGCCATTCTGGATGTTCATGCCACAGGCAATAGTGAACGCCGGCACTGTCCACATATTTCTTCAGCTCGGCAGAAAGCTGCAAATGCAACTGATCAAAAGCAGCATGGGCCGGGAGCACAAGAGCCAAAACAATAAAAAGGGGTACCCAAGAGATGAGCCGACGCATAGCGGGTTCCTCAATACCTGGCACATCGCTTAGAGTACAAGGTGTGTCACAGTAATGCAAACAACAAACAGGTGGATTACCAGACAAGCGACTCTTGGCACCGGCAGCAGGCAGCCACCAGACAGGACAATCAAACAAGAGCACCAAGCATTGACTTGGTGCTCTCCTTCTCTTAATCCTTATCTGTCTAAATCAACGACTTGACAGTCTCGACTATATGCCGGGCGCTTATCCCTGCCGCATCGACAAGCTCATCAGGAGACCCTGATCCTGGCATGGATCGTACAGCCATGTGAATCACTTTAGGCAAAGTCATGCCGTTGCCGCTGAAAGCAGCCAGTACCGCATCCCCCATCCCACCTTCGCACCAATGATCTTCCACAACAACAAGAGCACCTGTCTCTCTGGCAGCCCTGGCCAACATTGGCTTGTCGATCGGCTTAATTGAATAGAGGTCAACTACTCGCACAGCAATCCCCAAAGACTTCAACAGTTCGTAAGCTTTGAGAGCTTCATGAAGAGTGATGCCGGCTGCTATAACAGTCGCCTTGTCAGCAGTAGACTGACGGAGCACTTTGCTACCACCTATTGGGAATCTCTCATCGCTCTTGTAGATAATCGCCGTCTTCTCCCTGGTCGTACGCATATATGTGATACCGGGCAACCCTGCTACCTCTTCGACCAGCTTGGCAGCTGAAACTGCATCAGACGGATAGACAACAGTCGAGCCATAGACAGCACGCATCATGGCAAGATCTTCTAAAGCCATCTGTGAAGGTCCGTCTGCACCTATGGAGACACCAGCATGTGACCCGCACAGGTTGACACTAGAGCGAGAAATGGCCGCCATACGAATAAAGTCATAAGCACGTGTCAGGAAAGCAGCAAACGTAGAGGCAAATACAACTTTGCCACGGCTGGCAATACCAACTGCTACGCCTACCATCAACTGCTCAGCAATGTACATTTCGAAGAAACGGTGAGGATAAGCAAGAGCAAATCGATCTGCATAAGTCGAGTTACTGACTTCACCGTCCAGAGCCACCACATCGCCACGAGCAGCACCTAATGCTTTCAGAGCATCACCATATGCTTCCCTGGTGGCAGCAGGCTTGTCATACTGCGGGCATTCAAATTTGCCAGTCCCGCCAGCTTTTGCCGCGGCAATATCGTCCGGCTTGCGAACCGGCACCACAATGCTGGTGATCCCACCCAGTTCAGTAATCGCGCGCTCAGCCTCCTGTGCACTGAGCGCTTTACCGTGCCAGCCATCCTTATTGGAAATAAAAGAGACCCCTCGTCCTTTTTCTGTCCTGGCAATTATTGCCGTCGGTGCCCCTTTATAAGCGAGAGCCTCGGTGTAAGCCGCCTCTATCTCGTCAACGTTGTGACCGTCAATCTCAATGACATGCCAACCAAAGGAGCGCACTCGCTCTGCATAAACTTGAGAGTTCCAGCCGAGCATTGTTTCTCCCCGCTGTCCCAACCTGTTCATATCAACAATCAGTGTTAAATTGTCCAGCTGATAGTGCCAGGCAGTACCTATTGCTTCCCAGACGGACCCTTCAGCCATTTCGCTGTCACCTGACAAGACCCATGTATGGTAAGGAAGCTTATCTAAATGCTTTGCATTTATTGCCATGCCGACAGCAAAAGGAAGCCCCTGCCCAAGCGAGCCGGTAGCAACATCGACCCAGGGCAAGACAACCGGTACAGGGTGCCCTTCCAGCCTGCTACCAAATTTTCGCAGCGACATAAACTCATCATCTGTCACTGAGCCAGCAGCCTTGTAAAGTGAATAAAGCAATGGGCAGGCATGCCCTTTGGAGAAGATCAGCCTGTCGTTATTAGGATGTTTAGGGTTGTCAAAATCGTAGCGAAAATATTTAAAGAATAACACTGCCATCAAGTCGGCAGCTGACATAGATGATGTCGGATGCCCTGACCCGGCCGCAGTTGTGCAGCGAATACTATCCACACGCAACTGAGCTGCCAACTGGTGCAGAGTTTGCCCCGTTAAAACTTGAGCTTCGGACATTCGACTCTTCCTCGCATTTGGTGGTTAATCAAGCATTTACATGCCTGCATGTAATTTTACTTGGACTGGAGCCAGGCATATAGCAATATGATGATCTGTCAATTTATCAGAAATAGCGCCAGGCGCGGCTCAGCTGACCTAATCAAGCAATCTACACATAAAGTTGAGCATATCCAGCTATATATGCGGCTACCCTGCCGCTTGGCACTGAGCAACATGTTATTGCACTCACTGACGTGCCAAGGAACGCACTGAGCTAGCGCAGCAAGATGCTGGCGATAGCGCACCGTATTTAGTGCAGTCTGCCTTTGACAACGATCATCCAGGCTCTACTTTGCCATAGTTAAGAGCACTACCGAGACAGCCATCATTCGCTATATTTAGCCTTCCAGAGCTGGAAGGTCGATATCATCTCAGTTCGCAACGACTGCAATGCTGCAGTACGACGCAGAATCTTTTCAACACTTTGGGTGTTTTGTCCGGAAAAAGCTTTTGCTCCTGCCTCAGACAAAATACGCAGCTCATTGTCGACTTCAGTAATTATGCAGTTGAAGCCTTGCTCCAGACCGTTAACTGGTGGTGGAGATACATCAGCTCCACAAATATCAACACTGCGCTCTTGAGGCACCTGCAGCGACCTGGCTGGAGCTACCGCAGCAGCAGGTACAGGCAGGATAACATGTGGGTGATGACCGCCAGCCCCAGGAACCGGTTTAGCTGCTAACTCAGGAGTCTTGCCTGCACCGAGAATAGCAGCATGCTGCCTTGCTGGTACACCCGGAGTAAGCGCTGTATGCACTGAAAACGGTTTCACACCTGCTTGCTGCTCTGGCGAGAAAGTGAAAACTTCATCTGCTGCTGATTTCCCTGAAGAGATATTGACCAGGGTTGTCAATAGCCAGTTGGCCAGCTCCGGTATCTCCTCCCAAGCAACAGCCCTGTTGCCGATTGACCAGCAGAAAGGCTCGACTGGCCCGGAAACAGTAATATGTAACAAGCGGCTGAACTGTCCAGGATTTACTGTAAAACTGATAGCGCGGTCAGACGGCATTACGTAACTGTCAAACGCTTCTGAAGTAGCACGGAAGAACATGCTCCAGCCGTGCGTGCTCAAACGCCCTTTGAGCACCAGCTGTCCGCCAACTGAACTTGCCGACTCCGGACGTTCCAGCATCACTTTCATGTCTGGACGTTCGATTGTCCGGTTCCATTCATATTCAGATTTGGCAAGACAGTCGAAGAGGTGGTCCACCCAGCCGACCATCTTTGCTTTCACTGCACCGATAGCCTGTTCACCTGAAACTCTGCCTGGCGCTCCACCCTGTTGGCTGAGATTAGCCAACAATCGCCCTGTGGCAAACTGACGACCAGGCTGCAAAGAGATCGATTTATTCTCAGCCGGGCGCTCCCCATGCAGACCCCGCTTCTTTTCATCGGGCTCATAAGGGCCGCTCCCACCGGTCATGCTCTCCCCTCCTTGCTCGCTAGCAGGCACCTGTTTATTGCTGATCTTAACTCAAACTGGGTCAGGTTCGGATCACTTCTTGCCATTCCTGCCCTTTAGATAAGCAAATACTTCCCGGGCTGACACTCCTGGCTCCAATTCCACCTGCTCAAAGTTGCCATCAGCAGCTCCAGCAAGCTCTTGCAACTTGCTTAAAGCAGCTGCCAGCTGCTGCTGCTCGTCATAGCTGAGATGATCTATAAGTGTGAGCACTCCATCGAGGCAAATTCTTTCGGCTCGCAGCGGACTGTGCATGACTTATACCTCTTTACGTCTCCAGTATAAGCATAAAACAGTGATGGCGCACATGTCCAACTAAAAATGTCTGTTAGCTTACGCAGCCTCTCTTTGGCACAATTCACTGCATCTGCGCCAACAAGAGCGTTACCTGTCAGATCGAAATGGTTGCAGGATGCGAGCAGTTCGCACAACGTGAACTGTCTGTAACAGCTAGAGTCCTGCCCGGTGACTTCCAGCAGACGCCTCTTCAACATTGGCGACCAAGCACACTAACCAGGTACACTTGATTCAGCACAAGGAGAGACACTGTGACAAGTAAACTTGAAGAATCAAAAAAACAGCCTGGCGAAGATGTCAACGCTCACCTCTTCTCAGAGCTGCAAATTCGTGGAGTCAAATTAAGAAACCGGATTGCTGTCTCACCGATGTGCCAATATTCATCTGTTTATGGAGCTGTTTCAGACTGGCATCTAGTACATCTGGGCAGCAGGGCTGTTGGCGGTGCAGGTCTGGTCATGGTGGAGGCCACAGCAGTGGAGCCGCGAGGCAGGATAACCACTTATGACCTGGGAATCTGGGACGACAAGCATATCGATCCTCTCAAAGCGCTGGCAGGTTTTATTGCCGATCAAGGGGCAGCACCAGCAATTCAACTGGCTCATGCTGGTCGCAAAGCTTGCACAGCCCGCCCCTGGGAGGGAGGCAAGCCGCTTGGACGGCAAGAAGGTCGCTGGCAGCCGATCGGGCCATCTGCTCTAGCTTTTGACAAGGGGTATCAGGTACCGGCTGCTGCTACAGACGATGACATCTTGAACATTGTCGAGTTGTTCAGGGTAGCTACAAAACGAGCAGTCAGCGCTGACTTCAAGCTGATTGAGCTTCATTCAGCTCACGGTTACCTCCTTCATTCATTTCTCTCGCCTCTCTCCAACACCCGTACAGACAAGTATGGGGGTTCTCTGGACAATCGCATGCGGCTGCTGCTGCAGATAGTGAGCACTGTGCGCAAGGAGATGCCTGACGACATGCCTCTTCTGGTGCGCATCTCAGCTACTGACTGGGCAGAAGGAGGCTGGGACCTTGAGCAGTCAATCCAGCTGGGCAAGAGACTTGCTCGCGCCGGTGTCGACTTAATTGATTGCTCTTCAGGCGGACTGGTTCCTGATGCCAAAGTGGAGGTATCTCCCGGTTATCAAGTTCCATTCTCAGATGCTATCCGCCGTGAAGCTGCCGTAATGACTGCGGCAGTCGGGATGATCAAGTCAGCGCCACAAGCTGACGAAATTATCAAGAACGGTCAGGCTGATCTAGTTCTGCTGGCACGTGAAATGCTTCGCGATCCTTACTGGGCTCTGCACGCCGCCGAGACACTAGGGCACAAACTGCCCAGTCCGCCTCAGTATGTGCAAGTTTAATGTTCTTCCACTACACAGCGCTCGCCCAGACCGATTGATTTCTTGGAAAACGGCTCTTCTGAGCCGTACTGGCTTCCGCGTTGCACTCCTCTTATCAGTCCGAGTACAGTTCCACTGGCCACACCATAAGGAATGGCGTAAGCTCGTGCCATTGCCATATTCCAAAAACCGGCACCGCCAAAGTCATCCAGCAATGTCTGTGTCATGCGATGGCTTTCAGAAGCTATGTACTTGCCTGTTCTAATCGGGACCCCAAGCGTGACTCCATAGACAGCACCGGCAGCAGCCTTGGTCCCTGCAGTCAACTCGCCATGAGGTTGAACCTGCTGATTGCAAGCTTCCTTGCTGCTATCACTTTCTCGGACAGCTTTATCAGCTCTAAGGTGACGCAGTCTGCTCAGGAGCCCATAAGTCGGTCGCTCCTCTGACGCAACAGCTGTTTTCTTTTGTGTAGTCTGGGTAGCTACTGAATCGGAGTCGTTGTAATCCATCCAGAGTGTATCGCCTGCCCTAGCTGGAGCCGAGGCCAGCACAATCTGCACAACTACCACCAATCCTAGCGCTGTCCTTACTTTCATTCTGCTCAGCTTTCCTCTGCCTAACACCGCGCTCACTTGCATTGACTGACAGTTGGCTGCCAAAATAACCAGCAACTACCAAGATCTGCCGTGCTACTTGCAAACCGCCGCCGGCGGCTCGACGCATCAGCGCTCCAGAAGCCATGTTGTTCTTTGGAATCTGACAACCGAACTGACTACGTTCTGGCAAGTTTAACATCAGGTACGGTTCCTGAAACCGGCAGCATAGATTATCTCTGCCAAGCCTCGCCCTGATTAAGAATGTTTACCCTTGGAGCCGCCTCTCGACAACCCGAACTGCTTTCTGGCTATCAATCTAAACCTGCTTGTATCCAGTATTCTTCTTTTATAATCGTTATAAGTTAGACAATTTGGCTGGTGAAATATGTGGCAGTTCTGGATTGATCGTGGCGGCACATTTACCGATGTAGTAGCCAGAGCTGCCGACGGCACGACGAAAATCCACAAGTTGCTCTCTGAAAACCCAGAGCTATACGGCGATGCAGCTGTTCAGGGGATTCGCAATATTCTCGCCCTGCCCGCCGGACAACCAATCCCCACCGCGCTCATCTCTGTTGTCAAAATGGGAACAACAGTAGCCACAAATGCGCTTCTGGAGCGCACTGGAAGCAAGACTGTACTGGCTGTCACTAAAGGCTTTCACGATGCTCTGCGCATCGGTTATCAAAACAGGCCTGATATTTTTGCTCGCCGCATTGTCCTGCCGGACCTGCTTTACAACCATGTAGTAGAAATTGAAGAGCGCATCGCAGCCGACGGAGAGGTTATCTGCCCACTCAATATTGCCCAGGCAACGCTTGTTCTCAAGCAAGCATTTGACAGCGGTGCCCGCTCGCTTGCAATTGTCTTTATGCACGCATATTCTCACCCGGAGAATGAGCAGGCGGTAGCAGAACTGGCGCGTTCAATCGGATTTACCCAGGTATCAACTTCGCATGAAACCTGCTCCCTAATCAAGTTCGTCAGCAGGGGACACACTACTGTGGTGGACGCTTACCTCACCCCTGTGATAAGCCGCTATATCAGCCAGGTATCTGCACAGCTACCTGATACCCGGTTGATGTTCATGCAATCAAACGGAGGGCTGGCAGAAGCCAGCAGCTTTGCTGGCAGAAACAGCATCCTCTCCGGTCCGGCCGGTGGAATAGTCGGGGCTGTAAAAACAGCAAAATTAGCTGGCTTTGACAAGATCATTACTTTTGACATGGGAGGTACATCGACAGATGTCTCACATTATGCCGGCGAACTGGAGCGAATTTACGATGCTGAAATAGGCGGCGTAAGAATGCGCGCACCGATGATGGCGATTCATACAGTAGCTGCAGGCGGCGGCTCAATATGCTACTGCGACGGCGAGCGCTATCGGGTCGGACCAGCCTCAGCTGGTGCCTATCCCGGACCGGCTTGCTATCGCCGCGGTGGACCTATTACTGTCACTGACTGCAACGTCATGGTCGGCAAGATCCGTCCTGAATTCTTCCCGCATGTATTTGGAGCGGACGGCAAGCAGCCTATCGACTCTGAAACTGTACATAACAAGTTTGCTGAGTTAGCTGAAGAGATCAAAAAAACCACTCGCAATGACAGACAACCGGAGCAGGTAGCTGAGGGATTTCTAGCAATAGCTGTGGAACGCATGGCCAATGCCATCAAGAAAATCTCTATCCAGAAAGGCTATGATATCTCAGACTATACCTTATGTTGCTTTGGCGGCGCGGGCGGCCAACATGCTTGCCTGATTGCCGAAGCACTTCACATGTCGCACATTTTCATTCACTCTTATGCAGGCGTACTCTCTGCATACGGAATGGGACTTGCCGATCAGTGCGTAATGCGCGAGCAAGCTGTCGAAAGCACACTGATTCAATCGCTGCTGCCTGCACTCGTTGACACTTTCGTCAAGCTGGAAAGGCAATGTGACGCCGAGCTCTCAGCTCAAACGCTACCCGACCAAAAACGTACCGTGGTGCGCAAGGTGCACATCCGTTATGAGGGCACTGACTCATCACTGCCGGTGGCTTTTGATTCTCTTGCTGACATGAAATCAGAGTTCGAGAACACATACCGCAATCGGTTTGGGTTCACAGCCAGCAACAAGGATCTTATAGTTGACTGTATCTCAGTTGAAATCATTGGAGCCACTGTAGAACCGCCAGCAGAGCTGCATTTCAAGACAACACAAAGAAATGCTACTCCGGCAGCAAGAATAAAGATGTTCTCCTTTAATCGCTGGCATGACACCCCTGTGTTTGCTCGCAACGAGTTGCAACCAGGTGATCTGATTAACGGTCCGGCTATTATAGTCGAGGACACAGGCACAAACATTGTCGAACCCGGTTGGCAGGCGGTATTGACCAACGGACATCATCTTGTCCTAAGGCGGCTGGCTACAAATAAGTATGCTCCAAGCTACAGCATGCTCGGCTCTCATGAGCGCTGGCAAGCGGTCGACCCGGTCAAGCTGGAGATTTTCAACAACTTCTTTATGTCGATTGCAGAGCAGATGGGTTATGCACTGCAAAATACCAGCTCCTCTGTCAATATCAAAGAGCGACTTGATTTCTCCTGCGCTATCTTCGATCACAAAGGGCAGCTGGTGGCCAACGCGCCACACATACCTGTCCATCTAGGGTCGATGAGCGAAAGTGTTGCCTGTCTTATCGCCGCCCGCGGGCAAAACTTCCGTCCCGGAAATGTCTATGCCTCCAACGATCCGTTTAACGGCGGTACTCATCTGCCAGATATTACAGTTATTACTCCTGTATTTGATGAGCCGGCCCGCCAGGTTATCTTCTACGTTGCTTCACGCGGGCATCATGCCGATATAGGAGGCATAACTCCAGGATCTATGCCTCCAGCCAGCACCAGCGTTGAGGAAGAAGGAGTACTCCTGGACAACATACTCATCGTCTCTCAAGGACGCTTTCTTGAAGATGAAGTCAGGCAGATCTTAACTTCTTCGCAATATCCGGCCCGCAACCCTGCCCAGAATATTGCCGACCTGGAAGCACAGGTAGCAGCCAACGAGCGTGGCGCGCAGGAGCTACATAAACTGGTCGATCATTTTGGACTCAACACAGTGCTGGCTTATATGGGACACGTTCAGGACAACGCCGAAGCAGCAGTGCGACGCGTCATTGATCGTCTGACCGACGGAACTTTCTGCTATCCGATGGACAACGGAAGCAAGGTGAGAGTAGCAATTAAGATTGATCATGGATCACGGAGCGCCGTGATTGACTTTGCCGGTACAACTCACCAGAGCGCCGACAACTTTAACGCGCCTGCAGCTATCTGCAGGGCTGCTGTACTCTATGTCTTCCGTACACTTGTGGAAGACGATCTGCCACTCAATTACGGCTGCCTCAAGCCACTAAAAATACTGATACCGCAGCGGTGCATTCTCAATCCTCTCTATCCAGCTGCTGTAGTGGCGGGAAATGTCGAAACGTCACAAGTAGTAACGGATGCAATGTTTGCCGCGCTCAACATCCTTGCCGCTTCGCAAGGGACAATGAACAACTTCACTTTCGGCAACGAGCGTTATCAATACTATGAAACCATATGCGGTGGTGCCGGTGCCGGTCCTGATTTTGACGGTGCCAGCGCTGTACATACGCACATGACCAATTCACGGCTTACAGATCCGGAAGTCCTGGAGCTGCGTTTTCCAGTCATAGTTGAAAGTTTCTCCATAAGGAGTGGCAGCGGCGGCAGCGGACTACACCATGGTGGCGAGGGCGTTGTTCGCCGCATCCGCTTCCGCAAGCCCATGACAGCTGCAATTCTCTCCGGGCGCAGAATTATCCCACCTTATGGCATCGTCGGCGGTGGCAACGGAGCGCTCGGGCGCAATGCCGTAGAACGTGCCGATGGGTCGATAGTTGAGCTTCCTGGAACAGCTACAGTAGAGATGGCGCCCGGTGACGTATTTGTCATTGAGACACCAGGCGGCGGCGGTTATGGGTTCAAGTAATCAAACTTGATTTAGATCCAATTCTGCACAGTTGACTTGGCATCGCGAGCATCCTGCATCACAGCTGCCAACAGGACACCCAATACTGTTTACAGACACCGTAGGGAACAACCGTAGGGGCGGCTTTATTGGATGCAATCCACGTGAAACAGCTGTTCTGCCAACCAGCAGATCTGTCGCTGGTTAGTCACTGCCTGCTAACCGCCAAAGCTGCTCTGCAGCCGTTGCCGTTTGAGAATCATCTCCTTGGGTAGTCGTGAGCTTAATTTAGCGAAAAGCTCATCATGCAACTGGAGCTCCCGGCACCATGATTGAGTGTCAACCCGCATCAGTACTTCAAACTGTTTGGGAGTAACGGCTGGATCAACACCCGACCAGTCTATATCCTCAAAACGTGGGCTCCAACCTAAAGCGCTCTCACTTGCACCTGCCTGTCCATGGACACGTTCAAATATCCATTTAAGAACACGCATATTTTCGCCATAGCCTGGCCACAAGAAATGCCCTTGCTCATCAACGCGAAACCAGTTGACGCAAAAGATGAGTGGGCAGTGCTTAGCCCCCTGTCCCATCTTAAGCCAGTGGGCAAAATAGTCTCCCATATGGTAGCCGCAAAACGGCAGCATGGCCATAGGATCGCGACGCACTTCACCTGTTTTGCCGGCAGCTGCAGCTGTAGTTTCCGAACCCATAGTGGCAGCCATATAGACACCGGATTCCCAGTCATGTGATTCAAACGCAAGCGGAATAGTGCTGGCCCTTCGCCCGCCAAATACGAAAGCCGAGATAGGAACACCCGCTGGATTGTCCCACTCCGGATCTAATGATGGACACTGTACAGCCGCCACAGTAAAGCGGGCATTAGGGTGGGCAGCTTTTCTGCCGCAATCAGGAGTCCATTGTTTGCCTTGCCAATCGATAAGCTCTGGAGGCGGAGCCTGTGTCAAACCTTCCCACCATACGTCACCATCGGGCGTGAGCGCCACATTAGTGAAAATGCAGTTGCCAGCCAGAGTAGCTATAGCATTTGGATTAGTGCTCGGCGAAGTACCTGGAGCCACACCAAAATAACCAGCTTCAGGGTTAATTGCATACAGTCTGCCATCAGCACCAGGCTTAATCCAGGCTATGTCATCACCTATGGTGCTGACTTTCCACCCGTCCAGTCCGGCCGGCGGGATGAGCATGGCTAGATTGGTCTTGCCGCAAGCTGAAGGGAATGCTGCAGCAATGTAAGACTTCTCGCCTGCAGGCGACTCAATGCCGAGTATAAGCATATGCTCAGCCAGCCAGCCTCCCTCCCTGGCCATATGAGAAGCAATCCTCAAAGCAAAACACTTTTTGCCAAGCAACGCATTGCCACCATATCCGGACCCATACGACCAGATCTCTCTTGTAGCCGGGAAATGACAGATATACTTCACGTCTTCATTGCATGGCCAGGAAACGTCCTTCTTACCGTTCGTTAATGGATGACCAACTGAGTGCAGGCAAGGGACAAAATCACCATCTTCTCCCAGCACATCTAAAACAGCCTTGCCCATACGTGTCATGAGCTTCATATTGACTACAACATAGGGAGAATCTGTGATTTCTACACCGATGCTGGCAATCTTGGAACCTAGCGGTCCCATGCTAAAGGGGATTACATAAAGAGTGCGTCCACGCATGGCACCATCAAACAGACCGCGCAAAGTATTTTTAGCTTCAATAGGGTCCATCCAATTATTATTGGGACCAGCATCTTCCTTGCAAGCGCTGCATATGAAAGTCCTCTCCTCCACCCTGGCTACATCAGATTGAGCTGATCGAGCCAGAAAGCTACGTGGGCGTTTCTTGTCATTAAGCCGGATAAAAGTTCCACTTTCGACCATCTCTGCGCTTAGCCGATCGAACTCTTCTTCAGAGCCGTCGCACCAACAAACGCGATCAGGCTTGCACAAAGCAACTATCTCAGCTACCCAATTGATGAGTTTAGAGTTATTCACCTGGTAACTACCCTCTACTGTCTGCACAGTTGTTGTCGTAGTGGCTCGGCTCACAAACATTTACCTCTTTTGGCGGAGTTGACAGCTGCGATTGTAAGGCATGAACACCTTCTACTGTCTACCATTAACACTTAATCCAGAGGACGTGGGAGCATGCAGCTGTATGACCTGGAGTATTGTCACAGCTTGTCCAGTTGTCTGCAAGCAGACAAGAGCTGTTTGACATGCCTGCAGTTGACAAAAACGCTGTCAGAAACACTTGGTAATATTTGTCCTGGCAAGTATGTTTGAGGCTGGGTCAAAGGGACCAGAACAACACTATAATAGGGATCATTAAAGGTGAAGCTGTTTCAAAAGTCAATATTTGGACTAACTGCGGTTTGAGCTACAACTAGATGTGAGATTCCAAAGTTCTACAACAATTACCGTAGGGGCAGGTTGCATCCGCCCGCGGGCGCGTGCAACGCGCCCCTCCGAAGCATTGGCTCGCCGCTGTTGCACTGTTTTGGAATCTCACAACTAGTACGCTGGACAGAGTCCGTCTCCAGGATAGCCATAATGAATTCTCTCGAAACTCATTCACATGTTAGTAATCTTCTCTTCCTGCTTCTGGCAGCTTCGGCCACAGCCATGTGCGTCAAGTGGATTCGTATCCCCTATGCAGTAGCGTTGGTAATTGTAGGGCTCTGTATTGGACTGGCCAATACCTTACCGCCAATCATCATGACACCAGATTTAGTGCTTCTCGTTTTTCTTCCAGCACTCCTGTTCGAAGCATCGTGGAATCTTGACATCAGGGCGCTGCGGCGAGACTGGCTTGCTATCAGTATATTTGCTACTGCCGGTGTGCTTGTTTGCATGTTCACTGTCGCCGCTATACTTTACGCCGGCGGAGCTATCAACATGCAAACCGCCTTATTGTTTGGAGCCATGGTATCAGCCACAGATCCAGTCTCTGTCCTTGCCCTCTTCCGCAAGCTAGGACTGGACAAACGATTGGCAACAATCATCGAAGGTGAAAGCCTGTTTAATGACGGCACCGCAGTAGTGCTTTTTCAAATTGTCCTGGCTCTCGCCATCACAGGAAGTCATCCACCTGCCTTCAGCACAGCTGGCAGCTTTATAGTCATCTCTTTAGGTGGTGCACTGGTCGGCACAGTTGTTGGTTACCTTTCATCCAAAATTACCAGCGTTTTTAACGATCACCTGCTCGAAATCACTCTTACGACAGTGGCAGCATACGGCAGTTACCTGTTAGCTGAACACATACATGTCTCGCCTGTTATCGCTGTTGTCGCTGCCGGGATTGTAGTTGGTAATTACGGAAGTCGCACTGGCATGTCAGCCGCAACACGACTGGCAGTCAACTCCTTCTGGGAATATGCGGCATTCCTAGTCAACTCGCTTCTTTTCCTTTTAATTGGGTTGCAGGTCAAATTGCCACTATTGATCAGGTATGACCGCACCATCGCATTAGCAATCCTGGCAGTAGGTGCAGCGAGACTGCTTCAGGTATACGGACTGTGCCCGCTTGTCTCAACAAAGGGAGCGCCTATACCGCACAAATGGCGGCATCTACTTTTTTGGGGCGGCTTGCGCGGGGCGCTTGTCATGGCTCTAGCACTAAGTTTGCCGTTGACCTTCCCTGATCGAGATATGTTGATTAACATGGCGTTTGGTGTAGTCCTTTTCACACTGCTGATACCGGGGCTGACAATGGGAACTCTGGTGAAGCTGTTAGGTTTAACCCCGAACAAGGAAAGAATTCAACGCCATCAGGACGACAAAGTGCTACTCATGACATACCAGTCCGAATTGCAGATCCTGTCCAGTCTGGCAGAGCAGGCAAAAGTCTCCAGTCACACCTACAACACCTGGAAGTCCGAGCTTGAGCAACGCATATCAGCGTTAAGAAGAAACTCTGCTGCTCTCAATCTGTCTGATACCGGCAGGGAAGAGCTTGCAGATCGCCAGGCTAAAGTCTCCTTATTGAGAGCAAGAAAAGATCAGCTGGCAATGCTCTCCGAAGACGGGCTCATCGGAAGTGAGTCAGCACAAGATTTAAACACCGATACTGATGCTGAACTGGAAGCTCTAACTGCTGATGAAGAATCGGACTTTACTGACTCTTATGCTTCCTCTGCCGCCACAAGCCCCACCGATTGTGCTGCCAAGCCGGCAAAAGAGGATAAGGCTATCTAGAGCAAAGTGCCGCGCAACAGTACTGAGGCAACAGAGAAGTAGATGACCAGCCCGGTCACATCCACTAGAGTGGCAACAAAAGGTGTTGATGCGGACGCCGGGTCAAAGCCTACCCTGCGCAAGATAAGCGGCAGGACAGATCCGCTTATGCTCCCCCACATCACAACTCCCACCAGACTAACAAAGACAGTAAGAGCTATTAGAAGGTAGAACTCACCATACGAGTGGAAGAGAAATTGCCAGCTGATCACACGCAACAGACCGATGAATCCGAGAATAAGACCAAGCGCCAATCCGCCGACAATCTCTCGCCGCACCACACGCCACCAGTCACGTAGATTAATCTGTCCCAGCGCCATAGCACGAATAACCAGAGTTGAAGCCTGAGAGCCAGCGTTGCCGCCGCTGCTTATAATAAGCGGCACAAAGAGAGCCAATACGACTGCCCGGGCAATCTGTTTTTCGAAATAGCCCATAGCACTGGCAGTGAGCAGTTCACCAATAAAAAGGATTGTCAGCCAGCCCGCCCGCTTCCTTATCATTTCGCCCATTGAGATCCGCAAGTAAGGAGCGTCCAGAGCCTCGACACCGCCTATCTTCTGGATGTCCTCAGTAGCTTCCTCTTCAACAACATCGACAATGTCGTCGATTGTGACTATTCCCTTCATGCGTTTTTGATCGTCAATAACAGGAATAGCCAGAAAATTGTGCTCTTCAAACAGGCGGAAAATATCTTCCTGGTCAGTTTGCTCGGCAACTGTAATGAGATCAGTGTGCATCAAATTTTGGACAGTCTCATCAGGACGAGCAGTAAAGAGCTCGCGCAGAGAGACAACACCAAGAAGCTCCTGCTCGTGTCCGAGCACATAGATATAGTAAATTGTCTCTACTTTTTCTAACGCCTGCTTACGAACATAGCGAATCGCTTCACCGCTAATCATTTCCGGACGCACTCGCACATAGCGGGGGCTCATCAGACCACCAGCCACATCTTCAGCATAAGCAAGCAAGGCGTTAATCTGATTGCGAGTGAGAAGGTCGATCATCTCAAGCAGCTCAGAGCGCTTCTCCTCCGGCGTCTCCTGAATAACGTCAGCTGCATCGTCTGGATCAAGAGACCGCAGCCAAAGCCTTTGCTCTGCCTGGTCCAGTTCAAGCAAAATAGCTGCTTTGTCCTCAGCATCAAGCTTCAAGAAGAAATCCTGAGCCTCTGAATAACTTAACTCTTTGAAGTGCTTGACCCGGTCAGCTTCTGAAAGCTCTTCCCAGAGCTCATGCAGCTGGCTGCGAGACATAATTGTGCTAGATATTTGCGACATCGGTTTCCCGCCCTGCAATCCCGGGTAAAGGCTCACTCTATTATCTTCTGAATAGGCATTCTGGGAAGCAGTTCAGACCGACATCTTGACACCGTCGCAACAAGACAGGGGTTGCAGGACGCAAAGCCCCGAAGCCTTCCTTGCCACAGGGCAACATGAGCATAGTTTAAGCAACCACATGCTTAACAGTCCATCTTGACCAAAGTCCTTGTGGGCAAATGCATTGCATTGTAGCTGCAAGCTGGAAACAGTATTACTTCCCAAAAAGAAGATGTCCTGGTTTAAGTTTTGCCGGGACTTTTAAGATTGTGGTTGACCCACCGGTGGAAACCTCCGGGCGGGAAAACCCTAGACTCCCGACTGCCTTTTAAGACCTCTAGAACAGAAGGAATCAGCTCCAGCCTGGCATCCGCACTCCCTGACACTGGTAATGCAAAGGAATCACCAGCGGGCTGCAACTTATGCCTGAGGCGGCAGTTCCTTTCGTTGCAGCCGTAAAGTGGTCTTTTGAGCCTGCTCTGATAAGAGAGCTCGCTCAACTGCCAGAGCGGTCTGATTGACAAAGGTTTCGAGCAGGTGCATCTCTTCTGGATGAAGCAAACGTTTAGGCTCTGACGCCAGGATGCCAATCACACCTATCGACCCACCAGAACCTTTGAGCGGAAGGTATATTGCTTTAGCTCCTGGCAGTGTGGATGTCCCGGCCCCAGCAAGTTGCCCGTTGACAAAGACCCATTGTGCCACGCCAAACTCGTTGCCATCTACAACAAAAGAGTCTGACATAACTGTTGTTTCACCAAGCACACCATATTCATCTATAAGGAACACTGCCACTTTGCACGCAAAAACCTCACTTATGTGTCGTACTGAAATACCCAGAACGGACGCCTGTGTCAAAGCTGTAGCCTGCTCGCGTGTCATTGAGTAAAGTGCGGCAGTGCGGGCCTCGCGTAATCTGGACATGACTGCCTGTTGCTTGACAGTATAAGTTAGCGTGCTGAGTGTAAGCGCCACAACAAGCATTACACCCAGTGTAAACAGATACTGACTGTCTACAACAGTAAATGAAAAGTACGGAGGCACAAAGAAGAAATCACAAGCAACCACACTCAAAATGGAAGCCATAATCCCTGGTCCACGCCCAAAACGCACTGCAATAATAACCACAGCAAGCTGATAAATCATCACCAGATTGACCAGTGAGATATGCTGCAAAAACATAAGGCGAGCAACCAGAGTAGCTAGAGCAACCCCGCCAAAAGCCTTCAGATAAGGGACAAGATTGACCGGCTCCGGACCCTTTTCGTGCTCAGCAGGTTCAGCTGGACTGCTAGCTCCAGTAATTACAGAGACTTCAATCTCATTGCTGGCACGAATAATCTCATCGGCTACAGAGCCAAACAGTATCTCCTTCCATCGCGGTGCAGCAGGCTTACCTATGACTATCTTAGAAACGTTCTTCCGTCGCGCGTAGGCTACCACCTCTTCAGCCACATTGGTGCCGGAGAGAACTGCCGTCTGTGCACCAAGTTGCTCGGCAAGACGCATCGTCTTGCTCAAACGCTGTCGGGCCGGCTCACTGAGGCGAGTAAATTTTGGGGTCTCAACATAAACTGCAAGCCATTCAACATTAAGTCCGGAAGCCACCCGGCGCGCTGCACGTACAGTGCGGACAGCCAGAGGACCGGGACCGATGCAAACAAGAATACGTTCAACTGCAGGCCACACTTTGGCAATATATTCATCGCTCCGGTACTCTCTCATCTGCTTATCTACACGCTGAGCAGTAGCGCGTAGTGCCAGTTCACGCAAAGCGATAAGATTGCCTTTGCGAAAGAAACGTTCGAGCGCAACCTTGCTCTTCTCCGGTACATAGACCTTGCCTTCTTTAAGACGCTCAATCAGCTCATCAGGCGGCAGGTCAACAAGCTCAATCTCATAAGCTTTTTCAAAAACAGAATCAGGCACAGTCTCGCGTACGCGCACAGTCGTAATCTGCTCGACAATATCATTAGCGCTCTCAAGATGCTGGATGTTGAGCGTAGTATAGACATTAATACCGGACTCCAGCAGCTCTTCAACATCCTGCCAGCGCTTCTCATGCCTTGAGCCTGGCACATTAGTATGAGCCAATTCATCGACAAGAATTGTGCCCGGATGGCGCGCCAGGGCAGCGTCCAGATCGAACTCACTCAAACTGCTGCCTTTGTAAACAACCTCTTTGGGCGGCAAGATCTCCAACCCTTCAAGCAAGATCTCAGTCTCTTTCCTTGCGTGTGTAACTACACAACCAGCTACAATGTCGGCACCTTCAGTCGCAAGTCCGCGAGCCGACTCGAGCATCTGATAAGTCTTGCCTACTCCGGCAGCAGCTCCAAGAAAGATCTTCAGCTTGCCCCTTGTCAGATTTAACTCCTCCTCCTGAACACGGCGGAGCAGCTCTTCAGGATCTGGTCTGAGATCGGTCACTTAAAGCCTCACATTAGGCGTCTAACAAAGTGTTTAACCAGGTCATGCACTCAATATATAACAAAAATCCTTTTCAAATTACCGCTTTATTTTATCCAGAGCAAGATTAAGGAGAAGCACATTGACACGCGGCTCGCCTATAAATCCAAGCTGCCGCCCTTCTATATGCTGCTGCACCAGAGCTATTACCTGTTCGAGCATCAGGTGCCTGGCTGCTGACACCCGTCTAGCCTGCAACATAGCATTAGCTGGCGAGATATCAGGATCGAGCCCCGACCCCGAGCGTGTTACAGCATCGACAGGCACCTTGTCAGTTGCGCCAAGAAGATTTTCACTGCGGTAACTTTCAGCCAGCTGTTTGATACCGACAAAATCCTTACTGCCCAGAATAAGCTTGCTCGACGTCGGTCCTAAATTGGTCCCACCTGAAGCCTCACCTGCATATCCCTGTCCGGCAGCCGATGGACGTCCATGAAAGTATTCAGGCTTCACAAACATCTGCCCAATCAACCTGGAGCCGATAACCTGTCCGGACTGATTGCGAATAAGCGAACCATTAGCCTGATCAGGAAAGAGAAGTTGCGCGCACAAGGTGACAACAGCTGGAAAGACAAGCCCTGTCAGGAAGGCTAGAACAAGCGTTGCTCTTAACGCAGGCATCATCTGTTTAAACATTTGCTTCTCCTTAACAGACCGGCGCCAATCCTAGCACCACAATAATCTGATCAATAAGCCAGATTCCCGGGAATGGAATGAAGAGACCACCTAAACCATAAAAAATCAAATTGCGTTTCAGCAGAGCCTCAGCACTCATCGGACGATAAGAAACGCCACGCAGAGCCAGCGGTATGAGGGCCACAATAATGACAGCATTAAAAATTACAGCTGCCAGAATAGCTGAGTGCGCCGAGTGGAGCCTCATTATATTAAGCGCCCAGAGCGGACCATGCTGACTGGCAGGCATGGCATACAATGCACCAAACATAGCCGGCAGGATAGCAAAATACTTGGCTACATCATTGGCTATAGAAAAGGTGGTAAGAGCTCCGCGCGTCATGAGCAGCTGCTTGCCAATCTGCACTACTTCAATAAGCTTGGTTGGATTTGAATCAAGGTCAATCATATTGCCTGCCTCTTTGGCAGCCTGAGTGCCTGTATTCATTGCCAGACCAACATCAGCGGCAGCAAGCGCTGGTGCATCATTAGTGCCGTCGCCTGTCATAGCGACAAGACGCCCTCCTGTTTGCTCCTTACGAATCAACTGCATCTTCGTCTCAGGAGTAGCCTCCGAAAGAAAGTCATCGACTCCAGCTTCGCTAGCAATTGCTGCTGCTGTAAGCGGGTTGTCGCCTGTTATCATTACAGTGCGGATACCCATGGCGCGCAGCTGTTCAAACCGCTCTCTCATTCCGCCTTTCACAACATCCTTAAGGTAGACGACACCAAGTGTTCCCCTCTTATTATCTGCTACCACCAGTGGTGTGCCACCTTTCTGAGCTATGCGTATAACCTCTTTCTCTGTCTCAGGGGCAACCGGCATGCCAAGATTGCGCACAAATTGGAAAATGACGTCAGATGCACCTTTGCGAATCACCTGCCCATTTAAATTGACACCACTCATCCTGGTGAGAGCGCTAAACGAGATAAATTCAGCATCAAACGACCCTAATTGGCGCTCGCGCAGTCCTTGCTGTTTAGCCAAAGTTACAATAGAACGTCCTTCAGGAGTCTCGTCAGCCAGAGAAGAAAGTTGCGCCGCATCAGCCAACTCCTTAGCTGAGACACCCGGCGCTGGAATAAACTCCACAGCTTGCCTGTTACCCAAAGTAATTGTGCCTGTCTTATCCAGAAGCAGAGTGTCGACATCTCCAGCAGCTTCAATAGCCTTGCCGCTCATAGCCAGGATATTGTGTTGCAAGACACGATCCATCCCAGCAATTCCGATAGCTGAAAGCAATGCGCCAATAGTAGTGGGAATCAGGCACACGAGAAGCGAGATTAGAGAGAACATATCGGTAGGCTGTCCCTGTCCGGAAGCGCGTACAGCATAAATTGAAAATGGCAATAGTGTTGCTACTGCCAGCAAGAATATGACCGTAAGCCCAGCCAGCAGTATATTGAGAGCAATCTCGTTAGGGGTTTTCTGCCGTGTCGCGCCTTCGACGAGCGCAATCATGCGGTCCATAAAAGTTTCGCCCTGTTGCACGCTAATCTCAATGCGCAACCAGTCAGAAAGAACTGTAGTGCCACCAGTTACAGCAGAGCGATCCCCTCCTGACTCCCGAATAACTGGAGCTGATTCACCAGTGATGGCACTTTCGTCAACAGTAGCCACACCTTCGACAACATCACCATCGCTTGGTATCACTTCACCGGCAGCAACGCGAACAATATCTCCTTTCTTCAATACAGTAGCCGGTACAGTCTCAAATCTGTCTTTGCCGACCTCGAGGCAAGCCATTGTCGCTTTGCGGCTACGCCGCAGTGTGTCGGCTTGTGCCTTGCCGCGCCCTTCGGCAATAGATTCAGCAAAATTGGCAAACAAGACTGTAAACCAGAGCCAGAGAGTAATCTGCCCTTCAAACAGCAGAACCTTGCCAGTATTGCCTGCCAGCAGATGAGCAATAAACAGAACAGTAGTAACTGCACTACCTATTTCAACAACCATCATGACCGGATTGCCGGCCATTACAACTGGATTGAGCTTGACAAACGAGTCGACAAGCGCTCGCTTAACGATGGAGCGCTGAAACAGCGGTATCTTCTTCCGCTGTGGCACAGGAACTAAACTTAAATCATCAGCCATTGCCAGACTCCTCAGCTCAATGCATGTGTAGAGGCGCGTCGGGACGCGCCAGCTGGGCGGCTCGCGAGCCGCCCCTACAGTTATTCAAACGGCTTAAGTGAACTGTATTGCTCCAATGCTGCAGCGCTGTCCGGAGGGGAAAGAGCTGCCCGAAGCCGAACTGCGCAGCCGCACATAGCCCGGACAGGCATGTCTCAGCTACATATGAATACTGCATACGAAGTACTAAAATAACCGACCTCCTTGCATCAAGAAGTGCTCTACAACAGGTCCGAGCGTCAACGCCGGGAAAAATGTCAAAGCCCCCACAATCAAAATGACACACACCAGGAGCACAACAAAAACCCAACCGTGAGTTGGGAAAGTACCACTTGTTGGCGGCACCAGCTTCTTTTGCACCAACACACCAGCGAGAGCCAAGACTGGAATCATCATGACAAAACGACCAAACAGCATGGCCAATCCAAGAGTCACGTTGTAGTAAGGAGTATTGGCGGCGATACCAGCAAAGGCAGAGCCGTTGTTGCCGGTAGCTGAGCTAAATGCATATAGGATTTCGCTAAAACCGTGTGGTCCAGCATTACCGACATTGTTAAAGACAGCTCCAGGCGGATTGGCAGCACAACCCAGAGGCAAAGAGACAACTGACGCCAGAGCAGCAAAGATCAAGATTGAGAAAGAACCGGCCAGAACAAAAAGCATTGCCATTTTGACGTCTGTCTTTTCTATCTTCTTGCCCACATACTCAGGTGTACGACCGACCATAAGTCCGGCTATAAAAACTGTCAGAACAGCAAAGACGAGCATTCCGTATAGTCCTGAGCCAACTCCTCCAAAAACAAGTTCACCCAGCTCGATGTTAAGCAGCGGCACCAGCCCACCCAACGGTGTAAAAGAATCATGCATACTGTTGACAGCGCCGCAGCTAGCATCAGTAGTCACAGTTGCAAACAAGGCAGATTGAGCAATTCCAAACCTGACCTCCTTGCCTTCCATATTCCCGCCTGAATCGCCGAGACTCTTGACAGACATCTCGACTCCTTGTCTGGCTATGGCTGGATTGCCGCGCCCTTCGAAGTAATAGCAGACAGCTACACCGGATAGAAAAAGGATAAACATAGCAGCAAGAATGGCCCAACCCTGCCTAGTATCCTTAACCATCCGCCCAAACGTGTAGGTGAGTGCAGCAGGCAGTACGAAAATCAAAAGCAGCTGCAGCAGATTGCTCAACGGTGTCGGATTTTCAAACGGATGAGCGCTATTGGCGTTGAAGAAGCCACCACCATTGATGCCGAGCATCTTGATCACCTCTTGAGAGGCAACTGGTCCTTGCGGAATAATCTGCTTTGCCCCTTCTACGGTATTAACCACTGTATAGGGCGAAAAATTTTGAATTACTCCTTGCCACACCAGGAAAAGAGCACAGACAAATGAGATCGGAAGAAGGATATAGAGCGTGGTACGCACTATATCACGCCAGAAATTACCGATAGAACGTATTGAACGCCTGGCAAATCCTCTTACTAGTGTCAAGCCAGCAGCCATGCCGACAGCTGCCGATACCCAGTTGTGGAAAGCAAGGGCCAGCATCTGCGAGAGATATGACATCGTGCTCTCGCCGCTGTAGCTCTGCCAGTTGGTATTAGTTGTGAATGATGCTGCCGTATTGAAAGCCAGATCCGGAGTCATGGCTGTTGCGTAGGCAGGAGCAGTACTTGTTGAAAACCCCATAGGGTTTAGCGGCAGCACCCCTTGAAGACGCAACAATGCATAGGTAAACACCATTGAGACAAGTGAAAAAGCCAGGAGAGCACATGCATACTCAGTCCAGACCATCTCCCGCTCCGAGTCAACGCCAATAAGGCGATAGCAAGCCCGCTCCACAGGACCCAACACCGGCAGTAGCAGCGACTTGCCTCGCTCCAGCGCCTGAATAATGATGAGCCCAACCGGCTTCACCAAGATAAGCAGGCAGACAGAATAGATTATTATTTGCACCCAACCAGCAGAGGTCATAGTTCCACTCTAAAATCTTTCAGGAAATAGCAAGGCGTAGAACAGGTATACAACCAGCGCTAACGCGACACAACCAGCTAAAATGTACTCAGCTATCAATACACTCACCCCGGACTAATACGCAGAGTTTGCTTACAATCGCTCGCAACCGAACACATAGGCTGCACATAGCGAGAAAAACAGAACTGTCACTGCCAGATACACTGCATCTATCATTGTTAATCCGCCTGCCATTCTATTGCTGACAGGCAAGAACAACTGAAGTGACCATAGTTGTTCTGTCCATCAATCCCTCTTTATTTACATCCTTGCTTCGACACCGCAGCACTTGCCGGGAGCGAACAATTGCTCGTGCTGCAACATCCAAACAGGGATGTTTATTTATATGCAACTATAGCTGACTATGCAGCAATAAGAAGTCAATGAAATGCATTTTGATATCAAGGATCTGTCAAGATTAGATCAACATGTTATGAGTCAAAATCTGACAGCACTGTTGTCCAATCCTCACTGAGCGCATGGTTGTAATCTCTGCTAGCGTACATGTCAGCTCGTCAAGCTTCACAATGCTGCGAATCGGTACGAAAGCGATAACCAACCCTTGTTTCAGTATGAATAAAACACGGTCTTTCTGGAATTCTCTCTATCTTATTGCGCAAGTTGGCAATATGGACGCGCAATGTATGGGTGTCTTCAGCATACTCCACACCCCACACTTTGGTGAGCAGCATTCGGTGCGTCAAAACTCGATTGACATTTGCAGTCATATATTTGAGAAGATCATATTCTTTGGGAGTGAGGTGAACCTCCACATCATCAATTGTGACCAGCCGGCGAGCAAAGTCGATGCGGAGATAGTCGCATAAGAAAGATGGCTCAGCCGGCTCGTCGGCAACCATTGCCCGACGGAGCACTGCTCGCATGCGAGCCAGCAGCTCGCCGACACCAAACGGTTTGGTCAGGTAATCGTCAGCACCAAGATCAAGAGCACGAATCTTGTCAGCTTCCCCTTCTCTAACAGAAAGAACGATTATAGGAGCCTTGCTCCAGGAACGCAGCTGCCTGCACACTTCAAAACCATCAATACCAGGCATTGCCAGATCAAGAATAACGAGATCCGGGTTGTGCAATGCAGCCAAATCCAATCCTTCCTCCCCAGAGGCAGCCAGAGTCACTTCATACTCACTGCGCTCCAACCCTGCACGCAAAGCGCGTCTAATTTGTGGCTCGTCATCAATGATCAAAACCTTCATTTAGCCTGCGACGCTCCTTCTCCCATGTCCACTCCTGTTGCCGATAAGCCATCATGTGCACTCGAGTCTAGTGGAAGACTAACACGAAATGTTGCACCACCGCCAGATCTGTTAGCAGTCGTGAGCTCACCTCCATTAGCCTCCACCAGTCCACGGCAGAGCGCAAGTCCGATGCCGACTCCAGGTACCGCGGACTCGCTAAGCACCGGGGCTCTATAGAATGGCTCGAAAACCCGCTGTTCTTCACCTTTAGGAAGTCCCGGTCCACGATCGAGCACTGCCATCACGAAATTCCCGCCATCCACATTTGCCTTAAGCTCAACAATGCTGTCAGCAAAGGAGTACTTAAGAGCGTTCTCAAGAAGATTTTTCAAGACCTGCACCATCTGGACTTCATCGACAGCTATCTCAGGTACACCTTTATCCAGCACTACCTGAATCCTCCTGTTTTCATCTGCAGAAAAATAGTCGAGTGCTGCTCCGATGAGCTCAGTCACAGGTGTCAACTCTTTGCGAGGTTGCCAGGCTCCTGATTCCAGCCGGGACAGGTCAAGAATGTTGCCCACCATGCGATCCAGCCTGTCAGTCTCAGCCACAACCCCCTGCAACAAAGCAGATTGATCCTCAGGAGCCACCGGTCTTCCCACTTCCAGCAGGCTGCTCACGCTGGCTTTTATTGATGTCAGCGGGCTTCTGAAATCATGTGACACCATAGACAACAAAGCTGTCTTAAGACGATCAGCTTCTGCTAGCGCCTGCGCTCTGGCATCAGCCTTCATAAGCTTATCGCGCAACAAAATGACTGCAGCATGGTTGCGCAGTGAATCCACCAGCTGCGTCTCGGCTTCAGTAATCACCTGTTCGTCCTTCAACTTCACATAGAGCACCGCAAGCACTTGAGACTCCACCACAACAGGAAGATACGCAGCCACAGCTCCTCCTGTAGCACGCAAAGCCTTCCGCCAGTGCTCGCTGGGTTGCCAACCAATTGCCTGTCCGTTGGCAAGTACAAAACGAACTGCATCACCAGCAATACCATTGACAGCACCAGATTCGCAATCACCACTGCTATAGCGCGCAAGAACCTTATAGCCTGACTCGCTGTCAGCGACAAGCAATTGGGCTGCATCCGGCTTGACCAGATCCACCAGTTTGGAGAGGATCTTATTAAGCGCCCGATCTCTATCCAGCTCAGAGGCTACTGTCCAGCTGGCTTCAGCTAGAGCAGCTGTCTCGAGCTTCCGTCGCTGGGACTCTTCTGCGCGGGCGTGCAAAAGCGCCGTCAACTGTGCAGTTACTATGGCAACAAGCAAGAAAATGCATAAAGCCACCCACTCTTGCGGATCCTGCACAGTAAACTGGTACTGCGGACTAATAAAGAAAAAGTCAAAGCTCAAAGAAGCTGCCACCGCAGCCAGCACGGCGGCGGTTCTCCCCAGAAAAAGCGCTGCTGCGATAACAACCAGAAGATAAAGCATCGGAATATTAGCAGTGCTGGCATACGCATGCGACATGACGATAAGCCAGGTCATTGCTGCCACTCCTGAGACCGCCAGCAGATAAGACCATGGTTTCCGCTGCCATGTACGCTCATATCCAGGTTTCAGATTCAGCTGCTTCATCTTGGTCACTCTCTTTGCCATCATATTAGCAAACTAGTAGTGCGTTTCCAAAGTATCGATACAATCGGACAGTTTGTAGGGGCGCATTGCATGCGCCCGGGCGGATACAATCCGCCCCTTGAGTTCACCAGTTCGAGCCAAAACAGATCAAAAGCTCCAGCTCAGAAGCTGCACCACAACCTCATCTCCTGGTGCCAACAACTCGCGATCCGCCGGGCAATAAATGACACAGTTAGCCAAGCTCAACCCGCCAAGCATGTGCGAATCCTGTCCGACAGCAGGTTGGACCAGTAATTCGCCATCTTGGAAGCTCAAAATCCCGCGGGTAAACTCCATACGACCTGACCGCCCGCGTACAGCACCGGTCAGCTTGGCAGACAGTACAGGCGTGCAACAGGAAGAAGCACCCATAATCTTAAGCAGTGCAGGAGCTACCAGCTGATGGAATGTAACAAGTGCTGACACCGGATTTCCTGGCAGTCCAAAAACCAGCTTGTGTTTCCTTCCTGCTTTAGTTTCCACTGTACCGAAGTAGACCGGCTTGCCAGGTTTAATAGCAATCCGCCAGAAAACCTCTTTGACTCCACATTCTTCCAGAACGTCTCTGACAATATCGAAGTCACCTACTGAAACACCACCGGCAGTAATAATCACATCTGTTTCACGAATAGCCTGCTTGATGGCGTTGCGCGTTGCATCAGCATCATCACGGGCAACAAATGTGCGGCAAACTTCAATACCCAACTCTCTGGCAGCAGCCACAAGAGCGTATGAATTGGAATCGTATACCTGACCGGGAGCAAGCAGCCGTCCGGGCCTTGCTAATTCATTGCCTGTTGCCACCACAGCAACTCGTGGTTTTACATAAGTGGGGAAAGAAGAGAAACCCAGGGTGGCAAGCAAGCCAACCACCGGCGGCGTAATACGTGCACCTCTCGGCAAGATCTCCTGCCCGTATTTGTATTCTTCACCCCGACGCCTGATGTTGTCACCAGCTCCTGCGGGTTGCTTAACCAGGATAGACCCGTTCTGCTCCTCACAAAACTCTTTCATGACCACAGCACAAACTGTGGGCGGCACTGGAGCCCCAGTGAGTATCTTTATAGTGTTACCTGGAGAGAGCTTGAGTGCACCGGAATCGCCAGCTTGAATCACGCCACAAAGCTTGAGCTTCGCAGGCTGTAACGCCGATGCAGCCGAAAGATCTAACGAATGAACACCATAACCATCAACTGCCGAGCTGTCAAAAGCAGGCAGGTCGCTTGTAGCTGCAACAGGTTCAGCCAGATAACTGCCTTGCAATTTTCCTAACTTGACCTCCTGCTTACCCAGCGGTCTGGAAACCTCAAGAATTCGTGCCTTTGCTTCCTCAAACAGGATCATCCGCCAATCTCCACCATAGTTCGATTCTCAATTACAGCAAGCTCGTCAGCCGGAAGGTGAGCATAGCCCTTCTGCATCACGGCACAATACATTGCTTCTCGCAAATCATCATCTGTGCCACCACCCCTGATGACCTCTCTTAAACTTACCTCCTGCCTGCTGAAAAGGCAAGACTTAATGGCACCATCAGCCGTAAGCCTGAGCCGGTTGCATTGGGAGCAGAAGCTCTCCGACACTGAAGTAATAAAGCCAACCTTACCACAATGCCCCGCTATGGCAAAATCCCTGGCTGCTGCACCAGTGGCTTTGGGCAGTGGTATCAGCCGGTATCTGCTCTCAATAGTCTTCATCATCTCGGCAAATAACACAACACGCTGCTTCTCCCACAGATTATTAGGAAACGGCATGTACTCAATAAAACGTACATTCAACTCACGGTCTGCCACAAAATCAACGAAATCCAGAATCTCGTCATCATTACAGCCTGCCATCACAACACAGTTAAGCTTCACCGCATCAAAGCCACAGCTGGCAGCCGCCTGGATACTGGAGATTACTTTATGCCAGTCATCACGTCTTGTGATCTCGGCAAATCGACTTTGCTGCAAAGAATCAAGACTGATATTGAGACTATTCAGCCCTGCAGCTCTCAACGCTTCAACCTTGCCAGCCAGCAAGACACCATTAGTAGTCATGCCAACAGTCTTTATGCCAGAGATATGCGCCAATTGCTCAGCCAGTTGCTCCACATCCTGCCTGACCAGAGGTTCACCACCGGTGAGACGAATCTTGTCAACGCCCATTCCGGAGGCAACAGTAGCTACACGCACAATCTCTTCATAACTAAGAATTGCCTCTTTCGGCTTCCACACAACCCCTTCCGGCGGCATACAATAGTGACAGCGAAGATTGCACCGGTCGGTAACTGCTATGCGCAGGCAAGTATGCTTCCTTCCAAATTGATCTATTAGCTGCTTCATAAACACTTCATTTCAGCTATTTCATCACTTTGACAGTTGACCCATTCAACCGAGCCGTCAGCATAATGTTCTTTCTTCCAGATTGGCAAACGCACCTTCAGCTGATCAACAATATAACGGCAAGCTGCAAAAGCAGCATCTCTGTGCTCTGCTGTCACGCCTACCCAGACAGCACATTCGCCAATTGCCAGCAAACCTATCCTATGCACGCAAGAAGCCTCTATGACAGAGAAACGTTCTTGCGCTTCCTGAATAATCCTTGCACCTTCTTTAACCGCTAAAGATTCGCAAGCTTCGTATTCGAGTAACCTCACCGCCCGTCCATCGTTGACATTGCGCACCCATCCCTCAAAAGAAATCATGGCTCCAGCTTGATCGCCATGCAGTGCCCGGCTGAGAGTACTCACATTAATCGGCTCTCTGGCAAGAGTAAACATGTCATCCTCCAGAGACAGGCGGAATGAAAACAACCCTGGCGCCATCAGGCAAACTATCGTCCCAGCTGCAAAATTCGTCATTGACCGCAACACGCAACCTCTCGCAAGCAAGCGGGAATCCGTATTTCGCCTTCAGCTCTTCATAAAGCTGACGCAAAGTTGGCGCGGCAGTCGCAAGAGCCTCGCCAGAACACCCGCTCTTCTCGCGCAGAAGAGCAAAATATTGAATCTGGATCTGCCTTGGAGAAGCCTGAGTCATAGTTATTCGCGGAGCAATGTCAAGCAGGATCAATTGTCGCACAGCCCGAAGGCGATGTCACGTTGAATCAAGCACAACTGTTCACTACTGACTTCTTTAAGCCTGATTACATTGTCCCAGCCCGCTGTTCAATTGGCAGCGTCTGTCCGCGAGTAGGAGGAGAAAAAATCCCAAATAAGGTCAGTAGCAGGCACTTCATTGACCGGCTGATCGCCACCAATCCATGTCCGTCCGCCGCCCGGCCAGATGTGACCAGCTCCCTTCATCGTATACAACACTACCGAGGCACCATCTTTGCCTCCTGTGTACTTTTGGATTACGACATCGCCTCTCTCAACCGTTTCAGGCACCTTCAAACAACCGTTCAGGTCAACCCAAAAGCCCACAGCATAAGAAACAGGCTTCCTGTTGACTGCATAGCCCCATTTGGCCAACTTTCCACCACCGCCGCCATAAGGAACATTCCTGTCAGCAGTACCGTGAAAAATAATTACAGGCAGAGGACGCGCCAGCTTTCCCTCTCTGCCTGTCATCGACCCGCTAACCACAGCTATGGCGGCAACCTGATCTACCAGAGAGTCAGCAGCTTGATAAGCAAGCATCGCTCCGTTAGAAAAGCCAGCAATATAAACCTTGCTACTATCAACTGAATAGTGCTGCTTCATAGATGCAATCAACTCTTTAAGAAAAGAAATGTCATCTATGTGATGCCTGCGAGCGTAGCCACAGCAGTCTCCAGCATTCCAAGTGCGGATAAATCGGCCAAAGCGACCAAGACCGTTGGGATAAACAACAATAAAACCTGCCGAGTCCGCCTTAACGCTCAGCCCGGTTATCTTCTCAGTAGCACGAGCATCAGCAGCTCCACCATGAAGCATAATTACAAGGGGCAGTTTGTGTTGTCCGTCATAGCATGGAGGCAGGTGCACGAGATAGCTGCGCACACGTCTGCCATAGAGCATCGTCTCGCGTGAAGTACCCACAACATGAGGAGCAGCCACCGTTTCACTACCGGCCGGATCGTAAAGCGACGCCGCTGCAGGCACAGTACTGGCACACACCAGCCAGACTAATGCTAAGACAGATCGGATCGCACTTGCGCTAACCACCTGCATGCACCTTCTCCGCAATACGCTCTAACCACTCAACGACAGTGCTGGACCAACAGTCCGCCCATAGTGACAACAATACTCAGCGGGCACCAGTCCCAATACTGCCAACTTAAACCGTTGGGTTTACCGTAGAGCGGCTCGCGAGCCGCCCCTACACGCCTCTGGACCTCAAGTCAACAATATCAGGCACCAGTCCTGATTATAGCGCCACTGGTCGTCTCCTGAATTCACCGGACTGTTCTCACCCGGAGCTTTGTGTACGCAACACCACAGCTGCAATTATTTAATGCCTTCTTAAGATCAAGGTAATGAATCTCACCTTTACTTCAATTGATGTTAGCCTCGTATTCTCAGACGATAGCAACTATGTTTAAAAACCCAGATCCTCAATCAGCACTATTAAAGATTCATACAAGAGCGCGGTGGTCCTGCTCCACTCCTTCTTTCTCCTCTTATCGAAAGCAAAAAGGGATTCGCCTCTGCTGGGGAGCCACTCAAGACACTACGGACACAAACAGCTTACAATGGCCTACTGCAGTTGCCGGTGGTTCTAGTAATGCTTCACAGCTTCTGGCAGCCAGGAGAGCGCAACTATTCACAGCAAGAATTAATGGTGCTCTCCACAGCAGCCATGCCAACAGCCCTGCAATGTTCCCGGGGACCTCGCCTGTTCTGGCATCACTGAACTCTTCTCAAGAACAGCATCCCGGCAAGATAGCAGGTAGCTACAGGCAGTTCTTAATGATTCAACAGTTTTGTGCACAATTCACTACCAGTGGTGCACATCAAACGAATCAAACAGTAGCTCTTTCAGACTCCTGGCGCTGGAAATATATAAAGCAACCAGCAGTATTGGAACTGGGTTTCCCGCAGCAGATCTTCAAGCAAAACAAGATAGCTGATCAAGATGCCATTAAACAGCTACGCAACTGTCTCAGAGATCGCCAGTGGGATGTCTTATCGCCCAATCATCTGCAGCAGCTGTTCCCTCTGGTTCGCAATTCCTGGGCTGCAGGTACAGCAACCAGTTACAGCAACTCAGCTATCGATCTTGTCTGCTCCGTCTTGCAAGATCTGCTCCAGACAGCTGAAACGTGTCCATCATTAGAGCTGCTTTTTGAATTGGAGATGCTCTGCAGTTATGCAACCTTGCTCGAAGAGATGCAGCCTTTAGCTTGCGGTATCTTTGGTGGTTCCTGGTTGGATATAGGGACGATGAGCCTGAGCCAGCTGCATGGGACCGAGCGTTGCCAGATTCGTCGCTTGCTCGATGAATTGCACAACCTTTCACAAGGCAGAACCGCACCAGTCATCATCAACGAAAACTTTTGCGTTGCCGACGGTAATCATCGTGTGGCAGCAGTGTGGCTCTGGAACATGCTGCACATTTGTAAGAGCACAAACTGGTCTCTGGAGGATGATTCTTTTCAGCATGCAATCTCAAACTACATTGCCGAGCACCTGACCCCGACGACTCTTGTATCATTGCACGAGGCTCTCCATTACCTCGGAATCATCCTGTCAGATCCTGGTTCCGAAAAGCTCCTCACAAAACACTTGCGCCCTCGAATTTGCAACTTGTATTTTGATGCACTTCCAGTAGTACCACTTCTGGAATACTGCTCACTGGCGGTCATTGCGCGAGAATACGAAGCCGGGCGCTACAGTCGGCTCGATCCGGCAGTTTATGAGCTACTAACCCGGACCCCAGGTGCCACCTTGCCTGCCCGGGCTTGCTACCACTTTGCGGACAGAGTACCGCTTCCCTGGTTCTCGCAGCAACCTGCCAGCTGCGGATACCACCATACTTGCCAAGAAAGAGAACCAGTGCTCGAGTGGAACTTCTGATCGAATACCCAGATAGCATAACTAGTCCACGCCCAATTTTGAGCTTTGGAACAAGCCACTGACGAGCAGTCAAGAATAATTGAGTACCCGGGATTTTCGGAAACAAGTTGGATCTTGCTTCCTGGGTGTGAAATGCCCCAACAGAAAGTGTGATAGTCCATGCACTCTTTCTGCTGGTATTGGAGCTGCAGCACAGCAAAGATTTAGCTTGCACAAGAGAGACACAACGCCACTTTTTCAAGAAAATCCGTTTGCTTACCGGAATCATGCAAAGGAGTACGTCTTGGCAGGTCGAGGAGTTTACTAGCTTTCACTATTTTATTGTGGGCTAAAGGCAAAGTTGATTCAATCACTACTGGGTAGCGTACCTACAATTTATCAAGACCAAGACTGGTACTGTCAGGTTCTTACTACAAACGGTGTTCACATTATTCCTCTATTCCGACACTGAGCTCGTTGAACCTCATGTGTCCAAAAACCGTATAAGTGAATAGGTCAGGAATTCAAACGCTTTTCTGACCTACAAAAAAGGAGGAAGAGGGCATGTTTGGACCAACCACATTTATATTGTCCTTTATTAACAGGCTGCCGTCAGGGCAAATCTTCACCACACGTGATTTACTCCACACTGGCTGGCGTGCTGCTGTTGATAAGGCACTCAGCCGGCTGGTTGCCAAAGAGTACATAATCCGGTTATCCCGCGGCGTCTTTATCCGCAACGACTATAAGGTGATCATGCCTAGTATAGACAAGATTGCTCACGTCAAAGCTGCTGCCTTTGGGAAACATATCCTTTCTCATGGTGCTGACGCTGCCAGGCAACTCGGACTCACAGACACCGGCAACAAGGAGCTTACCTTTTACACTACAGGCGCCAGCAGCTCTTTTCGGGTCGGTACAATGACAAT
>CAILLX010000136.1 GCA_903835185.1 uncultured bacterium | reverse complement strand
GGGTTCAGAACGTCGTGAGACAGTTCGGTCCATATCCGGCATGCCCGTAGGATTATTGAAAGGAGCCGTCCCTAGTACGAGAGGACCAGGACGGACGAGCCGCCAGTATACCTGTTATGTCGCCAGACGTAAACGCAGGGTAGCTGTGCTCGGAGCGGATAAGTGCTGAAAGCATATAAGTACGAAGCCCACCTTAAGATGAGTAATCCCATAGCACAAGCTAGTAAGGACCCGGGAAGACCACCCGGTTGATAGGACGGAGGTAGAAGTGCCGCGTAAAGGCGGTATGCAGCTGACCGTTACTAATATGTCCGAGGGCTTGTCCAACATAGATTGGTGAATGAATACACTCAATGTGCAGTTTCCAGGGTATGGTGAGAGATCGCCATGAACCTGAAAGTTTCTTGGTGCCGAAGCGACCGGAACACACCCGTTCCCATCCCGAACACGACGGTAAAGACGGTCAGCAGCGACAATACTTGGTGGGTGACTGCCTGGGAAGATAGCCCGGTGCCAGGATTTATGAAACCCACGAGGTAACTCCTCGTGGGTTTCCGTTTGTTTGAGTATCTAACGTACAGGCTTTGTTATGGATGTGCCTGAGATACTTACAGTTCATAATTTAGTATAGTTTCTTGTGCAAGGCACATGTTCTCAAGTTCAGTGCTTTGCTGCGCGCATCTGTAGGAGCCGAAGAAGTTGAACATGGTGTGCAAGAGCTTCTTGCAGACTGACTTCTTTCGGGAAGTTACACCTTTAGAATTACAAGAGACAACTCCACCGCGCCAGCGGCTGCTGGTTGCAGCAGTACGTTAGCTAAGCCAAGGTCATTAATGAGCGACATTCCGAATTTATCGAACAATCGCAAGGATTCCCTTGGCGAAGTTGGCAAAACCTGTCTTGCCGATCAAGGTTGAACTTACCCTTCCGTTCTTATCCAGATAGACGTATGTAGGAATGAGATCTACTTTTAGCCGTTTTGCAAGAGCGCTGTTATCAGGATCATCCAGGTCGACTTTCACAAATGTTACGCTATCACCAAGCATGTGCTCGGCATGCTTGTAAAAACCATCTATGCCTTCGCACTGTTCACACCAAGGTGTAAAGAATGCAATAACAGTAGGTTTGCCAGCGGTCAGGTCGGAATATGGCTTATCCGCATCGGACAGTGTATTCTGGGCGGCGCTTTGCACATCGTCCACGCCAGGAATGGCACGCTGGGGATCCCGTGCCGCAGAGGCACGCATAGCTGCTAATGCGGCATGCATCTGCAAACGCGCTTCTTTCTTCTTCTGCGATTTTGCATAGGTCACAGCCAGCCAGTAGTGCCCTATTGCGCTATCGGGATTAGCTTTAACGGCTGCAGTCATTAGTGGCAACGCCTGCTCATGATCTCCGCGAGCAAGCTTATTGAGAGCATCGATGATGCGCGGGTCTAAAGGATTCTCTGTGGTCTGTTCGGGAAGAGAGTTGTTTGTGATGCTGTGGACTATGGTGCCATTCTTGGCAGCTACCATATGCATCCAGTTGGAAGCCAGAACAGTCAGACGATCTAGATCAGCAGCTTTGCTTTGCCCCTCTTCAAAGATCAAATGCTCGCTTGGCACGGCGTAAAAATATTTGTCAGGTGTGCCTAATTTGTTGAAGAGCTCCCATGTTCCATCAGGCTTAACCAGCTTGTCTTTAGTGCCCTGGACAAACAGGACTGGATCATCTGTAATCTCTTTTGCTGCCTCGTGATTCTCGTTCATAAAGCTCTGGAATTGAATCAGTTCGTTAGCGGAAAGATTCATGCGATCGAGTGGATCTGAAGACCAGTCTTGCCGGAGTTGCTCATTTTGGGTTGCTTGCTGGACAATAGATGTACCAATATCGAAAGGCTTGTTTCGGCCTTTCAGATACTCCAGTGCAACCTTTAGGTCGGTCTTCTTTTGTTGAAATCGCTCACTGGCCGGCACCGATGAGATCACTCCCTCAACCAGCTCCGGATACATCGCCGCCGCACGCAAAGCAATTGCGCCGCCCATCGACTCCCCCATAATGAAGACCGGTGCGCCTGGATGTGTCCGGCGGATTGCTGTAAGAGCTCTTTTTACGTCATAAAGGCAAGCCTTGAAGTCAACCTCTGTATGTCCCTTAGCCTTCATCCAGGATCCGAAGCCGCGCACGTCGATTGCATAAGTAGCTATACCCAACTTGGCAATTCTTGTCCCGAACGCCTGATAGGCGCCGCTATAGAGACCCAGACCATGAATGCACAAAAGAGCAATTTGTGGTTTGACTGCCGGATCAATCCAGCTTATACATGGAATTGCGCAGATACTGTGGCCGTGTTCATTCGTTCTCGCTTCTGCTTTGACAGCGCTCTCGTCTGCTTGTCTGTCGTCTGCAAACACACAAGATGAGATTGTACCTGACAGGCTGATCAAGATCATGCTGGCGGAGATAACAGCCAGCTTTCTGAGCTGCTGAGCTAGACTCATATTCACTTTTTACCTCTACTGTGTTTTAGTTGCCAGAATATGGCAGGTCGTGTGGCAGCTCATGCGTTAGATCTTGCCTCTCTAGTCGATAGATCCTAGTAGTATAATTCATCGGCAGCTCAGGATGTTTCTTGGATACTGCCGTCCACAGCGGCGTCTGTATACGAGATCAGATTGCTTCCGAGGCTCTTTCAAGCGCCTGTCTTGCCCGCTGCCTACGCTTCACAGTGCAGTTGTTTTATCTGTGCAAGACTCGCTTCCAGCTGTTGGCTGTACTTCGCTGGATGTCCACTCCCTCATCGCTGACCAGCGACAATATGAATTGCCGCTTGGCGACACTCAGCACGGTACCCCAACAATTCCCCGGGGGCTGATCACCGGAGCGGTCTAACCAAAAGTTGATACAAGATATCGCCATTAGCGTTGCCCTGGAGCGCGAAG
>CAILLX010000135.1 GCA_903835185.1 uncultured bacterium | reverse complement strand
CCCATACTGCCAAGGCTGCCTACATTGGCAAGGTTACCCATACTGCCAAGGCTGCCTACATTGGCAAGGTTACCCATACTGCCAAGGCTGCCTACATTGGCAAGAACACCTAGCTTGCCGGTAACTCCATCAGCACCAATGTTCACCCCGCCAGTTAGACCGCCAAGCGCTCCACCGACCTTGCCAGTTATGCCGCCAGATAGACCGTTGAGTCCTCCGGTCATTCCGCCACCTGCTCCAGTCACACCGCCCAGAGCTGCATTGCCCGGAGCTGTGAAACCCTGAACCGCATTGTTTATAGGATTGGCTATATTCGTATTAAGAATGCTGTTAATGCTGCCCAATGATGAAGCAGCATTTCCGATACTGCTAAATGGATTTGAGAGCTGAAAGTTTAATGCCCCTCCGGAAGACACCACTCCGGCAGCACCTGCTATCACCTTTCCAGAAACAGTGGTACCGGCAGAGGTTGGAGGCATAATCGCATTCTCTGCATTTCCAACTGGAACGTTGTAAAACTGATCATTCGCCCAGCTGAATATTTGCTTTTGCTCTATCCACGGCACCACACTCAATGCCATTGAGTTACCGATATCGGTGGCATAACTAATTATCAATTGCGTTGACGGAATTAGGAAGATAGCAATAAGTGCTCGCAGCATCCCTTCCCACGGGCTGCTTGAATCCTCGCCTGAAAGTCCGAAACCCTGAGAGACAAACCCTTTCACCTGAGTTATTACAGCTCCGGGCAGGAGTAATAAAATAGCCATCGGTATAAAAACAAACTTATACATCTGTTGTACCATGTATACAGCTTTAGAAATTGTCTTGGGTGAAGAGGCATAATTGCTATCTGCCGCATTTTCATTTGCAACATTGAGAAGAGCATTACCTGAAGCGCTAATGCTGCCACCGCCACTACCACCTCCTCCCAAACCGTGAACGATATTATTGAATGCAGCACGGAAAGTGCCATCACCAACTCCAGCAAGACTGTTGGAAATTGCGGAACCCTGCATTTGCATTGTGTTGGTTGCTAACCATATGAAACGTTCCGGATTAAACAAAAGCTCAATAAAACGTTGCTTGTTCTCACGATCAATAATTTGAAATTGCGAGTCCGATAGGGGCATTCCGAAAGTAGTCAGAGTGTTTTTAAAAAGTTCCAAGTCCCGGTATGCACAAGGGCTGTCCAAGGCCGGGCAGGGCGGCTGGACGTAGTAGCCGACTGTTGTTACAGGCATGTATGCCATTATTTTCATGGGCGGCACAGGCATACCGCAGAACCTGCTTGCTGACTGCTTCAGGTTCTTTCCAGCCTCAACTGGAATCAGCAGATCTGTACTTCCGCCTATTTGAGTTGGAAGCATGAATGACGTCACTGCGCCTAATAGTGCACTTGATGCTTTATCAGTAGGGGCCTGCGCCTTGGCATAAGGATTACGTTTGTAATAATTGTCGAGAATCTCTTTTGCAGTACCTTTGTTAAGCTCAGCGACCTGGATAGTAGTCGACGCGCCACCGGCCGAGACTGTGACAGGGATATTGTCAGCAAACGACCCTGTCGCCCAGAGTGAAAGCAGAGCCAGCCCAATAATCACAAGGAGCGTTTTGACATTAAGCAGAGTCTTCCACTGAAGCATTTTCATCTGATGGTACCCAAAGGAGTTGTTGACATAATTCCGTCCTGCGTTATTGCTACCTCTTTAGTTGTACTGTTTTATTGCCGTCGGATAATGCAACTGAAAGGCGGTCATTCCAGGGATGCCCAAAAATTGTAATAGTCCCTACCACTTCCTGGTTCGGTTCAATCAATGTAGTATCAAAATCAGTGCGCACGGTCGCTTCTGACAATCTGTGGTTGCCTTCTAGAATTGAGACGTTATCTGGATCAAAGCTAAAATTAGCACTGCTGCGATTGCGGATGCACACTTGAAGAATAGACTTCCTGGGAGTCACATCCACCTTCTTAAGTTCAAAAGAGATCGATTCGGCCGCTGCTGCTGCCGGCTTAGCAGCCACCTGCAGGACTGATTTAGCCGAAGCGGCGCTGGTCACCTCCGGTGCCGGTGCAAGGCCATCCGCAGCGGTTGTTTTTACTTTCTTGTTCTTCTTGCCTCCAGATTTATCAACTGTTCTAGCTGCACCGGCAGGAGCGGAAGCCGTCTTCTCCACGTTATCCTTCTTTTGCCCTTTGCCAAAACCAAACAATCCCCCCAGGACTCCTCCACCTTTGCTACTCTTCTCTGCATTTGCCGGAGCAGCAGTTGAAGTGGACTGAGCTGTTTCAGCTACTGCTAACGCTTCAGCAGAGGGAGTAACACCGGTAACTCGACCAATAATTACCCGAGCTGCTTGAGCCCCAACTTTTCCAGCAAGATCTTGCTCGGCAGAGCGCATGTCTTCCTTGGACTCGTCAGCATCACTTTGAGCACGCGCCTGGTCTGCAGCAGCACGCTGTTGCTCCGAAGCGCTCTGCGCAAATTCGACTTCCTGCTTTCGGGCCGCCACAGTCTGCCTCAGTAATGCAAACTTATTGTACGAGTAAAGATATCGGTAATAGGACTGAACAACTTCCCCTTGAAGCTGCTTAACCGATGCGGCAACCTTTTTGTCAAGTTGGGCAGGCTTGAATATGCTATCTATCTGTCTCTGAGAAGCACTCAAGCTCCCCTTTGTAGCCTCAACAGGGAGTCCAACGTCAATTTTGCTCACCGCTGCAGCTATTTTTTCATCCTTAGCTATCAACCTCTGAATCGAATCAATAGCTACAGCACCTTTCCAGAGAACCTTAAGGTCATCACGTTGTTTGTATGGTGAGCGCGAGTCCATACCGCTTGGCAGGATAGGCACAAACACTTGTTTCTTCTTACGGCTTGACGATTCGTCAGCAGAAGAGTCCGCCGAAACTTTACCGCCAGAACTAAAAAAGCTGCCTTGGGGATGGGTCGGCGCTGGCGGCGCCTGCTGGGCATAAGGATTAGTATACGGATTGCCGTATGGATCAACTGGCGGAGCTCCAGCGCCGTAAGGTGCGAGCGTACCTGTGACCGACACCGCTGGTGGTGGCGGCACAAGTCCGCCTGCAGCACCCGGCGGCGGTGGCGGCACACCTCCGTACGAACCATAAGTGGCTACTTGAGGAGCTTGTTGTTGCTGCACAGCTTGTCCGCTAGATTGTTGACCACCAAACGGCCAGAACGGTATGTTCCCTTGATTTTTCTTTTGACCTTCCTGCTGTCGCAAGCTCCCGGCTGTCGCCTGCTCTGCCGACGGAGCAAAAGGTACTTGTGAAACTGACGGCAGCATGCTTCCCGAAGCGCTGGCAAGCGCACCGACACCACCTTCGCCTTGCTGAGCTTTCAGAGCTTCGGCTGCATGCTTCTGCCTTCGTGCCTGTTCAGCCGCCTCCTCTTTCCTTACTTGTTCTATCATTTCGGCAGAAGCATGCGGTCTCAAGCTACTCAATAAAGTGCCGCCGCCAGAAGCCGGGAGCTGCGCAGCCGTATTGGCAGTATTAGTGGCGCTATTTTGTGAGCATCCACCCAATACAGTTATTAATATTGCTGCCAGACTAGTGCGCCTTATCATCCCCAGACTCCTCAACCGCTTTTACTTGGAGCGGAGCAAAGTGCCACGAACATTGTGTTCTTCCCTCATAGAACTGCCTCCACTGGACGAACCGCTGCCGGCGCCATAAACGTCACCATAGCTGGCAGTCCTCGGACCAGCAGCACGACCGGCAGCTGGAGTCAAACCTGTCGCTTTGCCACTGACTGTCTTACTGGCCATCCTGCCCATCACACCGCTCGTAAAGCTGCCAGGCACAGCCTTGGCTGGTGCATGGTAAGAGCCCATATTACTGTTGCGACCGAAACTGGCGTTAGGAAGCAATTGCGTTGAAGCAGAACGAAAGCCCTGATTGCGCCCACCCACAGGAATCCCGCCTGCCGGAAGAGCATCCCCACCAGAGACATTAGCACCACCAGAAAAGCCAGCAGGCGCTGGTGGCAACTCAATAGTACTGGGAGCCTCAGGAGCTGTTCTAAAGTCATGGACAATAGGGCGCTCATCTATAATCTGAATCTGCCGCCGCGATTTGTAAAACTGATCTCCTTCCGCTCCCAACTTTTGCGTAGTCCCCTTTCCCATCTGTAATTGCTGAGCTTCCGCCCAAGGCGTCGCAAGCAAAAATGCCACGCCTGTGACTACTATCACCATTAAAAACTTGCTCATCGCCATGACTCCTCCTCCCCGGACGTCAGCCCGTTGATCTCCTCCACACTTAGAAATGTCCACCCGCCAGACCTCCCATTGAATTCAACGGGGTCATCAACATTCTGGTCATCGTTTTGGTAATTACTTTACCTGTTCGATTTGATTGATGTGCTTTATAAGCAAACTCATCTTCAGGCAGTGAAAGGTCCTGCGTCTTCGCCTGATTAACTGTCACCGGTTGCGGTGCCTCTGGCGCCTGACTCTGGTCCTGATCCTGCCTGTCATTCATCCTTGGTTCGCGACCAAGTGACTTCAAATCTTTAGGCGAAGCACCTGTGTAAGGCGGTGGTGTCATGCCAGGTGCACCACCTGTATTGGCATTGTAATAGTCACCACCGGCAGGAGCTGAAGTTCTAACCTTATAATATCCTGGACTTCCGCCTGCTGCAGGAGCTACTGCTTCCCCCTGTTGCTGCGGAGGCAAATAGGCGCCGGCGGGGACATGTCCATAATGCTGATGAAAGCTTGGCTCAGGCGCTCCGCCAGCAGCTGGTGCCCTGCTGCCACCTGTTGATCCAGCACTGCTGCTCCTCCATCCGCTAGGAACACTTATCGGCAGATCCAGCATGGCTGGCAACGGGGGAAACCCTGCTGGTGGCACAGGTTCGTCAGCAGCTATAGGATCAAGGCTTATATCAGGCCTAGCCGGAGGTGGTGTGCGATTTGTAGGTGGAAGCTGAGCTGACGCAGGCAGCAGAAGGAAACCGACAGCAAGCATCAGAGATAAAACTATGAGTGGCAGATACTTAGCGTTCACACGCTACTCCTTCGGCAAACCTACAGACCGGTGCACGATCAATTTTGCTGATAAGTACAAGTAACAAAAAAGAAACTGTAGGTAGTGTACTTAATATTAGTTTACCAAATTACTTGATATCTATTTTCTATCCTTTTTCCTGTAAGTTTAACTACTACCGTTCTCTGAGATGACTAATTTTTAATCCTTGCCTGCCCACTTGTCAATGGTTAGTTCTGAGCTGGAGGAAAAAGTGTTACGTACACAACAAATATGCGGCAAAGACACGGACCAGGCAGTTGCATTGCAACGCTCACCAGAGAAGATGCAGACGAAATAACTTAATAGTCGTTAAAATGTTAAGCAACAGAGAGTTTGTTTAGTTTTATGGGTTCCTAAGCATCGAAAAATAATGATTGAGCTTTTTCACCAAAAAAAATATAGCCAAGTTATTCAGGAACCGAGCTACCAACAAGACAGCTGGCAGGCAACCGCCAGCAGAGTAGCAGCTCAAATCTTTGCTTCTAATGGCAGAACCACAGTCGTAGCTGCCATCATTATCTTTGCAGCCACCAGCCTGACGACCAGAAACGATTGCCAGGCAGCAGTCGGCAAGTCAAGCAAGCGTCCTGCTGCCGGCGGGCACGGCGTCTTTTTGCAATCACCAGAGTCGCACACTGCCATAGAGCACAACAATCGAGGCGTAGAGCTTGGTATCAAAGGGCTCTGGACTGATGCAATCAGGGAGCACAAGGAAGCTCTGGAGATGGATCCTTACAACAAGGAGTTCCAGACAAACCTTTCGGCAGCTTATTTACGCTACGGCAATTCATTGCTCGGCAGGCATGATTCCTACCATGCCGGTATACAGTTTCGCCAGGCGCTTTATGTTGATCCTGCCAACGGACCAGCAGATGAAGCATTGGATACCTGCTTAAAGGCTGTATATAAGAAATCCGAATTAGATTACGTTTTTCGCAAAAATCTGGCCGAGACAGCAGATGAGAATCAGGATTATGGCACAGCAGTAGTAGAGTGGCGCAAATGCGTAAAAATGAGAGATGACGGACCTAGTCATGCCGGTCTGGGCCGTTGCCTGCTCAAAATTGGACAAGACAAAGAGACTGTAGCCGGCTTTGCCGAACTGCGCACAGCAGTGGCCAAAACATGGGAACCCAAGAAAGACGCTGAGCTAATGCGCAATCTCTCCCAATGCCACGCTCAACTGGGGGACATCTTAAAAGACTATGCTTACAAAGCTCGTGATTCCGGGCGTGGCACAGTCGGAATGAAACGCTTGCACAACGCCGCAATTGAGTACAGGCGCGCCATTACCATCAACCCCTCGAACACCGATGCTCAGAGCGGATTGAAAGAGGTTGCCCGCGAAGCTGTGGCCCTTAACCCCTCTTTTGACAATCACCTGATGCTAGGCGGAGCTTATCTGCTAAACGTCGATTTTGAGCACGCCAAAATGGAATATGAGGAGTGCTGCAAGTTAGATTCAAGACGTCCCGAATTGAGCAAAGCACAAAAAAGTTATCACCTGGCAGTAGCCAAATGCCCAACAGCAACTCCAGCAATGCTCGCCAACACTGTCGAGAAGGTTTATAAGGCTGTACAAAAAGATCCTAGCGACGCAGAATGGTGGTACGTCCTCGGACGCGCCAAGGAGACTCAATACGAAAAAAGCGGGGCTGCTGAAGATAAGGATGCAGCTTTAGTCTCTTACCAAAAAGCTGCAGCTATCAATAAGTTTATTAATCCAGACCTTGAACAAGGTCTGAGGCGCCTGGGCGGCGGAACATCCGAGGTGGCAGGCGCGACCGAGCCCAATGCAGGCAAGCAGAAAAACAGCTCCGGCAACACAGCTGCGGCACAAGAACATGGCGACGACAGTGCCCGGCATGCCCTGGCTTATGCCCCTATTGAAAAAAAGCTTAATTCTGGTGATATTGGCGGCGCCCAGCAAGACCTTCTTGCTCTAGTAGATAAGAATCCAAAAGATGGTAGAGCCTGGCTCCTTTTAGGTAACACCTATGAAAAGATGTCAAACCCCGATCTCGATCAAGCAATTGTCGCTTACCGCCAGTCCTCCCTTCTCAAAGAACCCGGCGCTGCTGATGCGCTGGACGGAATCAGTACATCACGCATAGCTCCTTTACTGCAGGATGCTGATAAGAATGTCAAAGCAAACAATCTTGTGCAAGCAGCAGCAAGTCTCCGGGAAGCAATCAGCATAGCTCCTTCCAAAGCGATGCTTTATCGCAAGTTGTCTGAAGTGCTGCAAAAGATGGGAGATAAGCAGGAAGCAGATAAAATGATGAAAAAAGCCGACAAGCTGGAAAAAGAGCAGACCGGGTCGGATCAAAAATGAATAACAGGCTGACAAAACAAGCAACAAGCTGTGGAAGCATCTGTCGTCTCCTCTGTGCTTTTGCTACCGCTTTTTTTATACTGCCTTTTGCCTGCATGACTATAGCAGTACAAGCGCTGGCAACCTCTTTGGCAGAAGCTGACAGTTTGCTTTTAGACAACAAGTATAAAGATGCTGAAGAAGCGTACCGTGATCTGCTCGCTGACGACAGTACAGGAGATGCTTATGCCGGATTGGCAGTTTCTCTAGCTAAACAGTCCTGGCCTGCCAAAATACTGGAAGCAGAAAAGGTCTTACGCAAGGCAAAGCAAAAGTTTGCCGACAACCCGAATGTCATCGCTGCTGCTGGCTATGTCTCTTTTATTCACTCCAAAACAGTAGCGTCACCAGCTAAGCGTGATCTCTATCTTGAAGCAGCAGAAAATTTCTGTAGCAAATCAATAAAAGCCAACCCAGAGAATCTAATTGCTCAACAGACTCTTGGACTGGTCAAAATAGCTGAGGATGATACTGAAGCAGCTATCGATCCGTTGAAGAAAGCAGTCTCAATTGCAGAAAATCCGGTCAACTTGACTCTATTAGCTCAAGCTTTGCTCAAACTTGATCCTAAAGACAAGGACGCCGAACAATATGTACAGACAGCAATAAAAATGAAGGCTGACTATCATCCAGCTCATCTGCAAAAGGCTGTTATTCTCACCAATCAGGGCAAGCATGAAGACGCCTTCATGGAGCTGCGAAACATTCCACCACAGTACAGAACACCAGACTGGCATCAAGTCGAAGGCGACATTTACCGTAAACAAGGTGATGGACCCGCAGCGCTGACTTCCTGGCGTGAAGCAATCAGACAGGAGCCGCACAATCCCGAACCTTACAAACGGCTGGCTGAATATTACGCCGTGCGCGGCGACGGCGAGCTGGCAATCTCTGAGCTGCACTCTGCACTGGAAATCCTGCCTAATGATATGCAGCTGCGCAACAAGCTGGCTGAGTTAGCACTGCGACAAGACAAACTTGATGTAGCTGAAACAGAATATCGGACCATTCTTGCTTCTTCTCCAGACGATCCTTCTGCTTTGCTCGGACTGTCACGTGTCTACTTTCGAAAAGCACGCAAGGACGGACAGTACCCGCCAGGCTGGCAACAACTCATGGACCAGCTCCAGACAATAGTGACAGAGCAGAATGTACAAGGAAAACTAATCAAACAAGGCGCCAAAAATTTACAAGAGAATATTGAGCTCAACGAAGGAGAAAAAGCCTTAGCACAGAGCCATTTCAGAGAAGCCAGACAACACTTCTCTCAGGTGATCAACACTCACCGTGACGACCCGTACAACCTCCTCACTCTAGGAGAGCAAGCTTTTAATGACGGCGATCTTAAATCGGCAGAACAAGCTTTCAGCTATGCTAAAGAGCTGCCTGAAGTCTCCTCGCGAGCCGAGCAAGGTTTAAGCAAAATTACCTCTCAACGCAATGACGCAGCAAGACAGACGAAACTTGGCGATGCCACCAGACAGATGCCTGAAGTAGCGATGGATCACTACAAGCAAGCGCTCATCGCCGACCCACAATCTCCCGACGCTTACTATGGACTGTTTACTCTGTTCAGCAAAGGTAGAAGGACTAATCCTGAACAGGCAGACAAGGCTGTCAATTATGCTGGCTCTTTTCTGGAATCATCAGATGACACTAATCCACAAAGGAAAGAGGTGCAAATTGACATGGACAAATTAAAGAAACGACTCAACAAGGGGAAAGAAGGGAAAAAGAAGTAGGGCACCGGGAAGAACACAAATTTGATGGGAGCATAAACAATGGCCTTGAAAAATATTAAAGGCAACAAGAAGAATCCAAATGCAGGCAAACCGTCTGCTCAAAACAGACAAACATCAACTGCAGGGAAAGATGTCGACAAGATTGATATGAGTCCTGACCCCAATAAAGGCTATGCAAAGCCAACTTCGCCTGACAGACCAGGAACCGCCTTGCCAAGAAACATCCAGGACACAAAAGCCTGGCGACAGTCACAAGCTGGGCTCCAGAACCTCTGGACCAACTACAAACAGGCGCTTAAGAACTCATGGGAGCAGATGCCCAGAGAAGATCAGGAAGGTTTTATTACCCGCTTGTCTCAGATTGTTACTGTCGGTGTCAGCGTCCTGGCTGTTATGTTTGTCTACGGATTTCTACCAAAGTTAATAGCAATCTTTGCTGTCCCGGCAGTACTGCTTGGATCATATTGGGCCGGCACCAAAGTGGTTGCACCAATCATTCTTCTGCAATTTGAGAGTTTGTTGAACGAAGAGTTTTAGTCTGGTACTTTTCTGCTTTGACACAATAGGCAACAGCCACGGGCGCAAGCTTCGTCCGACAGAACTGACGGAGACCATATGAAAACGATAGAGAAGTGTAAGGTTGCAGGCAGCACAATAATAGTGGGAGCTGCTCTCCTTATTATGTTGCCAGACCTGGCTAAATACCTGGCTGGACTCTGGCGGCTGGGTATATTAATTGCCTTCGTCATCCTTCTGGCATGGTTGCTAGCAGTAGTGGTTTGCAAAGTTTGTCCAGGAACAGCTGACAAGAAAGAAAAGTTGGCGGAAGAAAACCGACCAGACAGCAATGAGCACACAACAGGAAAAGAGTAATGAACAGAGCTGCCACAACTCCTCTTCAGCAACTTTTTTATTCAACAGTTGCACTCGCATTGGCAACATCAACAGTAAATTCGATTGCCTCTGCCCAACACAATATCAACCCTGAAGCTTATTATCGGGCACCATCTACGATGTACGGCAAGACAGTCATCTTGCCGATAGGAACCACCTTCGAAGGTAGAATGGACTCCTCAATAGGATCTAAGATTAGCCACGTTGGGCAGCGCTTCACAATCACTCTCTCAACGCCAGTTCTAGCAAACGGTACCGATGTCATCATACCGGCCGGCTCGCAAATAATTGCCGAGGTAGTTGAAGCAATCTCATCGGGCAGTGTGCCTCACGAAAAGAGTACTCCGAAGCCAAACGGCAAATTGCGCGTTCAGTTAAGTCGACTGAAAACACCTGCTGGTATAGATTATCCATTAGTCGCCTCACTGGCAGGCGAGACAACAGGAGTCGGTAGACGCAGTGAGAGCAATCCTGACTTGGGAAGCAGCGTCGGGTACGTAGGCTCGGCAACCAGCTTCGAGGCTGTAGCACCAGGCGTCTCTGACAACCAGCGTGGTCGTAACGGCAGAGGACCGCAAGTAGTGACTAAACAACAGGTATTGCGCGATGCCATTTACGGAATGGGAGATAACAACCGGAATGAACGCTGGAGAAACGCTACAGTAAGGTCGCTTGTAAAAAGAAATCACGACCTTTATATAGATAGCGGTTCTCCAGTGACAATCCGTCTTGATGCACCGTTTAAAATAGGTGTCAATCCGGTCAACCCAGGCGAACTGAAAGGTAACCCAGCACAAGAACCAGTTGAGCAGTTCCCTGGCGAAGGAAGCAACGGCCGACGTTTCTCTACTGAAAGCACGCCGCCGTCGAGTAGACCAGCAGATACCACGAGCACACCATATGGTCCCAGGCAAACACCTGCTGCTCCACCAGCACCCGCCGTCCCCGACAACTTTTAAGCAGCCAGCAGAGTCGCAAGAGAATGAGCCTCACACCATCAGATAAACTACCTTTGCTCCTGGCAATAACAGGAGCGAGCGGCTCAGTTTACGGGCTCAGGCTGCTCCAATATCTCATCGAAGCAGGTCAACCTGTCGAGCTTATGGTCTCATGTGCAGCAGAACAGGTCTTTGCCGAGGAGCTGGACTTATCTTTAGGCAACAACCCAAAGTCGAGCCTGCTGAACTATCTCAACCTGCCACTATCATCGCCGCTTGTTTGGCACAATATCAACAACTTTGGCGCGTCAGTTGCCAGCGGCTCTTACAGGACACGCGGCATGGCTGTTGTGCCTTGCAGCCTGGGAAGTTTAGCAGCACTATCCCACGGACTTAGCGAGAACTTAATCCACAGGGCAGCTGCAGTATGTCTCAAAGAAAGACGTCCACTCTTTGTTCTTGTGAGGGAGATGCCTTTTGATCTCATTCAACTAAGAAACATGGTTTCACTGACCGAAGCTGGAGCTATTGTGGCTGCTGCTTCGCCTGGCTTCTATCACCGCCCGCAGAGTGTAGCAGATCAGATCGATTTTGTTGTCGGTCGTTCACTCGATCAGTTAGGTTTTGATCACCATCTTTTCATGCGCTGGAAGGAAGAATCACAACCGCTACCAACAACACGGACTCAGGCACTTTAGCGCTCATAACCACAATAAGGAATGTCTTGTGACAAGTGAATTATCTCCAGAAGAAGAAAATGAAGAGAGCCAGACAGGGTCCTTGCCTGCATCTGACAGTCGAGAAAGTTTATTCCATGTAGGTAAAGTGATTGGATGGCACGGACTGAAAGGTGAGCTCAAACTCCGCCATTCCACTAACAATCCTGCTCTCTTAGCCTCCATCACATCAGTACTCATACAACTGCCTGGTGGTGAACAGTTTACCGCCAGCATCTCATCGCTGAAGACAGGTAAGCGAACGCTGCTCATTCAGCTATCAGGAAGAGAAGATCGCAATTCTGTAGAAGAGCTGCTCGACGCAGATTTTTATGTGAGCCGAGAGCAACTTGCCGCTCTAGAGAATGACGAATGGTGGATAGAAGACCTGATTGGACTGGAGGCCTACACAACCGCTGGCTCTGCGATCGGAATTGTAGTCAATATAATAGATGGTTGTAATCAGCTCCTCGAGATAAAAGGGCCCCAGACAGCTGACGGCAAGAGTATCTTGGTCCCCTTTGTTAAAGCTCTCGTACCAAGAGTAGATCTAAGTCGCAAACGAGTTGAAATTGTTGATCTTCCTGGCTTGCTGGAAGCACAATAAAGAGACGCTACCACTTAAGCAGATTGAACTTCTCCATATTTACTGTACTCATGTTGCGGTAGAGAGCCAGCACAATTGCCAACCCGACTACAGCTTCAGCAGCAGCGACTGTTAAGACGAAGATGGCAAAAAGCTGTCCGCGAATATGGAGCGGATCTACCCAGTGAGCAAAAGCCACAAAGTTGATATTGGCAGCATTTATCATCAGCTCAATAGACATAAGCATACGTATTGCATTACGAGAGACGGTCATCCCATAGATACCGATGGCGAAGAGCACAGCCCCGAGCGACAGATACCTCACCATTGCAAGCTCTTGATGAGCAGTCAAAACAATAAAAGCTGCTATCGTGCCTGTAATCATCACGCCAAGTCTGCTGCCACCAAAAGAGCACGAAACTAGACCCATCACAACCAGTGCAAGAAATCCTATCTGGTCGGCTCGGCTCACTGACAGTCCAGCCAGTTCAATCCACTGCCCGAGCTGCCCACCCAGAAATAACACTGTAATTGCGACAGCAGCCGTTGCATAAGCAACCACGTGAATGCTTGCTCTTGATATCATATTAAGCCCTCCGTCGGCTTCGTCCCTCGCCTCCTCCGGGCGACAAGACGCTTTGCTATCTTTCATCTCCCTACCTACCTCCGTCGGCTTCGTCCCTCGCCTTAGCTGCTATACCGTTGCCTTGAACCTACACTCTATCTGTTCCATCCACAGCTTGTTCAGCCTCATCACCGGCGTTCGCCAGGGAAGCCGGTTCGGCTTTGGACAGCATGACTGCACCCACTAATGCCGCCAGAAGCAATATTGAGGCAAATTCAAAAGGCAAAGCATAATAAGTCATCAGATGCTTTCCAATCATCTCTATATTTGGCGGCAGGCTAAGCGATGATTCATTTTTGAGTGGCCAGTCTTCAGCTGATCTTAACGACAAATAAATAGTTGTAAAAACCAGAACAGAGACGAAGGACGCCAGTCCAACATTTGCTGGCAATGCCGGATTCATGCCTGTCTCCTGCCTAGCATTTGTAAGCATGAGTGCAATTACTATCACCAGAGTAATACCGACTCCATAGATAAGGATCTGGGACAGTCCAAGGAACTGCGCTTGAAGTAAAAAAAACAATCCAGCAATTGTTGCAAACACACCAATCAGAAGAAAACCGCTACGTATAACATTGCGATCAAAGACTACTCCATAAGCTAACGGTATAGCGATAGCTGCCAACACATAGAAGAATCCTTGCTCAACATTCACATGCGCCAAGGCTGTCAACAAGTTAAGACTTTCCATTATCGAGTGTTACTCCTCCGCTTTAGGACCGGGTTGCTGGCTGACATCTGACGGCTGCTGCGCTAGACTTTCTCCAGCATCGCCAGCAGCCTCTGGTTTTGGAGCTGGCTTAGCTTTAGGCTTAGGCGGCGGCAAGTCTTTCTTGGCAAAGTAATATGCTGACTCCTCCTGGCTGAGAGTCAGTCGCTTGAGATCATAAATTAGTGCTCCACGGCTATATTCGGACATTTCAAAATCACTTGTGTTAATTATGCAGCTGGTTGGACAGACCTCAGTGCACAAGCCACAAAACATGCACAGTCCATGATCAATCTTAAAGTCAATCAACTCCAGCTTACCGGTCTGGGGACTTTTGTGCGCTGTAATATCGATACACTTGTCTGGGCAGACCCGCTCACACTGCCTGCAGGAGATACACAAGTGCTCACCAGTCTCAGGATTGACTGCCAAGGCCAGCCTGCCGCGAAAAGCTCCTGGAAGCTCTGGCATGACATCAGGAAATTCCTTTGTAGTAGGCGGACGACCGCTGTGTTTAAAAACAGTCCAGAGTCCACGGCACACCTGATAAAAGCCTTCGGCAGCACGACCGACCATACCTAGCATCTTATTAAGCCCTCCGTCGTAGCCTTCGTCCCTCGCCTTAGCTGCTATACCGTCGCCTTTAAACTGTAGGGGCGGCTCGCGAGCCGCCCAACGGGCGCGTCCCGACGCGCCCCTACGGAATTCCCTTCGCTTCGCTATCTTTCATCTCCCTACCTGCCTCCGTCTCAGCAACATGGGATCTATTTTTACTATCTGTGATGTTCAAACAAGCTCCTTCAGGAATGTAACAGCGATAAGAAGAATTAATGCCAGCGGCACCAAACGCTTCCAGCTATAGTCCATAAGCTGATCAATACGCAATCGGGGAAGTGTCGCTCTGATTAGACTGGCAAACCAGACCAGGGCATAACTTTTAACGATAATCCAAAATACCTGTGACACAGTAGCTGGATTTACTAGTGAATTCACCAACCAGCCAAGTTGGAACGGAGTGCATGCTCCAAACCATGCAGCCAGAAGACCTCTGAGTCCGGAGATACAAGCATCTTCCAGTCCTGGAAATGGCGCATGACCACCTCCGAGAAACATAACAGCAGCAAAAGTAGAGACAATAAAGAGGTTGGTATACTCTGCCAGAAAGAAAATAGCAAACTTGATACCGCTATATTCTGTATTAAAGCCGCTAACCAGCTCGCTTTCAGCTTCAGGCAAATCAAACGGAGTGCGATTTACCTCAGCACAAGCGCAGATGACATAAAGTGCAAACAAGAGAATACAGCAGGCAGCAAGGAGAAGAGCAGCAGCGATTGACCACCACGGGGAGCCAATGCCAAGGTGGGTCAGAGCTCCACCGCCTAAAATGTTCCAGTTCAACAAACTACCCCTCTGATTGTCGGCAATCTGCACAAAATCGAGAGTGCCTGCCAGCAAACAGACTGTAATGATGGAGAGCAGCAGAGGAATCTCATAACTTATCGCCTGGGCAGCAGAACGCAGCGCTCCAACCAGCGAATACTTGTTATTGCTTGCCCAGCCTCCCATCACAACTCCTACCACTGGAATAGATGAAACAGCCAGAATATAAAACACCCCAGTGGGTAGATTGACTGGAGTAAAAAGCGGATGGTTGCCGGAGACTGCTGCCAGAAGAGGCATAACACCTATTATTGAAGGTGCAAAAAAGATTACTGGAGCCAGTGTATACATCAGCAGATCAGCACCACGCGGCGTAATCTCTTCTTTAAGCAGCAGCTTGAGAGCATCAGCAACTGTTTGAAAAGCACCATCCGGACCGACTCTGTTTGGACCTTTGCGGACAGTGAAGAGAGCCAGCAGCCGTCGTTCTGCCAGGACCATATAACAAGTATTGAGAGGAACAAAAAGAGCCACAGCAACAACAGGCACAAGCGCCTGCAGGAGTTGAGCCCAAAACCGTCCTGATTCGCCGGACTGACTGAGGATAACTGCCGGCAGAAGAACGCCGATGGACCAGCTCACGCCCCACACTGCACCAAATATTATGCATAACCACAAAAGAGTCAGGCGTGCAAACTTACCAATCTCAAACACTGCTGAATTCACTATTTCACCTCAACGATCGACATCAGGCAAGATCACATCAATGGAGCCGAATATCGCCATAATGTCAGCAATCTGATGATCAAGCAGCAACTCAGGCAGAACAGCCAGATTGCTGAACGACGGGTTGCGCCACTTTATCCTGTAGGCAGTATCGCTACCGGTCGAGATAATATAACAGCCAAGAACTCCGCGCGGCGACTCAACAGCAGCAAAACCTTCACCGGCTTTTACACGTAGCCCGGCGTTCTGCTTCTTGACCATAATTGCTAAATCGCCACCACAATGAGGACAATTCGCTTTGCCGCACGCCGAACAAGCTTTGCGCTTCTCACGCAACACATCAGCTGTTCCGCCAGGAATCTGCTCTATACATTGTCTGATAATCTTGTTTGACTCGTGCATCTCTATGATGCGGCACATGTACCGATCATATGTATCACCATCCCTATTACAAACAGGCACTGCAAAGTCCAGCCGATCATAAACTGAGTATGGTTTGACCTTACGCAGGTCTAAAGCAACTCCGGAAGCCCTTAAAGTCGGACCGGTAACACCATAGTCGATGGCTAGCTTTCTGGGTAAGATCCCCACCGCTTTGGTACGTTTTAAGAAAATCGGGTTATTGGAAAGGATCGCTTCATATTCATCAATTCGATCAGGAAAACTTCCAGTAAACTTAAACAGTCGCGCAAACCAACCTGGTGGTGCCTCATTCTGAACGCCGCCAATGCGAATATAGTTGAACATCATGCGCTGCCCGGCAATTGCTTCCAGCAGATCAAGTAACTCCTCACGTTCTCTAAACGGGTAAAACGGCAGACCCATCATCGCCCCCAGGTCGATGCCAAACGTGCCGAGCCAGAGCAGGTGTGATGTAAGCCTGTTCATCTCCGCCACTATTACACGCATATATTCGGCGCGCAGAGGTACTTTCACATCGTCAATCTTTTCAGCAGCACGCGCAAGCGCCCAGGATGTAAACATTCCGGACAGATAGTCGACACGATCAATGAGCGCTTGATACTGGAACCAGGTGCGATTCTGCCCCTGCCACTCCTGGGCACGGTGCAGATGCCCCACTACCGGTTCGCAATGTTTGACAAGCTCACCATCAAGTTTAAGTATGAGTCTGAGCACACCATGGGTGGCTGGGTGCTGTGGCCCCATATTGATGAGCATCTCATCAGTTTTCAGTTTGTTTGCTCTTAACTCTTCAGTCATTTCCGGTACCATGGTAAATGCCTCTGTTAACGAAAACTGACGGGATTCTTGTCATTGAGAGCGTCTACAGGCTGTTTATAATCACGCCTGAGCGGATGACCAACCCAATTCCATGGATTGAGAATCCTTCTTAAATAAGGATGTCCGCTATATCTTATCCCGACCAGGTCGTAACTTTCGCGCTCATGCCAGTTAGCTGCACTCCATATTCGAGCAAGTGAAGGAACCTCGGGCAGCTCACCTGGAGCCACCTCCGACTTAGCGACTCTAACCTTAATTACAAGCTCTCCGCTTTTGCTGGTCGACCAGAGGTGATAGACAGAATCGTAACTTTCAGGAGAATCTACACCAGAGACTGCCAGAAGAAGATCAAGCACTGCCTCTGGGCTTTTTCGCAACCTCTGCACTGCATTTTCAAGCTGTTGCCTGTCAACCTCAATTGTCTCGACACCACACGAATCAGGCAGACGGTTCGACTCAATGCCGTTATCACTCAATAACTGTCCAAACTGTCCTGGAGCAGCAGTTCCAGCAGAGCTCTTTTCAGCTTGGTCACTTTCGGTCATTATTTAAGCCCTCCGGCTTCAGAGCTAACAATCTAGGAGCGGTCCGCCTTGAACTTAACAGCCTCAGCAATCTCATTCATCTCTTGGTGCACATCTGACACCAGATCTTCTACTGGACGCCCGCTATCATAGTCGACATACCTTATTGGACTTTGTCTGTAAAGCCTCTGCCGGCGTGCAGTTAGCGACTCACTGCGGATTTTCTGTTGCAGTTTCAAAAGGGCATCAAGGAGTGCTTCGGGTCTCGGTGGGCAACCTGGCAGGTAAACATCCACCGGAATGATCCTGTCTACTCCCTGCACCACTGAATAAGAATCGTTAAACATGCCACCAGTGACAGTGCAGGCCCCCATGGCTATTACATACTTTGGCTCAGGCAGCTGCTCATAGAGAGTAATTAAAGCCGAAGCCATTTTACGTGTAATAGTTCCAGCTGTGATAATCAGATCCGCCTGCCTGGGAGTAGCCCGAAAAACTTCGGACCCGAAGCGCGAGATGTCAAATGCCGACATGCCAACACACATCATCTCGATGGCACAGCACGAAGTACCGAAAGTCAACGGCCATACTGAGTTGGAACGTGCCCAGTTAACAGCTGTGTTGAGTACAGTTTGGCTGAGAAACTCAACAGCTTTATCAATTGTTGTCAGAGTCACAGTGTCTTTAAGCTCTGCCGGAATTACAAGTGAGCCGGCTTCTTCTTTTCCGGCACCGCTTTCTGCGCTGGCATCTTGGTTCTTCATAATCATGCTCTCCGGGTACTTGTCCAAGCGCTATCCTTCGGCTTCGGCAAACAGATTCTCCCGTAGCATGGCAAAGTTTGAGACACTTTGCCGGAGCTACGGGAGCGTTGCATTGTGCTAACAAACATCAGAGACTACTCCCACTCAAGCGCCCCTTTCTTCCAGGCATAGGCCAGCCCTACAACCATGATTCCAAGAAAGATAGTCATCTCAATTGGACTGAGCCACAGCGATTTTAAAGTGTCCCTCATCCAATTGAGTGTAAGAGCCCAGGGAAGAATAAAGACAACTTCAATATCGAAGACTATGAACAAAAGCGCATACAGATAGTAACGAATATCAAACTGCAAGTAAGCATCATGCTCTGGAGTCATGCCACATTCATAAGACTGATTCTTAATAAGGCTCTGTGAATGGTGCCCAAAAAACTTTTCAATGACCATAGCCAGTCCTATCATAGCCACACCTGGCAATGCCAAACCGACAAGAACAAACAAAACTGTTTCGGCAATTTGCAGTTCGTACATAATCTCCCAACAACCTCTTGGCGCCCTGCCTGCCAGTGCGTCCTATTGTTTGTCAATTAGCATAACAGGGAAGGGACAAACTCACATTCTGTCTAAATTATAGCCAGTTTAGATCCAGCAGTTAACAAAAGTATGGCAACAGGTTGAACTAGTTTACGGAGCGCCAATGCAACATTGGTTAACATATAGCTGTCGGCAACGAGCGACGTCACTGCCATTCAGGCAGTAACGGTACTGCTGTTTAGCGACAATTTCCTGGCACCGTCCAGATGGCTAAGCAAGCGATTAAGACAGAAAGCCGGCCCACTCACGGCAGCACGAGATATGATGTGAGTTCAGGGTCAGTCGTTTTTTGAGAGATGGAACATGACAGGAAGCACTATATCGCCCAAACGCATCAAGGAGCTCGACAAACTGCTGAATGAACTAGGCGTTATCTGCGGACGGATGGCGCTTCTAGAGGAGGCTCTGACCCACAGCTCATATGCTGCTGAGAATCCCGGCTTGCTCCATAACGAACGGCTTGAGTTTTTTGGCGATTCAGTCCTTAAGTTTGTAGTAAGCGAATATCTCCTGGAAAGATTCCCGTCTTATGATGAAGGCAACCTTTCAGAGATTCGCGCCGTACTGGTAAGCGGCAAGACACTTGCTGAAGTGGCGGAAAAACATAAGTTGGGACGGTATATCTTGACCGGGAGAAGAGTCTCTCTCAAGCCGTCCATCCTGGCAGGCGCGATGGAGGCGGTCCTCGGGGCGATCTATCTTGACTCCGGGCTCATGCAAGTGCAGAACCTCATTATTCGCCTTTTTGGCTCCCAGGCTACTGCAGTTGACCGTGACGAGTTCAAAGAGAACTATAAAGCTCAACTCCAGGAGTGGACTCAGGGTAGAGCTGAAGGTATACCGATATATTCAGTTGTCAACACCGCGGGACCTGCCCACGACCCTCTCTTCACAGTATCGGTCGCTGTGGCAGAAACAGTGGCAGGCACCGGCTCCGGACACTCCAAAAAAGATGCTGAACAGGCCGCAGCAAAAGAGGCTCTCATGCAACTAGGCGTCAATAAAGCGCAGCCTGCTGGGTAGAGCCGCTATTCAATCATGCTGATCGATAGAGCAGCAGGTGCTGCTCTATCGACCGGACTTAAACAGCAGACTATCTCAATTGCGGCAGGCTTGAAGGAGCCGGCTCTGCATTAAAATCACCTTGCTGCACACGCACGCCTGCTGTGTCTTGTTGAACCGGCACTGTTGTCGTCGTTGTTGGCGCCGGTTGAGAGCTCGGGCTAGCTGCCTGGCTTGCCAGCTGCTTCAAGCCGGAAGTATCAGCAAGTTTATCCGCCTTCAACTGTAAAGTTAAAGCTTCCCTGGCAGCCTTAGAAGCTTTGTAGTCAGCTTCGCCAGCACGAACTAAAGCTTTGGCTGCTTCAAGCTGCTTGTGAGCTGTATCAAGCTGCTCTCTAGCTTTAGCGACCTTTTGATCGGCAGCGACAAGCTCTGGCGCTGCAGGAACCTGCGGCGTGCTCGCTGCCGCTTGTGCAGGCTGTTTGTGGCTGCTCTTAAGGAGCTTTGCACCACAGGTAGTACTACTGCTTACGAGAAGACAGCTTGCCAAAAGACCAATTGTTACTGTATTACGTGCCTTCATGAACATGCCTCGCTGGCTGTTGCCAATTTAACTGGTAATAAAGGCAGAGCGCTCTGCCTGCGGTTCCGTATGCAAAAGACAGCTCAAATGCAAGAGGGTATATATCTCAAGACCTCTAGCAATCAGCAGTCAAAGAGATTATAAGCTTTCTACAGCCAAGTGCAACGATCTTAAGTGTCTTATAAAACCAGCATACAGACTCGATCTCGAATGTAAATACAATTCACATACACTGCATATACACATTGCAAACCTGGAACTTGTTTGAATTGATATATTTTGGATTGCCGACACCTACCAGACAGATCAAACAGCCAACAGTTTTTGCCAGACAGACCAGATTAGCCCAGAGCCGATGAATTTCTAAAGTAACTCTAACCAGATCTCTGCCAGTTTGTCAGATTTCGACAGGGTCCCGATTGAGCGCAAGACCGACAGATAGAGATTGCCAGACGTTCTCCCCTGGCATCCTTACAAACATCAGCTAAGAAGCCGCGATAACGCTTCATTATGATTTGTATTAGATTCTTCATGGAAAGGCAGCTAAACTGTAATGTATATTGTTAGTTTCACCGACCTGTGGTTAAACTTACGAGTAGATTGTCAAAGGTTGATTCCTAATCCGAATCTATCTTTGCTAAGAGACGGTAGGATCGATCAGGCAGGATTATCCCTCCGGAGTCAGCTCCTCCAGAGCCAATCCGAACCGTACTTGTCGCCATCGGTTGTCCGAAGAATTGGTAACGCAGGTGGTGAAAGGAGTTTGCCGAGGTCCGATGTCAAAAATTCTTGTAAAAGGAGATACCGCTTCAGTGTCAGATCAGCAACTAGAGGAGAACTCCCGTTCCGAGTTTGAGCGCCTTCTCGGGGAGACGTTCAGCTACAAATTTGAACAGGGCGACATTATCACCGGTGACATAGTTCGTATAGAACGGGACGGCGTTCTTGTTGATGTCGGAAGTAAATCGGAGGGCTTCGTTCCTTTTAAGGAGATCTCCAACATCCCGATCGACAATATAGAGGATGTCATCAAAGTCGGCGACCGGCTGGAATTCTATATTCTTCGTGAAGAGAATGAGAACGGACAGCTTACTCTTTCATTGAAACGTGTAGCCCAGGCTCGTGGCTGGGTGCAGCTTGAAGAACAAAAGAAGAGCGACGAGACTATTCGCGCAAAAATATCTGCTGTTGTCAAAGGCGGCGTAGTAGTCGATGTCTACGGTTTGCGTGGCTTTGTCCCAGCTAGCCAGCTGCGTGTCAAAGGAACCACTCCGGAAGAACTTATTGGAATGGAGATTCCAATGAAGATTCTTGAGACTGACACTAAGCGCAACAAGCTTATTTTGAGCCAGAGACTAGCTGTACAGGAAGAAAAAGCAGTTCAACGCGAAAAAATCCTCGGCACTCTGGAAAGCGGACAAGTAGTAACTGGAGAAGTTGTACGTATAGCCGATTTTGGTGCCTTCATCGATCTAGGTGGACTGGACGGGTTGTTGCCAATTTCAGAAATCTCCTGGGAACGTGTCTCGCACCCCTCCGACATCCTCAAAGTCGGTCAGGTCATCTCTACCAAGGTTCTTAAGGTCGACAAGGAGAAAGGTCATATCAGCCTCTCCCTGAAACAGATGCAGCCAGATCCATGGAAAGAGATTGAAAATAAATTCCAGGAAGGACAGGTTATCAACGGCAAAGTCCGCAAGATTCAAAGCTTCGGCGCATTTGTACAGATCTATCCAGGGGTTGACGCTCTCCTGCCGACAGTAGAGATGTCTGAGACACCTAATGTCAAGCCTGAAGAGATTGTACAAGTAGGACAAGAGCTCAAGGCCATTATCAAGAAGTTCTCTCCCAAGGAGCACAAGATAAGCCTTAGCCTCCGAGGTATGGACGTAAGCGATCTAATCGGTTCTTAGATCAGCTCTACTATCACAAGCTCAAAGAACAAGGACGCGCAAGCGTCCTTGTTTGTATCAGACAGCTAAAACGTTGCCGGGACCTTATTTTGCATAATTGAGAGGATAAGAGCCTCAACAAAGCGCGGGTCCCACTGTTTGCCAGCACCTCTTGCTAACACCTGCTGAGCTTCAGTAGGATTCATGCCTGGGCGCGTACGGGTCGCGCTCGTCAGTTGATGATAACTGTCGGCCACATGAATAATCCCGGACAGCTGTGGTATCTCGTCACCTTTAAGACCGGCAGGATAGCCGTTGCCGTCATACTCTTCATGGTGCGCTCTGACCACAGGTGCCAGCCGCTTGAGATCAGGAAAAGACTCAAGCAGCCCTGCCCCATCAAGTGGATGTTTCATCATGAGCAGGAGCTCGGCATCTGATAGCTCCTCATCCGACTTTTGCAAAATCTCCGGTGCAGCACCAAGCTTACCGACATCGTGCACCAGAGCTGCCTGCCTGACAGTTATGACCTCCTGCTCCGGCAGACCTATCTGGCGCGCAATAGCGCAGGCATATTCAGCTACCTGGCGGGCATGCCCGTTGGCATACTTATCTTTCTGCTCAATCTCTGAGACCCAACCATCAATTCGTCCTAACATACGAGCATCAAGACCTGGCGTAGCAAAGATATAGTCAGAGCTCGGATTGACAGAAGCGAGAATCTGCTGCAGCTTAGCCTGTGCTGCCGACTCGTCCACTTCAATAGGCGGGCCTTCAATAAATTCCGGGCTGGGCACCGGTTGGGCAAACTTGGACTTGTCTTTATAGAAAGAAGCCATCAGCGGACTGGCTACTCCACTGCCTGGAGCTTTGCCCTTGGCCATCTGTGCCAGCCCCGGCTTACCACCACCTGCTGCAGGAGTAGGGATGGCATCAAGATTACCCCAAGCACTAGCTGCAGCTGGCTCTCCCGCAGGAGTGGGGATAGAGCTAAGATTACCCCAAGCGCTAGCTGCAGATGGCTCTGCTGCTGCGCCAAGATTGCCAATTGCTCCACCTGTTAGAATTGCTGGCTCTGCTGCAGGCGCAGGACTCAGATTACCTATATCATCAGCCGACGGTAAGGCAACTCCGCTAGTGAGTGCTGGCTGTGGTGCTCTCCCGGCTCCCTGCAGCTCGCCAGGCAGTGCAGCAGCTGGGGGCTCTGGAGCCCCCCAGGGCGACTCCTCGTCAGCAGGCGACGATTCTCCCCAAGGTGACTGTTCTCCAGCTTGTGCCGGTGGCGGAGGCAGCTCCGGCACGCTCGGCACACCAAAGTCGAGCGCTGCTGCAGCGTTAGCACCATATGAGTATTTCATTCCACCCAGGATACTGCTCAGCCCTTTACCAGGCGCTGGCGCTAATTCTACCGGTTTAACTAAAGTTGGCTCTTGTTCAGATGGCTCGAACTGCACCGGCGGTGGTGCAGCCGGCATAAGAGGCGGAGCTACAGATGGAACAGGGGTTGGCAGCTCCTGCGGCCAAGTGGCAGGCAGATCCGGCTGCAGCGGTTGCTGAGCAACCGGAGCAACAGGCTGTGCCACCGGGCGGTTGACAGGAGCTGAAGTCTTCTGTGCCACTGGAATAGACTGCTGTCCCAGTGCACCTTTAAGTGCCCGTCTCACCGACTGGATGCTCTGCTTCTCCGCACCTTCCGAAACAGTCACTGTTCGTTGATGAAGTTGCATAATCGGCTCGCGTGCACGCTTTTCAGCAGGCAACCGCAAGAGAGCTTCTGCCACTTTATCAGCGACATTCTGCACCATATCAATCTCGCCACGTGTCCAGGCTCGACGATAGTCACACTGTTGAAGGATTACACAGCCGTGCGTAGACTCCTCACTGAGCAACGGGACTCCCAGCAAAGATTTAACGCCAATAAACTGCAACTCTTCTTGCACAGGAGTCAGATAAGAGTTTTGTTGCCCTTCATAAACCACAAGCGGTGCTGATGCCAGCAGCGTTTGCGCTACTGCTGGTGAATCAGTTGTCGGCCAGCAAAACTCCTGGCAGCTCTGAACCTTGTCTTGTTCCCAAAACTCATAACACTTCCAGCCAGCCTGGGTATCATCAGTACAGATAAAGATACAGCGACTGGCATGCAGCACCTTGCCCAGGATATTCACAACCATAAAAAGAGCATCGCCTATGCCCAGCGAGTAAGCCATGACATTGCCGATCTCAATTAAGAACGTATTTCGAAAAGTGTCTCGCTGCACAATGTCATTAATCTGAGCGTGCCTGATAATATCGCCCATCTCGCCCAGTGTGACTCTTATGTTGTTGACTTCTTCGGTATTGACAGCCTCGCTACGCGCCAGACGCACATGCCCAAACGCTTTGCCCTCAAGGGTCAGTGGCAGAGTTACTGTAGGCACCGCACCGGTCACCTCATCGCTGCCAGCGGCCCGATAATCACAGATAGCCACTACATTGGGATCAAGCGGGTTGCTCAACATCACCTGACAGACATCAGCATGAAATGTCTCCCCTAGCTCTTTGACAGTAGTCTCCAGAATCTTCTTAAGATCCCGCACTCCTGAAAGTTGTTGTACAAGGCTGCTTGTCATATTGAAGTTGTCCCTTTCGCAAGCCGGCAGTATTCTCCAGCTAACACAGCTACTAGTAAGTATGCCCTATTTGTATCTCTAGCTAATACTGAAATTTAGAAAAAATGAAAAGAAGGCTCTTATCTCCTTTTACCCACGTGATGAAAAGAACCTGACAATCCACCCCAGTTCAACTTTCCCCTAGCCAGCAACAAACCCACCAATAAAGACTGCGCCCAATCTAATTAAGAGGCTAGCAATCGCACCACTTTACAATTCCAACTAAAACATGCTCCTAGCGCCGAAGTTTAACCCCTAGATCACAAGAGTACAAAGCGCAGCTGCATCCACAATCAGTCAGTAGTTATCAGTCTCTGCCTGTCGCCACAGACAGGCAGCAAGCTCCAGCACAGTCATGGCAAGTCAGCCTGATTACACCAGTTTATTATCGCAAGCATACTTCACCAGGGCTGTGCGGCTTTTCAATTTCAACTTCTTCCTGATGCGCGAAGCGTGCAACTCGACTGTTGACTCGGTCAAAAACAGCCGCTGAGCAATCTCACGATTTGTCAGCCCGGAGGCGATCAATTTGAGGACTTCAAGCTCCCGGGGGGACAACGGTGGCGAGCTGCTAACCGTCCGCCCCACTTCAACCGGCGGCTCGGCTTTAGGAGCGCGGGTAACCTGGTCAAGAACATTAGTTAGCTGCTGGGTAAGATTGCCGATCAGATTCATATTAAACAGCTGATCTTTCATCTGTGTATATGACTGGGCATGACTGAGCGCAACCGCCACCTGATCGGCCACAGCTTCAAGCAAATCCATCTCTTGGACTGTCCACAACTTCGGCTTCTCTGCTTGCATGACAATAATCAATCCGTGATACTGCCCGTGATGCCCAACAGGCGCGCCAGCCATGCTGACGACGCCGCCTTCAGCAAGTTGCTGAAGGTCAGCCGCCTGTAATTCAGAAGATTTAGACACCTTTGTAAGATCAGCAAATGCTGCAGTCTTGTTCCTGAAACAGACAACAGCTGATGCAGGAAACTTACTAGTTCGTCCCAACCCGAGGGGAGAGATATCGGGAAGAGCAAACTCATGTGTCACAACAGGCGCCGCAGGTCCTTCAGTTTTTACAATCAGACCATGATTAACGCCGAGCACCCGTGCCACTGAATCGACTGCAGTCTGCAAGACAACGTCACGATCAAAAGTGGCTGTTAATGAGGACGTGATATATCTTGTCATCCTCTCCCACTGCAGCTGCTTGGAAAGTGAAGCAACAAGTTCCTCCACTTTGGAACTAGCTTTCTGGGGCTCTCCTTGATCAGATTCAGCCGCTTCGCTTACGCTCGGAAGCACAACAGCTAGGATATTGCTGTCAAGATTTGCATAAAAGGAGGTTAGCCACAGATCACAATTAAGTGGTTGTCCTTCATCTGTTCTAATAACCAGAGCTTCCAGCCTGGCTGCCTTTTGTCCGGACAAGATCAGCTCAGCTGCTTGACTCAAGCGTCGCCCATCAGAGTCTGCTAAGAAATCGAGAAATTGAACACGATCTGAAACTTCCCTCCCGGAGCAGAGCAACCGGTAAGCAACATCATTTGCTTTCAGCACTTTACAAGTAGCAGCATCAAGCACAAACATCGGCAGCTGCGCTTCTCTAAATACACGACTCTCAAGACATCTCTCATGCAAAAGTCTAAGCTGCACAACTCCCTGAGCCACTTCGTGAGCTAGCGACTCGCCAAATTCAAGAACCTCTTCTGAGAAAACATTCTCCTGCCGGCAGTAATGCATCGACAGGCAGCCAATCAGCTCTCCACTATTTACTAGTGGAAAGGACACTAGAGACTTGCTTGCACTCTCAAGAATAAACTGGTCAAGCTCCGGCAAAGCAGTTGCCTCTACCCTTTGTGGGCTTATATCTGCCAACGGCACCGGTCGACCTTCAGACAGCAGTTCGTACCATTCCGAGCTCAGACGTAGCTGATACCGTACTGTCTCCAGTGGTCGAACCGACTCTGAGTGAAACTCAGACTTAACTTCAAGTTCCTGACTGTCGCGGTCGAGAAGCATTACCACGCAGCGATCTAGCTCAAAGTGTCGCCCTGCTGCATCGACAACCTTCTGCAGCATCTGCTCGGGACTTTCGCCGAGCCTAATGAAATGTCCTACCTGCTCGAAAAGTTTAAACAAACTGGACTTGGTCACATTAACATCCATAAATTCAAATGCCCCGTAAGTTCAGCCTCATTTCACCCAGACATGACCAAACAGCCAGTTGCACATAGTGTATCCTCACCGTTCCGCCAGTAAGTTAAGAGTTCCACGTTGAACCTGGAACGATGACTGCCTCCTTACCTGCCTGTAAGTTTGGCTTGGACACTCAGTTGGCTGGATCGCTACCTTGTTCCCTATTGCAGTAATACAACTTACCCCAGCAGCAGCCACCACCTTCCCTAGATCGCCAGGGCTATGCTTAAACCCGATCCTGAGTAATCTGTCCGACCTAGAATTACCCCTACTAATCGTCTTATCACTTAATTGCCTTATCGGGTATCCCCCTAGTGCAGAGGCCAAATATTTTATCAACACTCTCTGGCTGCTATACAATCCAGAGAATGGCAGGTCGCCATTTTGTTACCAATTCAGCACCGCCCGTGCCGATGCTTCCAGAGAGGTTACGCAAAGTTGCGCTGCCTTATCTGGCCCAGTTGCACTATCTGGCAATCGGACCGACTAGCAGAAAAATTTAATCCGTCCCGAGGTTGCCAAAAGCTTGACTTCTAGGCAGATCTCTTCCAGATTGACTATTTTAGCGTCTTCTACTTGAGAACCTTTTGAGTTAGAATTAATATAACTTCACATATTCGAAGTGGGCAAAAGAACGTGGAAACCAGATCTAAGCGCAATCTTAAACGCCAGTTTGGCAAGCGTCTGCTGGAGACGGCAATGAAGTCGCCAACACTACTTGACGACCTTGGCAAGATTAAGCTGGAAGGAGTGAAGATTCGCCTGGTAGATGGACCTTGCCGGGCTTATTACGATCGCAAGAAGCGCACTATTTATATCGGTCGCTGGTGTCCACGCAACTATAAGCTAGTCAGCATCGCCCATGAGTTTGTCCATGCTCTAGTCATGCCGACAATTGACCCTGTTCCAGGACGGACAGGGCGCAAAGAGTTTGTCGACCGTTGCCTTAATGAGGAAACTGAAGCTATTGTTCATGAGATTGAAATTGTCAAGGAGTTGCTATTAGCGGGAGTCAATGTAGATCCAAAGGAGCTCGAGTGGCTCAACCGCTACAAGAAAGGCGGACGGCGAGCAATCCGCAGAGCTTTAGCAAAAACAATCACTTCAACAACAGGTGAGGATTACCCTGAATACTATGGGAGTTGGTACGACGAGATGATCCCACCATCCAAGCGCAAACCTTAGGCTTAACGTTACAGGCTATTCGCTATAAGCAAGCGGGAAGCGATCATATTCATCCACTGCAAACGGCTCGGAAGTGAGCGCTCGTGCCTCAGGAACCATCATCCTTATCTGTTCAGCCACATACTTAGCCTGGCTAACCCTGGCGTGCAGATGTACTGTTTGAAAGTCAATCTTAAGTTTAGACCCGTCTTGCGCCGTAACAGTACCGCTATTAATTAGCTGAGCTGCTTGACTCAAAATCTCCCTTGGATCAGTAAGAATTGCCTTGCTGTGTGTATGCGGTAAAAGGTTGCCGCTATTGTCATAAACCCGATCGACCCAGGCTTCACCAGCCACTCTAATCCCAGCTTTTTCACCTGCTTGAAGCAGGTTTGGACCGGCCGGACCAATAAGCACCAGCCAGCGATCAAACTCATAGCAAGCTCGTGCTACAGTGACTGCCACTCGCACATCATGGCACATTTGCCTGTAAAGAAAGCCGTGCGGACGCACCTGACTAATCTCAAATCCGAGAGTCTTAGCTAATCCAGACAAGGCACCTAACTGATAGAGAATTGAGGCTCTTAACTCATTGGCCGGCAGATGTATCTCACGCCGACCAAAGCCAGCCAGATCTGGATAACCGATATGGGCACCCAGAGACAATCCATAATAGCGGGCCTCTTCCAGAGCTGTATCCATAAGAACAGGATCGCCAGCATGCGCTCCACAGGCTATGTTAGCTGAGGTCACATAGGGCAGCATATCTGACTCGCCCTCAATGCGGTACGGTCCAAAACCTTCACCTATGTTTGTATTGATATCGATACTGTTAGGTGTAAAAATTCTTGCCGACCTGAACGGAGGAGCAACCTGCGGCAACTCTCTAGGACCTCTTGATCTTGGCAATCTGGAACGACGCATCTTTTTTATTTACCAGGTATGAGCAGAGGCTTCTCGCCTTTGCCTAGGATTAATACAGATAGGCTAGATTCTATCAGCAAAGTTGACCATTCCCTTCAAACCACAATTATCTTCAAACAAAGACTAGGCTTTTTCTGGTGTTTTGAGATCAATTTAAGCACTAGACTAAAATAAAGAGGGAGGTAGATCGCTTGAAGCTGTTCAGCAAGCTTTCTGTAGTGGCTGTAGGCTGTTTAGTCGGGCTTGTTGCCAGCTGGCCAAGCACAGCCAAAAATGTGGAGCTGCCGAAAAACGCAACTGACAACCTGAGAATATTACGTGACCAGGTTACAGACAGGCGGCTACAACCAGATTTCGGCACAGCACTGGAGCCTTATGAACAGGCGCTAGCTCTAGCAAAGAAAGAGTTCGGCAGCAACTCGCTTTATGTAGCAGAGCTGTATTACGAGATGGGCGCCCTCGCTTTTGAAGCAGCTAAGTTTGAACAGTCCGAATGCTACCTGAGCGAAGCAGTCAGGGCTAATCCAAATGCTGTCACAGCCAGAATCACGTTAGCAGAGCTTCTGGAGAGACGGAATAAAAATGAAGCTGCTATTAAGCAAGCACGGGCAGCTCTTCAGAAGAAGCCCAACTCAGTTTGGGGCCGACAGGTTCTCGCCATATCATATCTTCAGGACGGCAACAATGCCCAGTCTACTAAGGAGTTTGCTTATTTTGACGATGTGGTACACGGCAGAAGAACGCCTGCACCGAAAGCAGTTCAGCGCGCACCTATACCCGGACAGCTGTGGAGCCCCATTAAACAGACACCTACTGCTCAGCCAGCAGTAAAGCAGCCTGAGTCTGTCAAACAGAAAAATAGGAGAGAGATTAAGGCAGCTCTCCAGACAAAAGCCAAAGCAAAGCTGGAAGCCAAATCTAAGACGGCAGCAAAACAGGAAGGCAGAACTAAGCCGAGGGCAGAACCTCAGTGGGGGACTAACTCTAAATCAAAAGCCAAACCTGAACCGCCTCTGGCGCATAAGGCACAGTCTCCGCCTGCCGATGCTCTGCCTCAAGAAGAGCCAAACGCTAAACCAGCCACCGAGCCTGAACAGTCTCCAGCAAGTAAGGCGAAGGCTCCAGGTGCAGGCGCCACGCAGCCGGAATCTAAGGGCAAGCTCACAGTCTCAGCAGAGCCAACCCAAGCTGAGACGGCGAAGTCTCCCACTAAACCTGCGCCACCACCAGAACCTAAAGGCAAAGCAAAGACTCATAAAAAACCAGGTGGACTGGTTCCGCCGCCACCACCAGTTGTCCCTTCCTTCCCTCCGCTAGTACCACCATCTGGATATCAACCTGGATGCCAGGCTCCACCTTATCGTCCAGCAACAAAACCATCTGCCAGGACAAATGAGAAACCTAAAGAGCAAGCGTCCTCTGCGTCCGGTGTGGAGAAGCCTGCTTCGCCTCCGGATGAGGACTTCCTACTCGAATGGGCAGACAAGGGCGGCAAGAAAAAAAAATAATCTGTCTTTGAACAGTTCAATTAACATGCTCCTGTCTCTTCCCTCCTGACTGTTGTGGCTGCGTCTGCACTCGCGAGTGATTAGACGGCATAATCTCAGGCAAGCGTTTGCGTTGATCTGGCGTGAGCACTGAGCGCAGTGAGAGAAAGTCCTCAATCTGCATCTCTTCCATCTGATCCTGCATCTGTCTGAGTTCACGTCTCTTATTTTTGATTTGAGCTTCTGTAGCTCCCGGATCAAACATAAGCTGGCGCATCTCCAGGCGTTTTTCACGCAAATCTTGTCTCAGAGTATGCGCCCGCCCGGCATCTTTTTTACGCAGCTCCACAATAATTTGCTTCTGCCTGTCAGAAAGTCCCAGTTTGTGAAGATTAAGTGGCACTCCAGCAACGCGTCGCATACTGTCAGACCCAGTACCGCCACGTCTATCAAAAGGGCGCTCTTGTCCCTCTCTCCACTCCTGACCGCCACCTGGCTCTGCCCTCCTTTCACGACCACCAGCGCCCCGTTCATCTCCAGCGGTGTCCTCACCTCCGCCTCCCCCAGCTCTTGCTAGCGGCTGCCGCTGGGGTTCCTGGGTCCCGGGACCGGCTTGATTGCGTGGCGTACCGGCAGCGACGCCGCCACGCTGATGCGGCGCCGCCAGTGCCACCTGTCCAACCAAAAGAGATGCTGCGGCAGCAAAACCCAGAAGGCTTAGCCTACCCGAACCTCTCATAGCCCAGTAACTCTTAAAGGTTAATGGCATAAAGACCGTCCTCATCTGTACTCAACCCAAGTGCACCAGTAATTGTTGAGTGTCCACCTTCATCCAGGGTGGCCACTTCCATTGAGGACCCGGGAGAAACTCCCTCATTCTCTGTTGTTAATTTGGCAGCATCATGTTCAGCGACCTCATCCTGTCCAGACAAGGGGAGAGCTCCCTGCCTTGTACTCTCATTGACGCCGCCAAGAACACCCTCTGACTGCAACTCACTTAACACCGGCTGTTCCGCTGTAACTTGCTCGTCTGGCAGTGCAGTTTGTTGAGATCCGTGACTGCTCACACCCGGCACTTTTAAGACAAGCAGCGAAGAGCCAGGGCAAATCCTGAAAACCAGTGCCACGAGTGCAACTGCAGCCGCCAAACCAACCACGCTCCAGGTAAGCGGTCGCCACACTACTAGATTTCCCCTGCTTCTTTGAGTAAGGAGGTTGGGAAGAGATCTAGCTAAATCTTTTGTTGGTTGGACTTGCGGCAGACTACTCAGGCAAGTGACCAGATTTTGAATCTCCTCCAGTCTCGACTGGCACTCAGGACACGCTGCGAGATGCTGCTCAACCAAACGACGTACAGCTGGTGAGAGCTCGCCATCATAGAAGGCATCAAGCTCCAGCTCAACCTGGGAACAATCTGTAAGAGTTCCTCTCATGGCAATCTCCTTGCTACAGATACCGGATTGGCAGAAGAAAAGTAAGGCGCCAGAAGTTCACGCAATTTGAGTCTGCCGTAGTGAAGGCGTGATCGCACCGTCCCGATACTAGTATTGACAATCTCAGCAATCTCCTGATATTGAAACCCCTCTATGTCATGCAACACTACGACCATACGCTGCGCATCAGGCAGCTGCTTCAGACACGATTCAATCATCTCCAGCTTCTCTTTTGTATCCATTTGTTCATCAGGGCAAGGTCTATCGTCAGCCAGTTGAGTAACCACTTGAGTAGAACTCTCTGAATAATCGTCAAATTCTTGCCCTGAATGCGGATCAAAGGAGAGAAATAAAAATCCTCGCTTCCGGCGTTTAGATCTGAGTGTATCGACACAAACATTGTGGGTAATGCGGAATATCCAGGCTCCAAACGACGACTGTCGCCGGAAGCGATCAAGGTTTTGATGCACCTTAATGTAAGTCTCCTGCACCACCTCTTCAGCCTCCTCAATATTGCCTAAAATCCTGAATGCTATGCTGTATATGCGGTTCTGATAACGCCGGATTAAGAACTCAAACTGGTTGAAGTCCTTAGTCTTGCGAAAACTCTCGATTAGGGCCTCGTCGCTAAGGTCCACGGCATCTCTCCAGCCAGTTTTTCAGTTTCAATAAGTTAGACGGCAGGGCAACAAAAAAAGTTCAATCCGCTCAGATAACTGTCAAAATAATAGACAACCAATATACACCAAGCTCAACTGGCCATCCTTATTGCCACAGCATCAGTGGAAAGCGAGGAAGTACACAATGCCCTACCCAGAATTAAGAAGAGCAGAAAACACAGCAACACACTCAGGCTGTCATACGCTCATCTTGAGACCTTTGCTCTGCATGATTTTGTTCACGGCAGTATTAACTCCTGGCAGCGCTCAAAACACCCAGCAGCAATTAGATAGATCATTCCAGAAAGCTAGAAAAGCGCCTGACCATTACTATGGAGAGCAAACTGGAGATCTCCCCAACTTTCATGAGGTCCATCAGTACTTATTGAGAGGCGGGCAGCCTACACAAGAAGGTTTACAACAGCTAAAGAACAAACGGGTGTCAACCATAATCGACCTGAGAGGACTATCAGAACAACATTATGACGAAGGTCAACTTGCAGAGAAGCTCGGTCTCAAATATATAAATCTACCTATGACCAGCCAACCTCCTACTGAAAGGCAGGTGAACACATTTATCCAGGCTGTAGAAGCAGCCCAGAAAGGAGCAACGTCGGGACCGGTCTTTGTACACTGTGCTCATGGATCAGACCGCACCGGGTGTCTCGTTGGCATCTGGCGCGTCACGCATGACCATTTCAGCTACGATCAGGCTTATGAGGAGATGCGCAAATATTATTTCACTCCAAAATTCACCAGGCTTTCAGGAGCTGTAAAAGAATATGCACTCTCATCTGCCAGCACTCTCAGCCAACCAGCCAGCACGCAGCCTTAAACTGCCAGAAAAGTTCAAGCAGCAGCATCATCAACCAAAGAAGCGTGCAAGTAACAGTTTAAGCAGAAGCTGAACCCATAAGCGTTATCAGGAAATGGTGCCGTTAACCGCCTAAAGCTGTCAGCTTCTCTTTCGCTAATTTAGACCAGGGATAAAACCGCAATATCTCCTTTAGCGTGTTTACCTGCTTTACAGTATCCATATACATTCCGCTTAATTTGACCTGATACCAGAGAGCCTGCCAGTTGGAGGGATCCAAAAACAAGGTTTTATCGACATATTTCTGCATGTCACTATACATTTGGGCGCGATAAAGATGCACCGCATTGTCCACATTGACAAAAGGATCGTTGGGACTTATGAGCAGTGCAGATTGCATTGTCTGTCCAGCCGCTAAAGACTGTCCGTTGTCGCTTAGGAGCAAGCTCCAGTCAGCAAGGATCCGCCCTTCACCTTCACGATCGCCAACTTTGCGAGCCAACTGCTGAGCCTTATTGAAATATTGATAAGCAACTTTGGCTTGCTCAGGTCTGTTTAAGTCATGCGCCAATACCCGATGTAAGCTGCCCAACCGTCCCAGCACTCTACACTCGCTTTTTTGATCGCCAGCTGCAACCGATGCAGCAAAAGCCTTTTGGAAAATCAGTTCAGCAGCTCTGTAGTCCCGATAGACGATAAGCTTCCTGTCGCCAGCTGCTAAATCCTCCATCACACCACCGGAATGTTTGCCCGGCATGAGCGCTTGCAAGATAAGCTGTTGCGAGCGGCAGTTAATTGTGACAATAAAATTCCGCCAGAACGGATTACCGAGAACGCCTACTGGAGCGCTCTGGATAAATCCTCCACCGGTGCTCCCGACCTGTCCAACCGGATAAGTGAAGTTGACCTTAGACACCGACAGCTTGCCTATAGTCACAGTATCCATAATTAGAGTACCGAGACGAACCGGTTTGCCATCCAGCCCTGTGCCTTCAGTTAAGTGTGGCGGCGCCCCTTGTAAATATTTGCCTGCCACAACTGCAGGTAGATGATTGAAAGCAGCACCTGTATCCATCAAAAATTGTTGTTGATCAACACCATGCAAAGAAGCCTTAACGAGCAAACCGCCCTGAGGCGTTAGAACCACAGTCTGTGCACCAGCAGGCACCTGATAATCAACACTGTCACTCAGGATGATAACTTGCTTGGCATAATCAATAGTCACTGCAAATTGGCTGAGAACATTTAGCCCTATTATGCCAGCAATCCCGCGACCAAGCTGCTTGGACTGCGGGCTTAAATCAAGTATTAGTGCCGGCACGTCATTTAGCACCACAGCGCCCAATCCCAACTTGCGAATGACAGAACTGTTGGTGGCAACCGCTCCGGATGCTCCAACAATATTCAACTGCCCTTGCTTGTCTAAGAAGTGCTCTGCAGCAACACGCCTGTCAACTATAGAATCGCTCGCTCCAGTATCAAGCAGAAACTCCATAGGCTCGCCACCGTTGAGTCCGACTTTGACGATAAGCTCTCCCTGCGTATATTCGACCGGCACAACAACCGCCTTAGATAGCCGGACAGCTCCCTGCTCGCCGGCCCGCTTAAATAGAAGTTCGTCGCAATTCCCGTGCAGCTGTGCACCAGAGAGCGTAAGCGCCAGTGACTCTTTGCCGTTTACTGACTGAACCAGTTTAAACGGCACCATTGCACCTTCCACAGGACGATACTCCAGATACTCAGTATCTACTACCATCTGACTGCCAGCTGTTACACCGGCTCGGCTGTAGCTGGAGCCGACTACCAGATAGTTGCTCTGGTCAAGAAAAAGTGTAGTAGCACTATGATCACCATGACTAACTTCTATTGAATAGACAGGAATCTGCTTATAAGCAGTGCGTCCTAATAGGCGGAAAAGATAACCAGACTCACCCCAATGAGCAATTACAAAAGGCTGGCGATCTCTATCTTCCTTCAGCACGGCAACTGCATCACCAGGAAGATCCGTTGTCAGTTTCCCGTTGACTTTCCAACCAATCACCCCGTCATACACAGTACAACAGGGAGCGGTTGTGTCTGTTGAGATTAGTTCTATGCGCAACTGGGCGCCATTACGCACCTGCCGAAATGTCATCTCATTTGTCACGCCAGAAGAGACAACTTTCTCCTGACCGAAACAGATGAAATTCCCATCCAGCCGAGCCAGATTCTCCTTGCCACCATAAGCAAGAATCGCTTTACTTACAACCGCATACACAGTCATCTCTGGCGGAATCTGCCCTGCACTTGGCTCCAGCCCAGGAGCTGTTTTCACCTTTGCAGATGGAGCGGCTTCTTCACACAGGTGACGGGCGTCCGTATATCCTGACTGGCACGCTGCAGAGCTCTGCACACCTGTCTGCCCTTCCATAGAAGCAGCTAAAGCAGGCGTTCTGCCAGCTAAGTTAGCCGCCATCAGTGACAAAACAATCAATTGAGCAGCAGTTTGATTCATTAGATAGCCTGCCACTGTCGAGGATTATATCTTAAGACACTGGAGTAAACTGTTGCCCAACGGCAACCTGTCTGCCCTGCCCGAAAAGCTCCAGGTCAGGCAAAGAGCTCACAATTTGATGTATCTTCAGGCACTGGCAGAGCAGCTCCTTTACCTGATCCAGGCAGACCTGATTAGGACCGTCACTTAAAGCCTGATCAGGTTGCGGGTGAACCTCCAGAAACAGTCCGGCTACACCTGCAGCTACTGCAGCTTTGGCCAAAGTGGGAATAAACTGGCGTTGCCCACTCGACTTGCCACCACCTCCTCCGGGGAGCTGCACTGAGTGAGTGCAGTCAAACACTACCGGTACACCTTCCTTTTGAATAATTGGAATGGAACGGAAATCAACCACCAGATTGTTATACCCGAATGTAGTACCACGCTCAGTGACAAAAACATTATTGTTGCCAGACGCAGTTGCTTTGTGCACACTGTAAAGAATCTCAGCTGGAGCTACAAACTGCCCTTTTTTAATATTTACTGTTTTGCCTGTTTTAGCAGCTGCCACCACCAGGTCTGTTTGCCGACAAAGAAATGCCGGTATTTGCAAGACATCAAGCACTGCTGCAGCAGCTGCACAATGCGCCACTTCATGAACATCGCTCAATAAAGGGATGCCAAGTTTGCGCTTAATCTCAGATAGCATCTCCAGCCCTTTTGCGAGACCGGGTCCGCGAAATGTATCTATTGACGTACGATTGGCTTTATCGTATGAAGACTTAAAAATGAGAGGGAATCCCAACTCGCGGGCTATCTCTTTCAAATGCGACGCTGTATGGAAGAGAAGCTCCCAGGACTCGATTACACATGGACCTGCAATAATAACTAGTGGTTTGCTAGTTCCCACCTCTATTTCACCGACGTTAACCATCGATGTCGCTCCCTCCTGAGAAAACTTCACTGTACATATTGTCAAGCCATGGAATCAAAGTCAATCTCCATGTCCTACCCTCAGCAGCAAGTACAGGTTTTGCAGGACTGATAGGTAACCGCCTCAAGCTCCGCCTGGCAGCCAAAGCGGTCGATGGTGAGGCCAACCGTGCTTTATGCAAGTTCCTTTCCAAAGCTTTCGGCGTGCCTAAATCTTGTATAAGCATACTTCACGGTGAGACCGGTCGAGACAAAACTCTCTTGATCTGCGGCAACGCCGAGCAACTCGCCAACAAACTCAAAGAGCTTATATGAACAGCCGCCTCCATTGCCGGTCTAACGGTCAGCGATTGCTCAAGAACTTAACCAGTCTGTAGACAGTGTGCCCGGCTCGCTGGCTTACAGGCATGACCTGACCGGACTTAATCGCTTCAGCTAGAACCGGGCGCAAATTGCGAATCCTCTTGAGCTGCCGCGGACCACCGGCCATCTCCGGCAATGTCATACCAAGCGGGTTTTTCTCAAGCAACTTTACAACGCGATTTTCAGCAGTCCGTCCGTCAGCAAGCGCTTTGGCAACGTTCGGTTTCTTTTCGCTGGTGTGTTGGTCAACTTCTGACATCATGCAGATCACAATAGCAAAATGCTCAACCACCTGTCCTCAAGAATAGTTACAGTTTGGTCGTGCTGCTAGAAAAATTAAATTTGGCTTGATACTATTCATTTTTAGTATTCTGCGAGCAATTGGAGCCGCCTTTGATAGCACCAACAATGTTCGTCATCTGGGTTTCAGTTCGCCTCAACGGCCACACCTAATATAGTGGACTTTATGGATTTTCAGGCTCAGTCGCCGGGAATTCTGTTGTAAAGGAGAGAGAAGTTGACCGTTGGATCATTTGTTTTGATGCTACACAGCCATCTCCCTTTCTACCGCAAGGCAGGGATGTGGCCGTTTGGCGAAGAAAGTTTTTACGAATGTATGACGGAGAGCTACATTCCGCTATTAACAATTCTCGACGAGCTTTACGAAGAAGGAATTCAAGCCAAGCTAACAATAGGTATTACACCTATCCTGGCTGAACAGATGGCTGACGAGCATCTCAAGCAAGGGCTCGAGAAGTTCTTGCAGACACGCATTGAAGCAGCCCGCAGTGACGAAGAGCGATTTTCGCCACGTGGCAAGATGCCAAGTCCGGACCTTTTACACCTCGCCCGTTATTATCTCCACTGGTTTGAAAGTATTTATAACGCCTACACAAAGCGCTGGAATCGTGATGTAGTCGGTGCTTTCCGTCACTTTCAAGATTTAGGGGCAATTGAAATTACAACATCGGCAGCTACACACTGTTTCTCACCTTTGTTAGCAACCGATTCATCTCTCAAGTGCCAGTATAAGACCGGCATAGACTCTTACAAACGCCATTTTGGGCGAGCGCCCAGAGGCTGCTGGCTGCCAGAATGTGCTTACCGTCCTGCTGACGATAAACGTGCCGGTATTGAAAAGTGGCTTTATCAGAACGGTCTGAAATACTTTTTCACTGAATCGTTTGTAATTAAAGGCGGACAAACAGTTCAACTCAGGCGTGACTTTGGTCCATACGGCTCAGTCCAGTACATCCCTGTTGCCGAGCGACCAGCTACAGGGTTGGACACATTCGAGGCATTTTTCCTCAAAGACTACCCGGTAGCAGTAATGGGTCGGCATGAGGCAGGTGGCTTCCAGGTCTGGTCAGCCGAACACGGCTACCCTGGTGACGGCAACTACAGAGAGTTTCACAAGAAGGACGATGTATCAGGGCTCCATTACTGGAAGTTGACTTCAACTAAAACAGACCTGGGTGCCAAAGAGCTTTACAGCCCCGAGTCAGCAGCAAGCAGAGTGCGAGAAAACTCTGATCACTATGTCGGGCTCATTCAGCAAACTCTCACAGACCATCTTAAGGAAACTGGCGAACCCGGTCTCATGATGGTGAGCTTCGACACTGAGCTGTTCGGGCACTGGTGGTTTGAAGGTATGGCTTTCATTAAAGATGTCATTCGCAAGCTGAAAAACTACACAGCTGTAACCATGTGCACCGCCTCCGAGTATCTGCAATCCTATCCACCCACAAGAGCAATAGAGCTTCCTGAATCATCCTGGGGATCTGGTGGGCACTGGCAGGTCTGGTTAAATAACGACACTGAGTGGATGTGGCCAATAATCCATGATGCTGAGCGCGCCATGGAACAGGTGGCAGTGAAGTGCCAGGGAGCCGGGGGCGGGCTGGTTGGACGGGCCTTAAAGCAGGCAGCACGCGAGCTGCTTCTCCTTGAATCCAGCGACTGGCCGTTCCTGGTTACAACCGGGCAGGCAAAACAGTATGCGACCGAGCGTTTTAACGATCACAACCAACGCTTCAATGATCTTCTCTCTATGGTCAATGGCAATAACATTGACGAAACCAAGCTTGCCGCTATTGAAGAGATAGACAACTGCTTCCCCGACGTCTGTCCAAAGTGCTTCCAGCCGGCAACAGAGTAAAATTAGCTGTGAGCTTTGCCCAGGCGATGCACAATAGCAGTATTGGCTTGCACTTCGACTTCAACGACCCGGCTTCTGATGCCGTCTAGAGTGCCTGGAAGTTCACGTTTGAGCCCCTGCCTGATAATCCACTGCGGCACAAAGAAGCCTGGATCCAGATACATAGCGTAAGTCACAAGAGTCTTACTGCCATGATCGCGCGGCTCAAAGAGCCAGTACCCGCGGAAGTCTCGCAGTGCACCACCAACCCGCCAAAACTCGATACGCTTACACGGCTCGTATGTCGATTCAACAACATAATTGAACCGGGGCAAAAAACTTGCCATCTCCACCTGACAATCCAAAATTGAATCTTGCGGCGTATCTCTCAAAAATCGAAAGTTCTTAATGTGTTTCTGAATCTTTCCTGCCACTTCGGCAGGGTTGACGACTATACTCCAGACCGCATCCGGCCTTGATTTGATTAAGATTTTGCCCTGCACCAGCGGTAGTTTGCTTCCCTGCACATCGGAGTCGAGCAACACTTCTCCAGCTTCAAGACGTTGGAGATCGCCTGCGGAGAGAGTCGATTCGCACCAGGCAGCAGCGCACGAGAGCAGAAAAACAGTCAGCAACGCTACAATCAACGTCACCGGAGGCACAAGCCGTTGATGTTTCTTCAAATACATAAGCACGAAGGCCTTCCTAGGGACAAGACTGGTGTACCTTTGCTTGATGAGCCCGGCAAAGTAGTGAGAACCAGCCGAGTATGGTTGCAGAAAAATGGATTAAGAAGTATGAGTCATTATATGCACAAAATACATGTCATGCTCTTTAAATCTCCTCATAACAACCGCTGCCAAGACCAAATACATAAACAATCATTTATCGGACAGCTTTCTTAGGATTTTCTTTAATGCGTCGAACAAAAATTATTGCCACCATCGGCCCTGCCAGTAATGATCCTGCTGTAATGGACAAGCTCATAGAAGCTGGTATTGACGTTGTGAGAATCAACTGTTCTCATGCGGATCATGCAACAGTTGAGACAATCGTCAGGCGTACACGTGAAGCAAGCAAGCGCATCGACCGCTCTATAGGCATTCTGCTTGATCTCTCCGGACCCAAAATCAGAACCTGTAAGATGGCTGGTGGTATCTATCCAGAGCTCAAAGCAGGTCAGAAATTTACCTTAACCAACCGCGCCATCGAAGGCAATTCTGAGATAGTAAGCACCAACTACTCCTCACTTCCTCATGAAGTGCGTCCCGGTGATACCATCCTTCTTGATGACGGATTGATCGAGCTGCTCGTGCACGAGAGTGGCAGCGAGGATGTTGTTTGCGAAGTCGTAACAGGTGGAATTCTCAAAGACAAAAAAGGTATAAACCTGCCTGGCGTGCGCCTGTCTATCCCAGCGTTGACTGAAAAAGACAGGGCTGATCTGGCATTTGGGTTGACACAGGATGTCGACTTCGTGGCTCTCTCATTTGTCAGAGATCCCGAAGATATCGTCACATTGAAGAGCCTCATTGGCGATCACTGGCCACCGCCGCTGGTGATCGCTAAATTAGAGAAGCCGCAGGCGCTAGAGCACCTTGACGAGATTCTTGATGTCGCAGATGGTGTCATGATTGCCCGTGGCGATTTAGGGGTTGAACTACCTCCAGAAGCGGTGCCGCCAGTTCAAAAGCTAATTGTCAAAAAGGCCAACTTGAAAGGCAAACCGGTCATCACGGCAACACAGATGCTTGAATCGATGATTGAGCATCCCCGTCCGACACGAGCCGAAGCGTCAGATGTGGCCAACGCCATTTTTGATGGCTCCGATGCAGTCATGCTCTCTGGCGAGACAGCAAATGGATGCTATCCCGTCGAAGCAGTGCAGATGATGAATCGTATCGCCCTGGCGGCAGAGTCAAGTATGGACTTTCAACTGAAGAAGCACGATCTGCCCACATCGGCTCACGCAGTTGCTCACGCCGGCTGCGACATGGCGGTGGACATGAAAGCAAAAGCAATCGCCTGTTTTAGCAAGTCTGGAGCATCAGCACGCTGGATCTCTCAATTCCGCCCACCCAACCGCATAATTGCCCTCGTCCAGGACGATTATGTTTACTACCAGCTCTCTATCAACTGGGGTGTCACACCAATAATGCTCACCGACGTGAGCGACTCTGAGTCGACGCTGGCTCTGGTCGAAGAAACTTTGCTCCGCAAAGGGATAGTTGGCAATGGCGACACAATTGTCATCACAGGCGGACTGCCAATTGCTGCCCGCGGAGCGACAAACTTTGTCAAGCTCTCAGTTTTGCCTTTAACCACACCTCCTAAATATGGAGAGTTGAAGGGGATCTAGATCCAATCTGCTTGAAGCATAACGATCTTGATGTGGAGCCATAAACGTTATGAGCCGTCTGTCTAAATCTAGAAACTCAACCTATTCGCACTCCTGGCGTAGCTGATTGTTCACAGAAGAAGAATCACCAGCGGCACTAACGAGATAACCGCACACCAGGTCATCGCCTAACATATGCTTCTGACGCGTCACTGTAACGCCTAGCAGCTGCTCAATCAGTCTCGGCTCAAGCACACACAGCTCACGATACTGATGAGCCAGATTAGCTACAGCGCAGTGATGCTGAAAAATGACAAAATCACCGTCAGGCACAGTCTCATAGTCGGTCATAAAACCGTTTTCCGAGAAAAACTTGCACACCTCTTCAACTCGCTGGCGCAAAGTCTTGCCTGCCAGTCTGTCTTTTAGTTTACGGGCCAGATGATCCTGTCTGAGCGTAAGCAGGTCCATAACACCTTTATGTCCGCTCTGGTCGAAGACAGCTTCGAGAATATCCTGAGTTAAACTCAACGCACCGGAAGGGAAAAGTCTGCTGTTAGCCTCATCAGTCAGATGATAGCGATAGGTTGGTCTTCCTCGACCCTGGCGGACAGTTCGTGAAGCGACCAGCTTCTCCTGTTGCAAAGCCGACAGATGTCGCCTCACTGCCATAGCCGTTACTCCCAGCAAGTCACACAAGTCGGTAACAGACATTTCACCACGCCGTTTGAGGTGCAAAAGCAAGGCCTCATGGGTATTTTCAGGAATATCTCCAAGCTGTCTGGTCATATTAATCTCAGCTTCCTTTGTATCCTGCCTTTGGCAAACGCTCTATTTAGACCGTTTCAGCAACATTCCCACCTGAACCTTTCTGGACTGCTGCCGGGCAACCTGCTGGAAGCAATAAAGGATCGTTAACTGCGGAAATGTTCTTCTCTAATTTTGATACTATAATATCTGTAAAAGCCACAGGACCAAAGATTGTTTACTTTTAAGGTTGTGCTTGGCAAGGAAACGTCTGCTGACACCCTAAATCACGGTCCCCATTACTTAGAGGCAAGATGACTGAAAAAGAAGAGATTCTAGTAATAAAGGACTTACATGTACGGGTCGATGACAAAGAGATTCTTAAGGGTGTTAGTCTAACCGTCCGCCGCGGCGAGATACATGCCTTGATGGGGCGCAACGGTTCAGGCAAGTCAACCCTGTCTTACACATTGATGGGGCACCCGCGCTACAAGGTGACTGCCGGGCAGATCTGGTACAAAGGCTCTGATCTGACAGCGCTCGCAGCTGACGAGCGTTCGCGCTCCGGCATTTATCTGGCTTTTCAATACCCTGTCGCCATACCTGGTGTCTCTGTCTCCAATTTCTTAAGAGCTGCTGTCAAGTCCCGACGCGGGACAGACGTGCCTGTCAAAGAGTTCCGCAAAGAGCTGAGAAACAGAATGTCCTCCCTTAATATTAAGGATGACTTCCTTTCTCGCTATATAAACGATGGCTTTTCCGGCGGTGAAAAGAAACGTCTTGAGATTCTGCAGATGGAGTTGCTCGCTCCCGATCTTGCTGTTCTTGATGAAACTGACTCAGGACTGGATATTGACGCCTTAAAGACAGTTGCCTCCGGCATCAACTCGATGACCGGTCCAGATGTGGCTATTTTGCTTATTACACACTACCAACGCCTCTTGAACTACATAACCCCAGACTATGTTCATGTCATGCAAGACGGACAGATTGTCATGTCCGGAGGCAGCGAGCTAGCTCACCAGCTGGAAGCTCGTGGTTATGACTGGGTAGCACCAGCTCCGGTTGTCTAGCCGGCAAGGAGGCTTTTATGGCTGCTGAAGTAACCAAACCATTTGATCTTCGCGCAGTGGGAGACGATTACAAGTACGGCTTTCATGACAAGGAAGATTATTCTTTTAAATCAGGTAAAGGGCTGACTGCTGAAATTGTCAATAAACTCTCGGCTATGAAAAATGAGCCGGAATGGATGCTCAAGTTTCGCTTGCGCGCCCTTGATATATTCCTGAAAAAACCGATGCCGACCTGGGGCAACACAGAGCTGTTAAACGACATTGACTTCCAGAATATCCATTATTTTGTCCGTGCTACTGATAGGCAGGAACGCGACTGGAATGAAGTACCTGAGGGCATCAAGAGAACTTTCGACCGCCTCGGCATCCCGGAAGCCGAGCGCAAGTTTCTCGCCGGAGTAACAGCCCAGTATGAATCCGAAGTTGTCTATCACTCTATCCGTGAAGATCTTGAAAAGCAAGGTGTCATTTTCCTCGATATGGACACCGCATTGAAAGAGCATGAAGATATCATCCGCGAACACTTCGGCACTATCATCCCGCCTGCTGACAATAAATTTGCTGCCTTAAACTCAGCTGTATGGTCTGGCGGCAGCTTTGTCTGGGTGCCTGCCGGAGTGAGAGTCGAGATTCCGCTGCAAGCATACTTCCGTATCAACACAGAGAATATGGGGCAGTTTGAGCGCACTCTCATTATTGCCGAGCCTGGCAGTTATGTTCATTACATTGAAGGCTGCACTGCTCCTGTGTATTCCTCAGACTCGTTACATTCAGCAGTAGTTGAACTTATCGCCAAACCTGGCGCTCATATTCGTTATACGACCATCCAGAACTGGTCTAAGAACGTTTACAATCTAGTAACCAAACGGGCAGTTGCCCACGAAGACGCCCGTGTTGAGTGGGTAGACGGCAACCTTGGTTCTAAGTTGACTATGAAGTACCCGTCAATCTTTTTGGTTGGTCCGCGAGCTCACGGCGAAGTGCTCTCCATAGCATTTGCCGGCAGCAGTCAGCATCAGGATGCCGGAGCCAAGATGGTGCATGTGGCCCCAGACACAACCTCAATCATCGTCTCCAAGTCAATCTCTAAAGATGGCGGGCGTGCTTCTTACCGGGGGTTGATAAAAGTCTATCCGCAAGCTACAGGAGTCAAATCAAGCGTGCGTTGCGATGCTTTGCTGCTCGACGAAAAGTCTCGCTCTGATACCTATCCAACTATGGAAATAGATGAGAGCAAAGTGACAATAGAGCATGAAGCAACTGTGTCAAAAGTCGGTGAAGAACAGCTTTTTTATCTAATGAGTCGCGGGCTTACGCAAGCTGAAGCAATCACCATGATAGTCAACGGCTTTTTGGAGCCTTTCACAAAAGAGTTGCCACTCGAATATGCAGTTGAGCTCAATCGTCTCATAGCTCTTGAGATGGAAGGCTCGGTAGGATAAGTCCGCAATCCTGCCTGTGTCACAAATAGTCAACGCTGACAGGCGCAGATAAAAAAGATCCTGGAGAAACAATGGCTGAACAAAAAACAGTAAGCACTGCCACTCAGGTTGATGACCCGACGAAAAGGCGCGAAGAGCCAACCTGGATGAAAGAAGCACGTCTGGCTTCCTGGGAGTCTTATCTGTCCACACAACTGCCAGGCATTCGCGACGACGGCTGGCATCGCACTGACATAAGTGGGCTCAATCTTGCAGATCTCAGAGCAGTCGACTTTCACTCACCGGAAGCCTCAGCTTCTGTCAGTCCCTGGGTAATACCGGCACTGGACAGTTTGAGCAGCCACTCCGGGGTACTCATACAAGAAGCTGGTACACCAGCTTATCTCAAGCTGGACTCTGAACTGGCAGACAAAGGCGTCGTTTTTTGTGACATAGAGACAGCACTAAAAACTCACGGCGACAAAGTGCGCCGCTACCTCGGTGAGCCGGCTGACTTAAACGATGACAAATTCACCAATCTGATCAAATCATGGTTTAACTGTGGTCTTTTTCTCTTTGTGCCGCCAGGAGTAGAGATTGCAAATCCACTACTCTCCTTCACATCAGTCAATTATCGCTCATCTGGTATTGCAGACGGTGCAGTTCTCCCCCGGCTACTGGTTGTGGCCAGCGAAGGCAGCAGAGTGACGCTACTTCACTCTGTCACAGCACCTCTCAGTCAGGCTGTCGATACCGCTTTGCACGCCGGCTTGGTCGATATCCATATTGAGCAAGCCGCTCATGTATCCTATCTTGAGTTGACCGAGTTTGGCCCTGCCGTTTACTCAGTCACCAACACCAGAGCATGGCTAAATAAAGACGCCAGCTTCACCTCACTGACAGCAGCACTGGGCGGTAGACTGGTCAAAGGAGAGATCAGCACTTACTTGAACGGGCAGGGCGCATCTGCAGAGGTTGCAGGCGTCGTTTTAGGTGCTGACAACGAGAAGTACTCTTTCAATACGATCGAAGAGCATAACGCGCCTGATACAAGATCGAACATTCATTTCCGGACCGCCTTGAAAGACTCTTCCACTTCCATCTACCAGGGCATTATCCGCGTGGACCGGGAAGCCCAGCGCACTGACGCCTACCAGTCAAATAAAAACCTGCTTCTCGGAAGCGGTGCAAAAGCTGATTCCATTCCCAAGTTGGAGATTCTGGCTGACGATGTCAGATGCTCGCATGGTGCCACAGTAGGACCGGTGGACCAGGAGCAGGTCTTTTATCTGATGAGCCGAGGGCTCACCGCCGCTGAAGCTGAAGAGCTTATTGTGCTAGGTTTCTTTACAACAGTAATGGCGAAGTTCGACCACAAACCAGCTATTGCCTGGGTCGGCTCAGCAATTGCCAGCAAGCTCATAGCGCACGATCGTGACAGCAGAAAGCAATCAGCGGGTGAACAGAAATGACAGCCGAGTTTATCAAAGTCTGTTCTCCCTGCGATCTCCCGGAAGGAACGGTCAAAGTGTTTGTGGTGCAAGGAAAGCGTATAGCTCTCTGTCACACTGAAGGGAAATTCTATGCTGTTGCTGATCTCTGCTCTCACGATGATGGACCTTTAGGTGAAGGTGAACTTTCAGATCATATGATTGAATGTCCCCGCCATGGAGCTCGCTTTGACATAAAGACAGGCAAGGCTCTGTGTCTTCCTGCAGTTCGCCCGATACCTGCGTATGAAGTGGAGCTGCGTGACGGAGAGCTATTTGTAGGTATCTGCTCCCATGATTGATGTGCAAGAGATACGTAAAGACTTTCCTATCCTGGAGCGCCAGGTCAACGGCAAGCAGCTTATATATCTTGATAATGCTGCTACATCGCAGAAGCCGAGATGCGTAATACAAGCGCTGCAAAGCTATTACGAAGGTTACAACGCCAATATCCACCGCGGCATCCACACCCTTTCTGAAGAGGCAACATCTGCTTACGAAGGTGTTCGAGAAAAAGTTAGAGAGTTTATTGATGCGCCTGAGTCTCGCTGCGTCATCTTCACGCGTAACGCCACAGAGGCTCTAAACCTTATCGCTTACAGCTGGGGACGAACAAACATCCTTCCTGGCGACGAGATTGTCCTTTCAGCAATGGAGCACCACTCTAATCTGGTGCCCTGGCAGCTCCTGGCTGCCGAACGTGGTGCCAAGCTGGTTTATCTTGAACTGACACCAGATGGGCTGATAGATCTGGAACAGGCAGCAGCAGTGATAGGACCGCGCACCAAAGTTGTGGCTGTTACCATGATGTCCAACGTGCTTGGCACCATCACTCCCGTTAGAGAACTGGGAAATCTGGCTCACGCCCGTGGAGCTCTTCTTATTGTAGACGGAGCACAAGGGGTGCCGCATCTTAAGACATCCGTCAGTGAACTAGGTTGTGATTTTCTGGTGTTTTCTTGTCACAAGATGCTGGGACCGACAGGAGTCGGCATTCTCTGGGGCCGTGCGGAACTGCTCGAAGCCATGCCACCTTTCCTCTCCGGCGGCGACATGATAAGTGCAGTGTGGCGCGATCGAGTGCGCTTTAACGAACTGCCGTACAAGTTTGAAGCCGGCACACCAAATATAGCTGACGTAATCGCCACTGGTTCTGCAATAGACTATCTGCAAAAACTTGGCATGGACAACATAAGAGCACACGAAATAGACCTGACTGGCTACGCTCTTGGTCGCTTGAGCGAGATTCCTGATGCCACAGTGTATGGACCGGGCGATGCCACTTGTCGTGGTGGAGTAATCTCATTCAATTTTGCCGACGTCCATCCTCATGACATTGGGCAGATTCTCAATGACGCAGGAATAGCAATTCGCGCCGGTCACCATTGTTGTCAACCTCTAATGCGAGATCTGAAGGTTACAGGTACGGCCAGGGCCAGTTTTTACATCTACAATACAAAAGAAGAGATAGATTTATTTCTTGACGCGTTGCAGGAAGCAGATAGGGTTATGGGACATGTCGCTTGCAGATGACCTTTACCGGGAAACAATCCTTGATCACTACCACCATCCGCGAAACCAGGGAGAGCTTGTTGCTCCCACTGTCAAAAGCGAAGGGGTCAACCCGCTGTGCGGTGATGAGATCACTGTTTATATAAGCGTAGACAGCAACTCTATAGCCGACATCAAGCTGGATGCTCACGGTTGTTCAATCAATATGGCATCCGGTTCTATGATGAGCGAAGCAGTCAAGGGCCAGTCTCTCGAGCAGGCTGTCAAAACAGCCAGCATCTTCAAAAACATGATGCTGGGGGGCTCTCAAGAAGTCATCCTTCCGGAAGAGCTTGAAGATCTCGAAGCTCTCCAGGGTGTCAAGAAGTACCCAGTGAGAATCAAGTGTGCTCTTTTGCCCTGGAATACCCTCCTGGAGGCAATTGAGCAGGCACGTTCACAAGATGGGGCATCGGACAATATCTGATCCCCCTGTTGACCAATTAAGCTGCAGCGAACAAACAGAGGTAGCTGATGACTTCCATACAAGAGGATGTAGTGCGCGAGCACTTGAGGACCATTGTTGATCCGGAGCTGGGCATAGACATAGTCGAGCTTGGTCTGGTGTATGGCATAGCTGTAGGAGACTCCGGAGAAGTTACAGTGACAATGACACTTACCAGCCCTGCCTGCCCATTAGGTGCGGTCATCCAGGGGCAGGTCCACCAGACTCTGTCTTCGCTGCCATGGGTAACAGCTCCCAAGGTGCAACTTGTCTGGAGCCCACCCTGGAACCCACACACCATGTGCAGCGATGACGCCAAGATGGAATTGGGCATTCTCTAAAAGAGCGTAGTGTGGGCACTGCCAGCACTGGTGGTCAACGAGACTCTGCTGGCAAACCGTGCTGTGCAGCGGCACCAGACACTGCTTGCTGACTTGGCAAGCGAGGAAGAAGGCAAGCCAAACAGTGGACCCGTGCAACGAGATTCGCACCTGAAATAGATGAACTAATGAAAATACGCCAGCAGGGAAGTAAACTTAGCATAATCCTTACCTGCGAGTCCTAAATGCCGATACCGGTTCTTCATGACAACGACGGACACGTCGATGATCTCTTGAGTTGCCTGCTTCTGTGGCTATCCCCTCAGATAGACCTACAGGCAATAACAATCACTGACGGAGATTGTTATGCTATCCAATCTTTTGAAGCACTATTAAAAATGGCCACCTACCTGGATCTGGAAGGAGCCGAAGTAGCCTATAGTGAAGATCCGGTTCCCAACCCGTTTCCGGACAACTGGCGCCGTGAAAGCTACATTATGAACGAGCTGCCTCTCTTTAGCGAAATCACCCTGAAGAAGCTTTATCAGCAAGGGAAAGGACGCAAGTCACAAGCAGTCATAACAGACTGTCTGACTCACTCCAGAGCACCGGTCACGCTAGTTGTTACAGGTCCTCTGACTAATCTGGCCACAGTTTTTAAAGCCGCACCAGAACTGAAAAGTAAAGTGTCCGAGTTTGTCATCATGGGCGGTGCCCTCCATGTGCCTGGCAATGTTGAAGAGCAAGGACACGACGGCAGCGCAGAATGGAATCTTTATGCAGATCCGGCAGCAGCTAAAGCAATTCTGGATCTGGGAGTTGCAGTCAAAATCATTCCTCTTGACACAACTAACGAACTGCCTGTCACTAAAGACTTCCTTGCCCGCCTGGAGAAGCAGGCAGACAGGTTTAATGCCTCGATTCTTGCCACCAAACTCTGGTCGCTTGTCAAAGGATTTGAATATTATTTCTGGGACACAATTACAGCTGCCGCAACCATTGCTCCTGAGATCTTCACATTCAAGGAGATGCGCGTAGAAATAGCTACCAGCGGGCGAAGCACAGGCAAGCTCTCCGGGGCGCTCTTCGGTGGGCGCAAAGTCAAAGTAGCTACATCAATTCAGAAAGAAGCTTTTGAAGAGCTGCTATTAGAGATACTGCGCACCAGATAGTCACTAGTCATTCTCACTATACCAGGGTTGTCTGGCACTGATGCTAGAACCGCCGGAACTCGCCATGCCCTCCCCCAAACACGTTGTAGTCAAAGGTGAACTGAATATCGGCATCTTCATCTGCACCTTCCGGCAGCTGCCGAAACGGAGCAGCTGTCTCAACAGCCTTCAAAGCAGCCAGATCGGCAAGAGACGAACCACATGTTTTGTGCAGCACAAGGTGCGAGAGCGTGCCATCACTATGAACCTTGAACATTACAATTACCCTCTTAGACTGCATGCCGGTCGGAGGGAACCAGGAATGTTTTATCCGCTGCTGTAGATAGTCCATATACGGCCCCCAGTTTGGCTCCTGGCGCGCTCTCTCTGAATATTCCTTTCTGGTATCTACGGTGGGTGAGCCGATCTTACCCTGGCTGCCGCCAGTATCACTGGTGCCAACCGGGTTTACTGCCAGAACAGTCCCGTTTGACTTGCCAATGCCTGTACCTGAACTTCCACCCATCCTCAACGGTGTCGGCTGGTATCGGTCAGACATCCCTTTTGTGCCACCACCTGATGAATTGCGCAGCACCGGCGACGGATTGCCGGCAGGGCCAACATCATGTCCAGTAGCTACCGGCACCATTGTCGGCGGTCCACTACCGATCGCACCATTAGCACCGGTCATACCAGATCTCGGAGACACAACCAGTACAGCTACGGGAGTTGCGCTGGCAAGCTTTTGCAACGCAGGAGCACCAGGCAGTCCAGAGCCCTGCTCGTGCCGCTCAGGCAGAGGTACTGGTCCTGTCGCCAGCAACGGCTTGAAGGCGACAGGAGAAGGCATAGCTCCAGTGTGTTTAACCGGCTCGCTCAATGCAGTCAGACTTGGCACAACCACAGGTCTATTCGGTGATACTGTTGGGCTAGGCACCAGCGCCGGAGCCATATTTACACGCCTGGGCTGCTGCACTCCTGGTGCGGGCGGAGCAGCTGGGGCCGCATGACCTTCTAGAACTGGCACCCGTGGCACTGGCATGTTTGAAGCAATCCTGGGTAATTGCATCGGCTTTGCCACAGGAAGGCTGCGCTGAGCAGGAGCGGATGCAGGCACATTCATCTGCTGTTTGATCGGTTCAGACTTTGCTGGAGACGTCCTTGGTTGCGGTGAGTGAACTCGCTCTGGCTGCCTCTGGGCTCCCGCCCTATCTTTCGATCTATGCTGTCCTGCATCGATCGAGTCGCGAGATGAAACTAGATTACTCTCTATAGGTTTCTTGGCAGGAGTTTGCTCTGCGACAAACTGTATCTCCATTATCTGAGCTACCGGTGGTTTTGGCACCAGAAAAAACAGGCCAAGAATACAGCATGTGATCATTACAGCAAGATGGAGCAGATAAGATCCGCTGGCAGCTTCAGTAAGTTCAATGACATGCGCAGGATAGATCTTGCGCCGGCGGATGTTAGCTGCTCTGTCGTACGCGTCGCGCACCGCGTAAGCGATAAACATCATGACCATACCTAAAAGAATAATTGAAAACGGGCTACCCCAGTGAGCCTGTCTCAGGGCAGCTAGAAGCATTATGTTGGGTTTCAAATTAAGCGCAGCACTGCACGATTTCAGTCCGTCAAGCAACGGGGGCATGAAAATCACTAGAGTGAGCAAAAAGTAGTTGATAGCCGCCACTTCCAAAAAAAGCAGCCCTTTCCTTTTCTCTCCGTTATATAACTGCCCCAACCCTGGAAGTATGGACAGCATCGCTGCTGTTCCAGGGTCACAGGACTGCAAGTATGAATTGTATGGAAATGTTGTCTTAGTCATCGCTTGCATCTCTCCTGAGCGGTGCACTTAGGGGATGCGTGTAAGATCACCTGCCCCTGAGCTAACCTTACGGAGTCCTGCGAGATCAAACAACGACGATGCAACTGAGCTGTATCTAGTAAAAACCCTGAGAATAGATCAGGGTTTCAGAACCGATGCCCAGCTCCAGCCAATCAAACTGTGGAGACTGAGATCTCTATCCACACCTTACAAAACGAATCCGACAAACTCCAAAACAGCACCAAGCACAGGCACTGGTCCCAGTAGTTCAGAAGCAAGCATAAGAATAGCACCATACAAGATGCGATCAAAAACACCACGTCTCTTCATAAATTCTTCCCTCTTATCTCTTTATCGTTCTCTTTTTGTCGTCACTATTCTTACACGCAACAGTTTAAGAAGCCGTTAAGGGCAGAGAAATTTTGAAAATACTGAAAAATGAAAATGGTTTTGTGCGCTTCAACTTACTGCTAGAGCTGTGAATCTGCCGGCTTTTTCGAAGGCAAGTTTATCACCTGCTCAATGTCGGAGAGAGTCTTCAGACGGTCAGCCAAAATCTCTTCCGGTAGCCTGTGCTCTCTTTTCAGCTGAGCTGTGTACAACATGCTTCTGAACAGCCATCGAGTGTTTAAGTACAAATTAGCTCCGGTTACTACAGCGGCTGTAGTGGCTCCGGAAAAACCTAGAGCATTTGAGGTTTTGTTTTGTTCTCGGAATGGATAATAGGACAGAGCACCCTGAATATCACTTGCAAGACTTCCTGTGGAAAGAGTTATTCCAGCCTCATTGCCTTGCAAGGCAATCCGTCGCATATAACGGAGGTGAGACATTGTCTTTCGATAATAGTCCTCATATTTGGAATTATAGAGAGAGTAAGTAGAAAGCCTCTTATCGACTTGTCCAACCAGCTCAAGCGTCTCCCTGTCAGCTGTGGCGACCTGGTGTTGCAACTTGACGCATTCTGCTGCAACTGCCTCTTTTGGATTGTAGAGCGTCTCGTGAAGCTCAGAGCCCACCTTCTTAAAATAAAACTTGTAGAGAATGTTATGAGCAACATTGCGCACCGGAGCGTTCACCAGAGAGATGCAATCGTCAATTAAGGAGCAAATGCTGGACGGTCCGGCATACACTGAACCCTTCAGAGCTTTGAGCAAAAGAATGTAAGCTACTGCCTCTGCACAGTTTGCACCTTCATTAAGAGCATAGAAAAGGCTATTGCTGGACTGTCTAGATTTTATGTCAGCATAGAACTGTGCAAATTCATAAACATTCCAATCACGATAAATCCTCAGCAGTTTACTTTCGGTAGCAATGATTTCAACAGATGGTTCAGTGCCGCATTGTGCCAGACGTTTGTCCAGAAGCTGCAAGGACTCATCCAGTCCGTGCAATTTCTGTATAAAAATACGCTTTGCCGTACCAGGATCGTTTTTATGAATCTTATTCTTGAGAGCCCAGAGCCCATTGCTTCCCAATTCAATCCCTGAGCTTGATGCCAACACAATGTTACCGATCAGTCCTGTCACGCGTGCCCCCTTCAGAACACGTTTGGAAACATTCTGCGGAGACTCAAAATTTTTGGCGCGCTCGGACAGTGCTGTAATATGACCACTCAAAGAACAGCTTGCTCCAGTATTTTGCAAAACTGGATATCTCAGCCATCTCCATTTTGGTCCATCGTTGGCAATAAGCGTGTACTGGAGATAGTATCGTTCCAGATCAATGCTTCGGACAGCCGCTTCTTTAAGTAAGACACGTAGCTCTGTACACTCCTGAGCGATGCCCTGTCGCTCTGGTTGGTCCGGCTCTGATACCGCCGCCAGGGATGAGCTGGTGCTACAAAACAAGCAAAGCAGCAATGCTATCACTTGAGATCTTCGAATGTGACAACGTGCCATATACAAGTTAAAGAACTCGAGCATAGTTGGTTTGACCCCAGACACGACTATGCAGCCAAGCATGCACCTGCTGCCGCTATCCTCACCATAATATATACACAATGCTCACAGACAATTTCGTATAGCTTCTCGATATTGCCTTTTGCCGATCCAAGCATTACATAGTCACCACAAACCGCGCAGTAATAATAATACTGTTCGGATGGAATCGCAAACCTATTTTGGAATATCTCGACTAGATGCCTGGCATAAGGTCACTTACACGTGTCTGCCGGCACTGATCAAGCGAGCGTATAAAAGCTTCAGCATTTCCTGTGTCTGAGCGTTTTGCTGATCTTTCGGTATCGCTCCAACGACACACACCAGCTCTCCTAAAGCCTTGGAGTAATCAGGACGATTCATCCAGCGACGGAAAGGATCAGTGATTGCCAGACAATTCTTACATATTGCCAGCGCCTGGTCATTGTCTCCCAGCATCTGGTAATTATGTGCTGCCTTTGCCATGCAAAGAACGTATTCTGCGCAACTTGTGTCCATGAATTGTCTACCAAGCTTCAATGCCTGCATATATAGATCTTGAGCCCGATTGAGATTACCAGAGGACTGGTATTCATCGGCATAGCGAAACAACAGATCAAAACTTTTGCGCCTGCAATAACGGAAGGGATCAAGTTGTTTGCGCATAGCTGTTTGATAGTACAGCAAGAAGCGGTCTTCGAGCCTTACGGCTTCCGATTGACCTACTCCCTCGTGCAGAGCACTGAAGTAACTTGTCATCAGTTCAATTAACCGATCCTGCTCCCACATCATCCTGTTAAAGTTCTTGGACCAGATCTCCAGGCTGGGACTTACCAAATCAAGCGATGAGTTGATCCTTTGAAGCTTAAGCTGGAAAAGTGCTCTTTCGCAAAGAGCGCAAGCATATTCCAGGCTATCGGCACCATCCAGAATCCTGCTGATCCGGACATACTCACTCCAGGCGTAGTCTGCCTTGTCATAATCCCGTAGCGTAGTAAACACATGGGCTAGCAGCCACTCATCTTCCTGTACACTTTGGGAGTCCAACCCGGCTCCTCTGGCATCGATTGCCAGTGCTGCCTCGGCACGGGCTCTCCACTCGTCTAGCTGGACTGGCGATAGGACGCCCACTTCTGTTGACTCAAGGGACGCGCCGAGAGGCGCCCGCTGGACGACTCGCGAGCCGCCTCTACTGCCATCCCAAACGTTTGAGTTAACAGTGGTGGATGGGATGCTTGAAGATAACTGGTCAAGATAGAGCCAGGCTATCTGACGATTGGACTCGGCAACCAGAAAGTTGTGCGGATTAATCAGTCGCGACGCCAGATCTATGGCTTTTTTTAGAAAGACTTCCCGGTCTAGCGGTGTCAGTCCCTGGCACTTTCCCAATCTCAAATAGACGTATGGAAGGAGAGCATAGTCCTTGCCATTGAGCTGTCTGAGGGCATGGAGGCAATAACGACACTCATAGCTAGAAACTTGATCGCAATATTGGGTGCCTATCAGGCGTGGGTTCGCCCTGGAGAAGCGAAGTTTCAAATACCTGTAAGCCACTGACTGGGCGTCGCGAGTAATACAGGTACTAAGCGCACAGCTTGCATTGTTCAGCGCACTGAGATAAATCCGGCATCTTCCTTTTTGCCAAACAACGGGTCAGTTAATTTCTGCAAGGGAATGGCTGCATATGGATATTTCTGCAACGCTTGATCCACCAGGGCGATTGTCGGACGGATATATATGATCGAAAGAGCAGCCAGGACCACAATACATACAACAAGCACAACAAGCCCACAAAGCATATAAGTTGCTATGCGCGAGAACACTGTCCACCCTGCCGCCCCTGGAATAGCAGCTGTATGTGCATTGCCATTGGTGCTGCCGCCTGCATCTAATCCTTTATTGTCTTCTCTATCTGGCACAGTGACCTCCCGCCCCAGTATTGAGTTTTTGTTTACCGTCAGGAATTGTCTCTGGAAAAACCATTCATCAATGCCTCCAGCTCAAGGGTAATCCAGCACACATAGTCATAGCGTTCGTTCAGATCCAAACTTGTTGCTCGCTCTACAAGCGCATTGAGCTTCTCTGAGATTGCCGGCACTTTGACCTTCGGGCTTGATTGACTTATTGGTCTTGGATCTGTGCCTGTGAGCAGGTAATACAGCGTGGCCCCAAAAGCATAAATGTCGCTTTGGGAGCAAGCTTCTTCACGAAATTGCTCCGGTGGTGTATAAGCGTGCTTACCTACACATTCGCCAGAACTCCTGAGATCACTCCTGCTTGCCAGAGAGAAGTCGATCAGCTTGATGAGACCATCAGGCTGCAACATTATGTTATCAGGCGAGAGATCTCTGTGTACTACCGGTGGATTTTGCCTGTGCAGGTACTCCATGACCTCACATAATTGCAAAGCCAGCTCGACTGTATGCTTTTCCGCAAGAGGTCCCTGCTCTTTGACCACCTGACGCAGAGAGCTGCCGGAGACGTGTTCGAGCATCAAATAGGCACGTCCATCCTCGGCAAAGAGTCCCAGCAGTTTCACGATCTTGGCGTGAGACAACTGCGAAAGCACTGTACATTCATTCTCAAAGTCTGCAGCTGACTCCACCTGTGCTCCTCTAGCAGATGCCGGCGAGAGAACAAACTCCTTGAGCACCACCAGTTCACCAGCAGCAGTTTTAGATAGATATGTATTTGACTGTCCGCCAGAAGCAATACGTTCGACAATTGTCAGTTTGCCATTCTGCAACTTATCGTGCGATTGCAGCGACGAGATGCGCTTACGATCATCATGAGCAGTAAGAATGTCAAACCAGATCTGTGTGTATCTGACATCCTTCATCACAACAGAACCGAGAAGCTTCTCTTGCGCTTCGTCATCGACAATGGCATGCGGCGCCCATTTGCGCACGGCATAATAAAGTCGTGCCCGCTCTTCGGCATCCAGTTCCCACAAGTTGACATAAACGCAACCGGAGCACTCAGAGTCTGGATCCTCGATAAAGGCGATGTAATCTGTACGTCCGAGCTTATCAACCATGCCATCGAACAGAGCAGCAAGTTTGTTGAATGCCTCATAGATTACTGAGCCCTGGGAGAAGCCGGCACTGGGCAATGGATAAAGCTTCATTCTGCCACCGGCCGAATAGGAAACCTTACGCACCTGATTCCATTTGAGTACACTGGTTCCACGGAAAGGCGCATTGAGGGTGTAAATTGTAGTAAACCATCCTTTGTATTCGTGGCGGCGAATCTCTCTGGCGTTGAGCTCAAGCTCATATTCTAGGCTGGCAAAATTGAGAGGAAAGGTAAACCATGCCCTCAGAAACAGAGTGCCAATGCACCAGGCAATGCTCATCAAATAAAGACCAATAATCCCAAATACCATGTAAAACTTCGGATTATGTGATGGAAAGCCGAGCACCGCATCTACACCAAGTAAGTGATACATTTGCCAGCTTACGGCTGCAGGCACACCCAGGACAAAAAGGGTGAGAATAGTGACAGAGAAGGCAGGAGAATAAATAAAGCTCGACTCCAGCTCGACGTTTTCCTTTGCACGGTTCTGGACAAAGGCAATCGAGTCCGGGGTATAGCGATTGGTAGCAACCTCCCGCTTACCATGTTTAGATGCTTTTGTTATCCAGTGGATCAACATTGCACAAATGGTAACCGGCAAGAAAACAAGAAAAATTGCTCCAAGAATAAATGGCCTTATCTGTCGCAATCCATCTCTCAGCTCGGACACCCACTCGGCTTTCCGCAGCCCTAGCGGTATCATGCGGCGCACCGCGCGCTGCCCCTTTGAGGGGAGCTTATTGTAAATAGCTTCGCCACCATAGAGAAACAAGATGACTGCCAGCCACAGAGGAATTAGTCTGGGGAAAAAAAGGACAAAGATGCACACAACTACCAGCGGTACTTTGTGTGCCGCCAGCAACTGAAGGGCAGTGCGCATCGCCTCGACTTTTAGAAACTGAGCTCTTTCAGAAGAACTGGTCAGCTTGGACAATTCTGTTTTAATGTGGACCGGTGGCGACAACCTGCACTTGTCTGTTTTCCTCTTCATTCGACCAGCTCCTTAGAGCGGCTGACAATCTTGATTATCAACGACTCGCCTGAGGCGGGAATTTCTTCACTTTGATGCGGCTGTGTTTCATGAACCTCCCTTGCATCCTGGTTACCGGCCTCAACTGAGACATTAGCCTCATTGACCTTATTCACTCCAGCCGGTGGTTTAATCAGCTCCGATACCTGTTGCTGACTCTTAACAGGCATTGTCGTAAATTTATTGCGATCAAACCGGTTCAGTTCTTCCAACACGTCACCGAAAGATTGGGGACGTTCAGTCTCCTCAAATTCAGTCAAGGAGCTGATAAGTTCATCTAACTCGTGGGAGACCTTCACCTGTGATGATGGAACTGCAATAGATAGAGCGCGTGGATCGTGACCGGTAAGAAGAAAGTAGAGAGTACAGCCAAAACTATAAATATCGCTTCTTGGGCTGGCCTGCCCACGCAATTGCTCGGGAGCAATATAGCTCTGTTTGCCTATAACAGTACCAGTAATTCCTTCCAGAAATTGATGAGCTGCACCGAAGTCGATCAGTTGAATCTGACCATCATCAGAGCGCATAACGTTTTCAGGAGTCAAATCCCGGTGCAGGACCGCCGGAGATTGAGAGTGCAGGTAGATCATTATCTTGCAAAGCTGTTTAGCAATGCCTATCACTTCATTTTCCGACCTGGCTCCGTGCTCGGCAACGAAACTGCGCAGATCTTTTCCATTGCAATGCTCAAGCACCAGATAGTGCGATGGAGCATCGTCGAACTGGTCAAGCACTCTAGCAATACTCGGATGGCTAAGCTGTCTTAACAGCTCGCATTCACGCTCGAATGCCCTTTTTACATATAGCGCTTCACTGCTGGTATCAGACAGAAATGCTTGACCACAACAAGCTGCCCGCCTGCCAGGCGAGCCAGGTAGACGGCAGAAAGTGGTCGACTGGAGATTAGCCGGACTACTCTGCCTCTATTGTCCGGTAATTTGTCTCCAGAAGCCAGCGGCACAAATACAGTTGAGCGAAAGGCATCTGGTGCCAACCCTCTAAATTGATCTTTCTCAGGAGTGTATCTGTCGGCTGACGTCTTCAGCATTTTGCGCAGCGCCAGCACATTATCGGACGCGCTACAAAAGTCTGCATGCTCATCGATTGCGCTCACGAGGCTCTCTAGATCTTCATCTGCCAACTGGGATGCTCTTAACTTTAACTTCCCACCACTAAAAAACTTAAGTATGAGGCGTCCACGTGACTTCCAACTATCCCCTTGCCCGCCACTCTCGAATTCAACGCTCTGCAAATCGCTCCAGAGGCGATACTGGCGAAAGTGCAAACAGACATAAGGTCCGTTCGCGAGCAGGAGTCCATCACGATTTATGATTAGCTGCTTTGGCTTGGCGGCAGGCAAGAACACCGAACTCATAACCGCTACCGGCACCGCTCCATACAAAGCCACAACAGACGCAATAAACAGCCGCAAATTGTGTGTGTTGCCAACTGACAGATATTTAAAGCCAGCATCGCGCAAGCTAAAGTCAATCCATCCTTTAATAGTCTCGCCAAGAGGACCGCCACAGAAGCCTACAAGCCAGAACAGGACTGAGTAGCAAATGGCCAACCACCAGAATGTTCTACTTATATTCCTCAGCCATGGATTGACTTCAGACAAACTTATGTGGCTGCAAGGTAAGCGCATCGTTTCTACGAATGATTCTACTAATGACCGCACTGACATGCAGCGAGCTGAGAATGTTGTGAGGAAAGCAGCCAGTTTGGTGGCCGGTGCCCAGAACAATAACGTAGAGCCCGTCAGAGTAATAATGCGTACCAGAGAGAAGAAACCTCCAGATGCTGCCGGAGTTCTTATGACGGTAGTCGGATAAATACTGATGACATCACGCGTAAAACCATCTATTCCCGCCAGGTTGGCATCACGAGCTGAAGCCAGCAGCCAATTAGCCAGCCAGGTGATTGGTCCGTTTTCAACACTGATAATTGCCTCCAAGCTTACAAAGAATGCCAGCATAAACAGTCCCATGCTGAGATTTACCCATGACTGGCGGCTTGACCGGCAAGCAGGGACGTCAGTTTGAGTCACAGCTGTTTCTGCAAGCGTGGTGCCTATATGCTGCTTGTTTCCCGATCCTAGGGCAGGTTGCTGCCTCAGTAGAAGTGAAGCACCTAATGCCAGGCAATAGGCTGCCAGCGGATACAAGATCCATCCAGTTGTGGCTAGCCGAGCGATCGGATCTGTCTCAAACAGCCCTCTGCTAAAGCACAAACCCAAGAACCACAAAAAGCAAAGTAATCCCAAATGCGGAATGAGTCTTTGACAGTATGCGCTTTTCAGGTGTGCCTGATACGCCAAGCGCCGCTCTTCGGGAGCAAGCGTGTCAAGCTGCCTGGACAGCGGCAGCAGAGCAAACCCAATCGCAATGCCGATGGCCACAGTAAACAACATGGGCTGGAAAAAGACAAGGACACATGCAAGCGAAAAGAGCAAAACATTCCGCCGGCGCCGCAGTGCCTGACCGCACGAAAGCACTAGTCTGTTCACTGAACAGCTCCCCCCGTATACTTCTCGTGAATGGTTAACCCATGTCAATGCTGGCACAAGCAAATGTCAAGGGTTTAATCGGCGAGCCTCCTCCAGCGATTCGGGCGGTGCACCCGCCAATTTCCCTGCAGCTATGGTTGTCTGCGCATGCTGCCCCAGCTGTAGCAGGCAGCGTCCTGCCAAAAAATCGAGCAGTGCGTTTTACATTACACACTGCTCGAGAGTTTCAAGAATTGTACCGACGTGTCCGCGAGGGCACCACAGACGGTATTATAGTTTAGCCGTAAAAGCTGATAGATCGAAAATACCAAAGCGACGCATTAAGTTAGCTACTCGATCATAGACGACCTCCAGACCGCCTTTGCCGAAGAGTTTGTCCTCTTCTTCAAGGAGACGCTCGCCAAGCTCAATATACTGGGCTTCACTGACAAACTTCTTCACCGGCGGAAAGACAATGCCGTTTTCCCAGGCAGCATGCCCGAGATACATATTGATGAACTGACCGATTGTAGTTGCAGCTTCTTGCGCCTGCTTATTCTTGATTGCCACACCGAGTCTGTCAGTCAACTGTCTGCTAACTGTATGCTGCTTGCGCAACTCAGCTACTTCGGCAGTAAGAACGTTTGCCTTATCGAGCCACACCATGGCATATTTCTCTTCAGAGAGATCGTTGTGGAACTGCTCCATGTATTCTCTGACAAGATCACGAGTATCAGACAACGCTGCAAAATCAGTTTCCTTCTTCTCTTGAAGCTGTTTGGCTGCAGTTGCATAAACTAGCAGGATACAGAAAACTAATCCGTGCTGCCGGCCGATATTCTCCAGCACTGTTGGCTTGGCATTCTTGTTTTCTGTTTTGCTCTCAGCAGCAAAAACAGCTCCGCCTGTAGCCATCAGAGAACCAAACATTGATACCTTATAAAGCAATTCGCGTCTGGTAATGTCTGCCATCACACAACTCCCCTTACTGTAAACAATTCCACCTGACTTAAACAACTCTGCGCTGCTGCCTGTATATCGACCCTGGCACCTGGAGCAACCCAACCTCATCGACACTTGAAACATTTTACATGAGCTCACGATAGCATCACAGGCGAGGCAATTAATTCCCGCCTGGTCCTTTCTTGCCGTCAAGCACAACGGCACAGCGAAAGCCTGTGTCATTAAACCAGTAACGCGGATTTCCCCACATCCGCCGCGCGCACCTTGCATCGTCAGGTCTGGAGGTGAAACTTCCGCCGCGAATAGCTTTCCGTGTCGACCGCTCGTTGCCTGCTGCCGTACCGGTCTTGACAAATCGCTGTTCAGGAGCAGCTCCATCAGATGGTCCAGTGGGATTGCGGGCAACTCCTGTCAAGTTCACATAAAAATAGCGATCATACCAATCAGCTACCCATTCCCAGACATTGCCTGCCATATCAAGACAACCATAAGAGCTGGCACCTTTAGGAAAAGAGCCAACAGCCACCGGTCCTGCATACCTGGACGTTGTATTCGAACGCAGCTGATTAGGCACAAATGGCAGACTCTGATCAACTGTAATAGCCTTTTGCTCTGGCGCAACTCTGCCTACACAGGATAGCCGGTCTTGCCACTGCTTACCCCACGGGTAAGTCAGTCCGGAAGGACCGGCTGCCGCTTTTTCCCACTGCGCTTCGCTGGGCAACTGGCGCCCGGCCCAGCGAGCATAAGCCTGGGCATCATACCAGGTCACAAAACGTACAGGCTGATCTGCACAACCAGCTACAAACGCTCGCCTCCACGGTCCCTGCGGGCGATAGCCACTTAGCGAAACAAAGCGAGCAAACTGAGCATTAGTGACCTCATGCTTATCAGCAAGAAATGCATCGAGATAAACCTTATGCACAGGGCGTTCATCATAGCTACCATTGCTGCTTCCCATGACAAACTCGCCAGCCGGTACTAACACCATAGGCATGTCATCTTTGTTGCAACGATACTCTCCGTCAACAGGCACGATTCCTGCCGGAAGAGATATCTGCCTTTGTCCGGCAGGTGCAGCCCCGACTGGCAATACCAGCAAGGTTGCTGAGACGCAGACAAGAGCGCTACCGACCAGGCGCGCCATCATAAACTTTGTCTGACAGAGCGAGAAACTCATCCCGCTGTAACCTCAGTTGCAGAATAACGCTTGATATCTTTCATCAAGGTCTTGAAACTGGCTGCATCCAGAGATTGATCACCATCACACCAGGCATGATCAGGATCTCTGTGCACCTCAACTAGAAGCCCATCTGCCCCTGCAGCAATAGCTGCCCGACCCAAAGCAGGAACAAGGGATCGCTCGCCGGCCGGGTGGCTGGGATCTCCTATCACAGGAAGATGCGTCTGCTGTTGCAGAACAGGAATAACTCCAACATCAAAAGTAAACCGCTGCGCTGGGGCAAAAGTGCGTATCCCGCGCTCACACAGTATTACTCCCGGTTGTAAATTGTCAGTGGACAGGCGCCCAAGCAAGACATATTCTGCCGCCTCGAGAAATTCGCTAACACTGGCAGCCAGCCCTCTCTTAAGCAAAACAGGCTTGCCGAGCGAGTTGGCGCCAGCTTCAAACAGGAGTGGGAAGTTTGACATATTACGCGATCCAATCTGGATAACATCTGCCCAACTGGCTACAGTCTCCACCTGAGAGACAGCCAGAGCCTCCGTAACTACAGGCAATCCGGTCTTCTCCCTGGCTGCAGCCATATACTCCAGCCCAAGCTCACCTAGTCCGGCAAACTCATACGGAGAGCTGCGCGGCTTGAAACATCCACCCCGCAGAGCTGCTGCTCCTGCTTCAGCCACCATCTCTGCAATATCCATAACCTGCTCGCGGCTCTCCACGCTGCACGGACCAGCTATAACAGTCGGACAGTCGCCACCTACCACTGCATGATCGCCTATTACAACAGGCTGTCGTACACTGCCTACTTTCTTTTTGTACAGCCTCTCTTTATTAGAAAGGCAAAAGACTCGGCGCACTCCTGGCAGGTTGCCAACATGCTCAAGGACAACCTTGTCGACTGCTTCAAGACGAACAGTCACAAGGCTCGATCCATGACAGCGCCAGCGCGGGTCAGGCAGGTCGCTTATTCCAAGCAACTTTTGCAAATGCTGCCTTGCCGTGTTTGGTACCTCGGGGACAAAGGTAACTATCATGATCGATTCGTATGAGCAGTTCATGATCTTAGTCCCTCATGCACATGTCCGCCTGCCGGACTAAACGCCGCAGAGAGATCTCGATTGGCCGGTGTTGCCATCGCTTCAATCTCCACCAGCAACTCAGAACGACACACATCAGCTAAAACTGGAATCACTGGAAAATCCGGAACTCCCAGCAACTCTGTCACCTCCTTGAAAGCCTGATAGATAGAGGGATCTTTGCAAAACAAAGTAGCTGAGCAGATATCTGCCAGCGCTCCACCTACCGGTTCCAGAAGTGCTGCAATACTCAGTAGAGTCTCCATGATCTGTGCTTCAGGCAATTGAACATAACGAGTTTGTCCATCAGGACCGATGCTGGCTGTTCCCGAGACAAAAACAGTCTGCCCCCCCCCCCAGCTAACTGACATACCACGTGAGAATGCAGAGCCGTATTTAAACGCTCGATCCTGCCGCCTGCTGCCAAGGAGCGGCTTCACGTCAAGAGGCGACCCCGGCTCGCACTTAATTGCCAGCAGATCAATAATGCACTCTTGGACACCAGGGCTAGCCTGGATGCCGGTGCTGGCAGGGAATATATGTCCTGCTTTTTCGTCGCCAATACCATGCTTTTTGTAAAAACTGGTACGCACGCGATTAAACTCACCATACCAGTCGAGTATATGAGGCAGATAAATCCAGGTGCGAATCACATCTTGATAACTCATCCCATGAGCTGAAAGCGCGGACTCAGCGTTAATAAACATGCGCTCAGCCTGCTCAGCAGCTGAACCAGCCAGCTGCCCGTCAGGCATAGTACCGCTCACTGCCGGCAGATATAGAGCCTTAAAGCCTGGACCAGAAAAGACTCGCCCGCAAGCACGACTACCATGTCCGACTGTCACCACAGCCGGCTCATCAGCCTGGGAAGTAACTCCCCATAGCTGCACGCCCGCCAAACTACCGCCGCCTGGTGGGCACCCTTCCAGATAAGTAAACGGCAGCAGCGGATCAAGCCCGGCAGCCCGGTACGCTGCTGCGCGAGCAGACAATACAGCCTCTCGGCAGCTTATAGTGCCATAAATCTTCTCTTGGATTGGCTGAATGGCGCATTCACTGAGCTTACTGGCAATACTGCCAAACAGCTCTTCAGCTGCTCGCTCCACTGGCAGCTCCTGCCGAGGCACTCCAGTTAACCAGCATTCCCACATAGAGTCGCGTTTAAGCGTCCTTACAGTCATTCTGCCGCCTGCAATGCCAGTTCCTTCTCGTGCGCTCATCTGTGAAACCATTATTTTGCTACTCCCTTTCCTAAAGGGCTATCGCCGGCACAACGAAAGCCAATACTAAAATACCGGAAATCCGGTTCAAAGCCCCTCCTGGCAGCCGGTCGCACTGCACTTGGATAAGAATCAGATCCGCCCCCTTTGACTACTCGAAATTGCCTGACCTCCCCATTCTTGCTGGCAGGATCGTATCTGTCGCTTACCCACTCGGCAACATTGCCTGCCATATTAAAGCATCCGAAGACAGAGACACCGGCTGGAAAACTGTCTATCGGAGTTGCATAAATAAATTCCTTCTTCACTGCAGGCTGCACTTCCCCCTCCTCATCCGCAGCTGGACAGCGGTGGACAACCTTCTCTACCGGCGCCGATGCCTTTTTAGCAGAGCAGGAAGCAACATTTGTGCTTGATTTATCCTCATAACCACCGCTGTTGCAACGCTTGAAATCCCAGGCGTTACCCCAGGGCCAGTTCCTGCCGTCGCACCCACGGGCGGACTTTTCCCACTCGACTTCCACAGGAAGCCGCTTGCCGGCCCAGCGGGCATATGCATAGGCGTCATACCAGTTGATGCCTACCACAGGATAGTTGTCACGACAGAAAGTATCCTCGTCAAACGGCTGCAATACAGCCACTCCGGTGGCCCGCAACAGAGCTGGGCGGAACGACTTCCAGTAACGTGGCGTATGATCAGCGCCGGCAGGCTGGGCAGGGTGCCGCACTGAGGCATCAGTATGTTTCTTGACCCACTGGAGAAACTGCCGATACTGCCCGTTGGACACTTCACCTCGGTCGATGTAAAAAGCTTTGACAAAAACTTTTCGGGCCGGTTTTTCGTTTGGCAAGCCGTGATCGTCACCGACAATACATGTGCCAGAAGGCACCAGCACCATATCAGTTATCCTTGCTTTCGGTATTGTCTGGCGCTGCTCCGGAGCAGACGGTCTAGCACCGTCAACGGTATCAGCCCAAACAGCAGGAGAAAATGCCAAACAGACCGCCACTACCATTGCTGCGCACAAAGATTGCAAGCTCAACAATTTGTCAATCGCGGCGCCTGCGAGACGCAGCCGCAGACCGATATCTTTCAAAAGCTCCTCGCCCCATATCCGCAAAGCACTCGCTTGAGCATCTAGAGCCCAAGACAAGTGATAAGAAGATAGAACATGCAGTTTCATCGACACTACTCCAGAGAGAGCAAGAAGTTTTCCAGGTCCTGTACCTGCCTGGCGCTCAGGTGGCTGGTAGCCCCATGTGTATCAACCATATACATTTTCTCTTTGAGGAAGGAGAGCTCATTAAACCCTCGTTCTCTTCCGTCAGGTCTTACATCTTCACCACCGCGAAGAGGACTATATTTGTACTTACGCAATGAATAATGATTAGGTGCAGCAAAAGTCTCACGCACAGACAGCGCCTTGCCATGATGCAAAAATGCTGCCGGGCGATCAAATAGACCTCGCAGCTGAAAAGTCGTCAGAAAGCCCTGCTTACGCTTAATCCTCCCTTCTTCCCACGGCTCGACATCTCGTTTATAGCCATTGACTGTATCCATGTAAGAAGGACCAACCAGAGTAAACGATCGTTCACGCGGAGTAAAAGAGATAAGCGAAGGTAAAACACGTTCGCGATTGTGATAAAGCGGCTCATCCTTATCTGTAAAGTTCGGCGGCTTGTGGCAAGTGACACAACCTACAGCCAGATCGTTAAACAACAGCCTGCCGCGCCTAACTGATGGATTATTCTGATCATAAGGATTGGGCAGCAACCTGGACTCATCAACCTGATACTCACCTATAAAGCGTTGGAAGTCGCGGAAGTCAAAAGCCTTGCCAAAATATTTCATTGACAGCTGGCGAATCATCTCATCTCGGCGCTCCTGCAGGTCATAATACTCGCACCCCCACGCCTTAAGGGACATCTTGTCCTGGACCTCTTCATGTTCCGGTTTGCGCTGTGAGACCGGGCGAGGATCAAAAACGCCGGTATAGTCGCCCTGTGGGTTTGGCTTCAAAAATGCATGCAGCGGTACATGTTCGCGAGCATCGTCTAACTGAGCATCATAAGCTGTATGTGTCCCTTCAAAATAAAACGGTTGAATGGCAAAAAGATTGCGCAACTGCGGAATAGCAAGCATGCCACCACTGGCAAAACGCCCGTTTGCCATAGCAGCAATAGTTTGACCCGCGCCCCAGCCACGACCATCAGAGGTGCCATAAATATGACAGGACATACAAGCAGTATCTTGATCGGCAGAGAATATGCACGTGTTGACGAACATATCGCCCCGCTCTGAATTGGTGTCAGGGAACGGACGGGTGAGATCTCCAACGGTGTATTCTCTCGATGTCTTGTTCTTAGTGTCGATAACACTTAATGTCTCACCCAAATAGTTGGTGACAAAGACTAACCCATCGGCAGGAGTGCCTGCTGCTCCGACTGCAATCCGGCGCGGCATAACACCAGTATCGTAGACAGCTAACGGTTCCATAGCATCTGACGTCTCTTGTGGATGAGCTGCAATTTGCCACTCGACCAATTGATAACTCCCAAGCATGGCAAAATAAGCTTTGTTGCCAGCTACAGCTACTGCTTCTGGAAAAGCGCCAACCACTCGTTGCAACTCAGGAGCAATATCTCCTTTGACATCAGCAGAGAGGGCTTCTGCCGAATCAGATGTATAACGAACCCAACCATCATGTGCCTGATAGCGATCGGCAAGCAATGCGTACTGAAGCTGCCCGGTACTTGTCGGGGCAGGAATGTGCAGGCGTCCGGTATCAATTACTAGAACGTCGTTTTGTATATCGCCCATCTTAAAAGCAGCTGTTCCGTCCACACCATCGAACGGACCTAACACTGACTGGTCGCGCAGAGGAAGCGGCTCTGTGGTGGCTATATTTCGCAAAACAGTGTACTGAGCCGCCGGGTTCTTCTTGTCTGTAGTTTCACCTCCATAAGGATCTCTCTCCTTTGGAGCACCGAACCCCAGCCCTTGCGATGTCACAATAAGAAGTTCGCGCCCGTTGCTATCCTTGTATGTCTGCAGATCAGTGACAATGCTTTGAGTGTAAATGGCACTTACTTCTTCTAGCTTCTCCAGATCGATAATTGAAACTGACGGCGCACTCTGATTGCCGACATACAGATACTTCTCATTAGCAGACAGAGCCATCGGTCCAGGTTTAGAACCAAAGTTTTCCACTGGAATACCAGGACCGAAGCGAGCAGTTCTTATCCAATTGGATACCTTCTGACAGGCAGGATCAGATTTTCGCCACACCACCATACCACCAGCATGAAAGTTGTTGCCGGCACGATTATCAGCAAAGCCGCCTTCATCAACAGATGTAACTGCCCTGAGCAGTATGCTCTCAGACGGGTCTCCCGGCGTTGAATTGTCCATGGCAGAAAACCAGCATTTAAGCGGATTCTGTCCTGCATAAAACCCACCCCTGTCTCGCTGGTGGCAAGCCGCAGTACCACATGAGGTGCGCAGGGTTTTATAGATAGTGGTCCCGTTACCCTGTTTCCTGGAAGAGGCAGTTGGCAAGAAACCTGACTCATCAAAGCCGCCAAGGAGTCGCATAGCCGCAGTCTCAGCCTTCGCGTTCACATCCAGGACAAAAACCTGGTTGAGATAGCGATTGCTTACATAGGCTTGCGTGCCGGTTTTGTTGAACTTAAGCCACATGCAGTAAAAATCCAGTGGAATCTCTGATACGACTTTGTCTGCACCGGTGTCGATTACAGAGGCATAGTTGGAGAAGCGGTTAAGCACTATTGCAAACTTGCCGCTCGGATGAACAGCTATGCAGCCTGGATACAGACCGACTTGAATCTTCTTTATCACCCGCCGCTGCTTAACGTCGAAGACAGCCACAGTTGAACCGGGATCATTCTCACCACCACTCAAAGTTATATAAGCTTTTGTCCCGTCAGGCGTTAGAGCCAGCCCAAACGGATGCTCTCGTCTCGGTTGCGGCTCCGGATACGGATTAGGATTGCCGACAGGTTTGAGATCTTCTCTCTTGTATGTCGCACCATACGCCCAGCGTGCCGACGTGAGCAAACCATAACGAGATGGATTACTGAACTGTGGACAACCAGCAACGGTGGCTGTGCGGCGAGGAGCCTGCGTTGTCATTGCCCAGACTAGAAGGGCCAGCGCTGCTACAGTTGCGCCTAACAAGCATCTCTGTCTCCATGTAGCTGGTAGCTTGAGCGAGATCATCTTGTTGCACCTCTGACCTTATCTGAATTAGCCACCACAGTTGGCTTCACAAACGGTGGTGCTGCCTGCGGTGCTGACCGGAAAGCAGCACCAAGATCAATCCACAAAGCTAACAGATGACGCTCTTGATCGGTGAGCGGAGCAGGTTGCTTCCCAGAGGCAGCAAAAAGCTCCGCACTGGGATGAGGTCGATCTCCGGTCAGCTGTTTATCAGCTTTCAACTGCCGTCCATAGACCTTGGCAATGAGATAACTTTTGATAGCCAGAGCCTCCCGTTCATCCACATATTTCTTATGCCCCCACCAGGAGCTTGCCGGATCTTCAAGTTTCATGAGGCTCTCATATGCACAAGAGTAATAACGAGTTTTTTCACCGCTCAAATTGAGACTTGCAGCAGGACTGTTACCGCTGTGGCAGCTGACACAATGCCTGTCCAATAACGGTTGAATATCCCTGACAAAGTCTACAGAGACACGCTCCTCCGCTTTCAAGCCGTAAGCAGGCGGGTTGCCGCCAGCGCGGGCTACAGCCTCAATACCGCCTGAGCCGGAAAACGGCAGGATCGGACCGAAGAGATCTTGAGGATGTCCTGTGATAGAGCCCATACAGGCACCACACGTTCGGAAAGTTTCACTTGCCGAAGGCGATATACCATAAGGCTCACCGGGAGCAAAGAAGTAGTAACGTGCCTCCTGGCGCATAGCCATGCCGTCAGCATTGACACTCTGGATAATCATCGGCGTGCGAGAAGGGATCTGGCAGAACACCGAGCCATCCTTCTCCAGCGGCACCTCTGCCACCACTCGTTTTGCTGGCGAGATGCCGTTTGTCACCAGAGTACTTTGCGGGTCGTGATTGCTAATCTGTTTGACATCAACAGCTGCTGCCAGTGCTGGTGTCATAGGCAGTGCCTCCACAAAGCGCACTGCGTAGATCCGCTCAGAAGGATCAAGTCGCACTCCTGTCACAGGATCACGAGCATAGGCAACTCGTTTGCCTGACGGTGATGGATCGCGCATGATGGCGTCAATCAATGGATAGTTCTTCTCCAGGTAAGTAGCTGGTCTGGTATCAGGCGAATCGCCCGGATAACGAATTGTATGTTCGTTGCGAGGACGTTTGCCGGCATTTATTTTCGGCTTAATGCGCACGAAGATTGCCGCCGCCTCAACCTCACTGCTTCCTTTCTTATTAGCTGCAGTCACAGGCGTAAGGCTCACCTGTGGCACACCTTTACCGCCTGCGGGCTGCAGCGCAGGCGCCCCGGACAGAACATAAAGATCAAAATGGGGATTAGCCTTTGGATCAAAATTGTTAATGGGAGAGCGAGAGTAAGAGACAAGCAAGCTGCCATCAGGCAAAGGTGTCGGATCACGGAAAGCACCGCCTGGCGACACACCTGTATAACTGACAGCATGAGCGCCAACTGTCGGATAAAGTGGAATAGTCTTAAACACAAAGCGCGGGTGTGAAGGCTGCATATGCTCATACTTGAAGCGCGTGTTAGATATATCCTGTCCAGTAGTCACAGGCACCCCTTTCTCATCAAAAACGCCCCAGCTGAAAAGATTAGGATTCTTAGCCTCCAGATCAGGTCCAAATTGATGATCACTGACGATTAAATTACCTGCCTGCCACAGATTGTCGGCATCCATGCCCACATGGATATCGATACCGGAGGGCAGCTCATAATTAGCAGCATAGATAGGGACGTGAGAACGATTGCCATGATGTGTAGGGAAGCTAAAGCGGGAGTCCAGATGGCGCCGGCAGCTGGTCATATGAAAGACAGGACGATTAAACCTGTCCACAGCTGCTCTTTGCGATCCGTAAAAGACCTCCCCTGTCGTTCTTACACTTAAATCCATGTCCTGCCCCAAGTTCCATGTAATGCGTGTAAGTGTGCTCTTGTAGATATCCCGCTCCTGCCCGGCACAAGCATACTTCATACCATAGACCGAGTAGCTGGGCAGAAAACCAGGTTGCTCGCTAGAAGCTTGCTCAATTACATATACGGTTGACTGATCGACCGGCTTGGCAAACGGACGATCAACAGCGATGACTGTTTGCTGTCTGGGAGTTGCCAGCCGGTTCTCAAAAGAAGTGACCGTACGCCAAGCGCCTTTGTTAGTTCCATCAACAACATAAATGCGCCGGCCGACAAAGCTGTGATCAGGCTCCTGCCTGTCCCGGTCAAGAATTGTCCTCAGGTCACCACCATCAGCCTCACCGATAATCCCGCGTTCAGTACTCTGAATAACCTGTCCTGCCAGATTGGAAGTAAAAACAACATCAACACGATCCAGGTTATAACCGCCTTCACCAGCATTTTCATCAGTGGGATCAGGCACATAAACAGGATCAGTAAAGTTGACTGGAATGCCGTTGACCGTCCGGGGACCGTATGTCAACCGCCTGAAGCTACCTTCGACATAATTGAGATTATCATCGAGCTTAATCTCATATATATTCAAATTATCGGCAACGCCGGCACGCATGGCAAACAGGATTGCTTTGCCGTCGTAACGGACAACCGGTTTGCGTATATCTGCGGCAGAGCCCGCATGGAAGCGTGCAGTAAGGTTCAGAGGCACACCGCCAGCGGTGCTGAGAGTCTCTCCCTTCTTTAGCTTAAGAAGGTAAAGATCGCCTCCAGGAAGATACTTGCCGACATCAAGATAACGGCGGTAGTTGTCCGCTCTTGTCCTGACAAAGACCACGCCACGCACCTGCCCGAGCAACGCTGGCATAACCGGTTTGCCACCTGAGCGCAGCTTACCGGCTGCTTCAGCCCGCTCCAGCTGCAGCCATCTCTTTATCATCTTATAGTCAGGATCCGATTTGCCTTGAATAAACTGATCATTGCCCCCTCTGTGCAGCACTCCCCCACTTTCAATCGGTATTATCTTTTTGAGGAACCTGCTCTGTTCGACATCTCCAGTTAAATAAACCAGCGATTGAATAAGCCCTTTAGCTGCATTACGGTTATAAGTTACCTGCTCAGCAGAAAAACGCTCAGAGATAGGCAAAGTCAGGTCCTCTCCTGGAGTGCCAGGATCAGGAACAAAACTTGAGTGGTTGAAAGTGTGGCAGGAAGGCGCCAGGCAGGTTCTTCGTGCCAGAACAGGCAGCACATGATCCCGGAAAAAGCTCTCTGCCACTCCAGGCGGCGCCTGCCGTCCGCGTGACTCGGCACGTTCCAGAGAGACCCAGCGAGCCAACTTTTGAAAGTCCGGATCTGAACTGGTCTCACAAACCTCTCCACCAGGATGGAAAAGACCAAAGCCTCCAGCTTGAGCTCCTAGCGGCATGCGGAGAACCTTGGCAGAAACAGCCTTCACCTGTTCGTATGCCAGAAGACGCTGACGATCTGTCTCAATCCTCCCTGCTGGTGAGACAGCAAAAGTAAAGCGCATCTGTCCTTTTTTAGCATGGCACAGGTCGCATGAAGAAGCTGTAGCTGGCACCACATGAGGCAGTTTAGCTGCCGGACTGGTAACATCATCCTGACCGTTTGCGCCGGCTGGGCGACCGTGACAGACAAAGTTGCCCTTTTCGTCGCGTGCCGAACAGTTCTCTGAAAGGATAGGACAGACATCACTGCAAAAGACAGCAAAAGAGCGGCTGCGTGCAAAATCGTGACTGCGACTGTGCGCCCAACCAGACAGAGCTGCCACGACAGCAACCACAAGAAGTGTGGCTAAGGTCATAGTTGTGCGCTGGTTATTCACGAGACGCGCCTCTGTTGCTGGAGTACGCATCTGGCAAATCGCCTAGACGGACCCCCGACCACTGCAGTTCGATGGACAGCACCCTTTACCGCATATTAGCAAAAGTTAAAAAACCAGACAAGCGGCTTGCTCTGCCAAAATGCTGACTGTTCACTCTAACATTGCCAGGAAAAGTTGGAGCAGCCAATCTCTAAGAGTGAACTCTAAATTTACGAGCTAGCAGTTGCCCAGCCTGGGTTATCAGATGGAAGCGTTCTACTGATAAGTATGGACGCTTGAATCGCCGGTTGGCAGCAGGCTTATGCCAAGATAAGTAAATATAATGACAGCAAAGCCTCCAATAGCCCACCAGGCTGAAGACCTCTCATTCCAGCCAGACAGCCGCCGCAGATGGAAATAAAGAGTGTATGTCAGCCACGAGATAAGAGCCCAATTCTCCTTAGGATCCCAACCCCAATAATTTCCCCAGGCATCTTTAGCCCAGACAGCACCAAGAATAAGTCCAGCAGTTAGTAAGATGTAGCCGGCAACAATAAGTCCGTGCATCAAACCGGCATAGCTGACAGCTCTACTTTGCCAGTTCGCACCACCGCCAATCCCCCCACAAGGTTTCACCAGGCAGGCGACAGCAGCAACAGCGGACACCAACAAAGCTCCATATCCTAAAAAATAGACGAGAACATGCGGTACGAACCAGGGGCTCTGCAACGCCGGAGGCAGACTCACCGCCTCAAGATCGCGGTGAGTCATGGCATACCCGAGGGTCACTGCCAGCAGAGTTGATACTCCGGCACCAAGAATAGGACCTGCACGTTCTATCCCACACCCAGTTGGTTGCGGCTCCCGTACAGAAACAACCCCAGAGTTCAGGCTTCGAGCCGGTTTTCCAAATATTGTCAGCTTAAGCCTCTGGGATAGTTGTAGGGGCGGCTGCACGGGCGGCTGCACGGGCGGCTGTAGGGGCTGTAGGGGCTGTAGGGGCAGAGCCGCCCGCAACCAGCGGGCGTGTCCCGACGCGCCCCTACGATTCAAGTTAACAGTATTGGCCAGCTGCCCAGATGGCGTTGCTCCAGGCACTGCCTGACAGACGCCTCCTGTCCCCCAGACAAGACCCAGATAGATAACTGAAGTACACCAGGCAAAAAGCAAAAGCGACTCATATAGCGTCTTAAACGGCGGTCGTCCTGTGCTCCACCAGCTGCCGGCTATTACCCCTGTTACAAAAAGAGCGCCAAGAACAAAAAAGACAAGAGTGTAATTCCTGACCTTGCTGAGCTGCCTGCGCCACAGCCAGGAATAGCTGACAGCAGATAACAGATAACAAAGCAGGCAAACCGACAGTACAACACATTCACTCATGCTGCAGCTTCCAGCCTCCGCAGAAGGCGCGGACGCACAAGGAGGATATGCATCACACCGACAAGGATAGCCACAAAAGCAATATAAACCAACGGCAAGGCAGGATTGCGCACCACAAGAATACCGCTGTAGCGCGGGTTCTTCGGATCATAGCTGGCCTGGTAGAACTTGTAACCTCCAAAGCTGAGCGGACGGTTGACACAAACTTTAGCTGTCACCACTCGCCTGCCTGCAGTTGTGATGCCCAGTGTAGAGACAAAGTTGGACACATCATCTCCTTTCTTGGACAGGCGCAACTCGCGCGTTTCACTACCTAGCGCCACTATGTTTTGGCCGCTACCACCCAAGGCAATCTCCTCAAAGCCACCTGAATTATCGTGAAGCTTAATCTGCACAATCGGTGCTACTGCCTGCGCACTGCGACTCAACAATCCTTCTACAGAAGCAGGATCTGCTACAGAGACACGAGTTGAGACAACCTCAACCTGCCCGTACCCGGGCACTGAGTACCGGCCTGGTTTAGCAGGATTAAAGGCAGCTGTCACTTTATAGCTGTCGGAACCCTTCTCGACTACATAAAGACGGAAATCCGGCGGGCGACGCTCGATGGCAAAACGGTCAAGGACTAATTGAAACGGCAAAGTCATAGTCTGTCCATCACTGCCAAGATACTTTCCAGTAGATTCTCCTGCTTGCAGGTGAAGCATTCCTTCTCCACCAAACAGCTGCCCAATTGCTCCTGCTATCAGCAAGAGTACAATCCCACCATGACTGAACAAAAAGCCTATCTCTCGCCCTCGCCAACCGCGCCGGCGTACCACCACTGCAATTAATGCGGCTGCCAGGAGCGTCTCGAGCCAGTAGAACCAGGCGCTGTGAAACAGGTCATTCAGATGAGCCCAGGTCATAAAAGGCGCCAGGAAACTGTAACGCGAGAAAAACACAGCCTGATTGGCAGTCTGCAAAATAAGAGTCCCGGCAATTGTGGACGTTGCCAGGAAAGCAATTATGACAACAGCAAAACGCATTGCCGGCAAGATTCTGAAATAAGCTTTGTAATTCTGCCACAGCTGCAGGACAGCTACGACAGCCAGCGCAACAATGGCCACACCAGCTGCATCAGCCCGCAGCGTCTGTGCCCGAACACCATCACACAGTACCTGGATTGAGTTTGCGACCAGGCAGGTAACAGCTATCCAGGCGAGGATGGGTGAGAATTTTACTGAGGCAGATTGAGGTGGTCCTTCAGAGCTGTTCATTATCTATAAGGTACTGCCCTCCGCACAAATTACAGTTATGTCAAGACAACTTTACTGTCATACTTAGAATCTTACTGATTAACATCGCTTCTGCGGATGTAAATCTTGATAAATAAGTACACCAGGCAGGTTATCAATGATAAATGCACGAGCAGCAATAGACTCTCTGCAAGAGTTTGCCCGCCGTCATGTCAAAGACAACCCAAGGTTTAAGTGGTTCCAGCGCATCACTTTGGCCTTGTCTGTGACTATTGCAGCAGTGATAGGAATTCAGAGCATCCCTTATTACACACATATCGGCTCCGGCAAACAAGCCTATCAAAAAGGACACTACAAAGAGGCTGAAAAGGAGTTCAAGCTGGCGCTTGAACAGGCAAGCGGACTCGGCTGGTATTACCTCGGTGGTCCTGAGCGCGATCCACGCCTGGCAGCAGCTATTAACAACCTGGCCGAGCTGTACCGCACACAAGGCAAATACTCACAGTCAGAGCCTCTCTACAAGCGCCTTGCCTCCATAACCGAGAAGCTAGGCAACAAGCACCAGGGGTTGCCGATGAGTCTCAATAATCTGGCGGCGCTCAAGCGTGATGAAGGCAGATACTCAGAAGCAGAGCCTCTTTACAAACGAGCCATTCACATTTGGGAGTGCGATATTAAGCAACCGGATGATTACAACCTGGCAAATATATACAACGGTTTAGGCAAACTTTATCGCGATGAAGGCAGGTACAGAGAGGCTGAGCCTGTATACAAGAAAGCACTCAAGATAAGTGAAAAGTCCCTAGGACCCAATCAACAACAGGCAGCCACAATCCTGGACAATTTAGGCGGGCTGTACAGAGAAGAAGCTAGATATGCCGAGTCGGAAGCCACTTACAAAAAAGCGCTGGCAATTGACCTGCAAATATTGGGTAATCAGCACCCCGACACAGCCACAGACCTGAACAACCTTGCAGGTCTTTATAGAGATCTCGGCAGATACACAGAAGCAGAGCCTCTTTACAAACAGGCTCTGGCTATCCGCTGCAAGATGCTCAGCCCAGAGCATCCTTATGTGGCTAAGAGTTTGAACGGCTTAGGAGAGCTTTACCAAGCCCAACACCGCTATCCTGAAGCCGAAAAAGCACTGAAGCAAGCTCTGGCAGTGCGTCAAGCAGCTTTGAGCCCGTTACACCCGGACATAGCTACGGGTTTAGATTCTCTCGCCTCTTTATACATAAGCACCGGGCACTATCAGCAGGCAGAAGCACCGCTTAGGCGTGCCATTGCGATCCGCTGCCAGGTACTGTCCCAAGACCACCCGGATCTGACAACCAGCCATCTTAATGAAGCCTCTCTGGCTCTGGGCAGGCAGCAATTTAGCAAGGCAGAAGCTCTCTTCAAGCAGACTTTAGCAGCATATTCCACAGTCTTACCTGCAGAGCATCCAAGCCTGTCCAACTCACTGGATGGACTAGGGCGCCTTTACTTGGCTGAGAAAAAATACAATGAAGCTATTGACCCTCTAGAGCGGGCTCTCGCAATTAGAATTAAAGCTTTCGGTCCGGCACACCCGCTCGTAACTGAGTCAAGACACCACCTCAACTCAGCACTTCTATCCAGCCGTAACACACCTGCAAGCTAACATAATTCTCAATTGAGATTTTCAGTAAAGATTGTCAGTGAGACCTAAATTCAAGAGGCTTTTCCAACTATGATGACACTGAGACTCTATTGTGGGATTAAGAAAATCATGCCGGCAAACAATCAGCAAAAGGTAACAGAAGAACAGGTCCGTCGCGCACTGAGCTCAGTGGTGGATCCAGATTTGCATACAGATATAGTCAGCCTCGGCTTTGTCTCCGATATTAAAATTGCAGATCAAAGAGTACATTTCAAACTAACCTTAACAACACCTGCCTGCCCTGTGAGGGACAAGCTTGAAGCTGAGTCACGCCGTGTCGTAGCAGAGATACCAGGAGTTGCGGCAGTTGACATTGAGTCAACTGCGATAGTTGCCTCGCAGCGCAAGGTGCACAGCCGACAGCCGGTGGAAGGGATTAAACATATTGTCGCCATCACATCAGGCAAAGGCGGAGTCGGCAAATCTACAGTCGCAGTCAACCTGGCTGTGGCTTTGAGCCAGCTTGGCGCCAGGGTAGGACTGCTTGACTCAGACATAACCGGTCCCAACATTCCTCTCATGCTTGGAGTAGAAGGTTATCAACCGACAAGCAAAGACGGCAAGATCTTTCCTGCTGAGAATTACGGCGTTAAATGCATGTCCATGTCCTTTTTTGTCTCTAAAGACACGCCGGTCATATGGCGCGGTCCGATGCTCGACAAAGCGATCAGACAGTTTCTCCATGATGTCATCTGGGGAGAGCTGGATTATTTACTGGTAGACATGCCACCAGGAACAAGTGATGCCCAATTAACAATGGTGCAAGCAGTTGAACTGTCAGGCGGGATAATTGTCACTACACCGCAAGATGTAGCTCTGCTTGATGGGCGTAAAGGACTGGCTATGTTCCAACAGATGTCTGTGCCTGTGCTCGGCTTCATTGAGAACATGAGTTATTTTATCTGTCCTCACTGTCAGGAGCGTTCTGATATTTTCAGCCACGGCGGCGGACAGCTCCTTGCCAAAGAAATGTCAGTGCCGTTCCTGGGTGAAATACCTCTTGATACCATCGTGCGCAAGGGCGGCGACTGTGGCAGGCCAATAACTGTGCTCGACCCTGACCATCAAGTAGCAAAATCTTTTCTCGACTGTGCTAAAAAAATAGCAGCCCAGATAAGCATTCATGCTCTCTCGCCAGTAGGATAGCCGAATAATGGTAGTCGCATTGTTTAATCAGCTGCACTTTTTTGTACACGCTTAATCTACATGCATATCCCGGCAGCAAGAAGTCGAGCTATCATATTGGCAATCCAAGCAGGTGTGAACAGATATGCTCGAAGAGCTGGAGATAAGAGACTTTGCCCTGATTGAGCATTTGAGAGTCCGTTTTACTCGCGGGCTCAATGTTCTTACAGGCGAAACAGGCGCTGGCAAATCCATCTTGATTGACGCCTTAAATGCAGTATTGGGGGGCAAAGTTGGCCCTGCCGTGTTGAGACCCGGCTTAGACAAAGCGTCAATTGAAGCCACTTTTGCTGAAACACCAGAGATCTCTGGCTGGCTAAAGCAGCAAGAACTGAAAAGCGAAGATTTAGACCGCTTGATAGTCAGTCGCGAGATTGGCAAGAACGGCTCACGTTCTCGCATCAACGGAACATTGGTCAATTCAGCTCTTCTGAGCGAGCTGAGGCAGATGCTCCTCTCCATGCACGCTCAACATGAAGCTCGCACTCTGCTGTCACCACAGTCTCAATTAGAGATGCTGGATGACCTGGGCAACGAAGAGCATCTGAAACTAAAAGAAAAAGTACGCACACTCTATGCCAGGAAGAAAGAGCTCTCCTTCCAGCTGGCAGAGCTGCAGATATCTGAAGATGAGCGTATACGCTTGCTAGATTTTGCACGCTATCAACTCACCGAGCTTAACGACGCTACCTTGAGCGACCAGCAGGAAGACGAGAAAGTTGCTAACGATTGCCGTGTTCTAGAGCATGTAGGCGAGCTTGAAAGTTGCGCCAGCGAAGCACAGAGACTTTTGGCAGGAGACGATGCCGCTGAAGCAGCATGTGTTGTCGACATTTTGCAAGAGGCTCTCGTACAGATGGAACGGGCCTGCCAGATGGACAGCAGTTTAAGCAACATTGCTGAATCCCTTGGAGCTACTCTGGAGACTGTGGCAGAGTCGGCCCGGGCAGTGCGCCGCTACAAAGATAAGCTGGACACAGATCCAGAGACACTCTCCTCTCTACAGTCCCGTCTTAATCAGCTGGCTGCCATTAAACGCAAGTATGGACCAACCATTGCAGATGCTATTGCCAGAAGAGATGATCTGACCGCTCAGATTGAGAAGCTCGACGGTGCCCAGGATGCTATCGAGAAGCTCTCAGCAGAGCTGGCGACTGTTGAAGCCTGCCTGTCCAGGGCAGCCTCCGGACTCTCTACAGCCAGACACAAACTAGCTAAGAAACTGGGCAGCGACATTCAGTCTGTACTATTTGAGCTCGGCATGGAGCGTTGCCGTTTCGAAATTTCTTGTGAAGTAAGCGAAATAGGACCCAACGGCGGCGATCGGATTGACTTTCTCATCTCGCCTAATCCAGGACAACAGTTATTGCCAGTTGCCAAGATTGCATCTGGCGGAGAGCTCTCCCGGGTAATGCTAGCAATCAAGTCAATTTTTGCGAGCGCCGACCGGGTAGCTACTGTCGTTTTTGACGAAATAGACACAGGCTTGAGCGGGCGAACCTTACAGTCAGTGCGTGACAAGCTGGCACGGCTGGCAGCTTCACACCAGATTCTTTGCATTACTCACCAGCCAATCATCGCATCAGTTGCTGACAACCATATTCTGGTCAGCAAGAAACAGACAGCTAAGAGCACTTCAATTAGCGTCTCCACACTCAGTGAAGAAGAACGAACAACTTCATTAGCAGAAATGGCCAGCGGTCAGACAGACCAGGAAGAGGCTCTACGCTTTGCTCGCCTCTTAATTGAAGATGGCAATCGTCTGCGCAGCTGTAAGGTCATATAAACCTTTCCATCTTGGCAAGTTGACGACTGTGTCCTTCTTTATATAGAATGGCTTTTCATGTTCGTTGGGGCGTCGCCAAGTGGTAAGGCACCTGGTTTTGGTCCAGGCATTCCGAGGTTCGAATCCTTGCGCCCCAGTTAGCTTGTTGCTGTCTGCCCAGTTATACTGGCAGCAGCTTGAGTAAGGATTCAGTAATGAATCCGCACCTTGGAGAGTGTCAGCCGGCTATGCGCGGCTCCGACATCCCAGCGCCCTGTAAGCGCAAGCAAGGTGTCGACAAATAGCGAAGCATCGAAGACTCGATAGCGGAGCGACTGGTCGCGCTTAGCTCAAATTTCTTTGCATAAGTGCAATAGGACTTTTGAGTATGGCGCTTAGAAGGAGAAAGATCTAATGGAAAAGTTCAAATTACAGCTCGAAGTTCGCGAAGCCAAGACACCAAATCAGCTGAGACGCGAAGGTAAGATTCCTGCCACCATTTATGGCCGTGGCATCGATTCCCGCTCTGTGCAGATTAACGCTCATGAATTCTCAAGGCTTCCTGCAGCAGCTTTCTCTCAGATCATCACTCTCGACGGGCAGGCAGCCGGATCGACAAGCGCCCTGGTACGCCAGGTGCAACGCCGCGCCACAAGCAACCAGATTCTTAATGTTGAATTTTACCAAGTGCAGGCAGATCGCAAACTTACTGTCGAAGTACCACTTAAGTTTATCGGACTCTCGCCAGCGATGAAACTGGGCGGGCAGCTTGTTGAATTCCACCAGACAGTAGAAGTTGAGTGTCTGCCTAAAGACATCCCCACCTATCTTGAAGTTGACCTCACAGCCATCACTGAGCTGGATCAAGGGATTCACTTCTCCGATCTGCAGACACCTGGGGGAGTTGAGATCCTCAATCCAGGCGATGAGATTGTTGTACGTGTCTCGACACCAAGAGCAGTGTCTGAATCAGAACAGCCAGCAGGAGCTGCTGCCGCTGAAGCTGTGCCTGGAGTTGCTGCCGCTGAAGCTGCTCCTGGAGCTGCTGCCGCAGCTAAAAAAGCTTAGCTGCCACTCCGCTCACGAGCTACTGTTTGACTGGACGGAAGGTCATCGAAAGCAGCATTGTCAATCTTGGCTTGAGTCTCCTTCTTGGCTTTAGCCAGCTGATCTTTGTCGGCAAGTGGAAGTTTGACTGAGAAGGTAGAGCCTTTATTGAGCTCGCTTTCTAGTTGAATTGAGCCGCCATGGGCTTTGATGATCGTCAGAGCTATAGCCAGCCCCAGACCTGTGCCGCCGCCATAAAGTCGGCTGCGCGTCCTCGATCGTTCAATGCGATAAAAGCGGTCAAAGATCCTTTGCTGATCTGCCGGAGCTATACCAATCCCGGTATCTATCACTCTGACAATCGCTTGCTGATTGCTCGGGCGTGCTGTCAGAGTTACCTTGCCTCCACCTTGAGTCGCCTTAATAGCATTATTGGTCAGGTTGAGAAATACTTGCTTCAACCTGTCGCCATCAGCAAATACCCACACCGGCTTGGGTGGAAGCAGACATTGAATCTCAATCTGTTCAGGCGCAATTACACTCACTGTGTCTTCCACAGATGAGAGGACGTCACGCAGATCGACTACTTCCAGTTGATTGAGCACAGCTTGTCCGGCATCAGCTCGCGCCAGCTGCAAAAGATCTGATACCAGACGAATCAAACGTCCAGATTCATCTGAAATTGTCTGCAGAGCTTCCGAAAGAAGCTGCGTGTCAATGCTATCCCGCCGTCTCTGTAGCAGCTTCGTATACCCTTGAATAGATGTGAGCGGCGTGCGCAGCTCATGACTGGCATCGGCCACAAACTGGCATTGAATATTCAAAGACTCCTCGAGTCGATTGAGCAGCCTGTTAAATGATTTTCTCAGTTCAAAAGCCTCCAACGGCTCGTGCGGATCAACTTCAAGGCGCTGGCGGATATCCATGTTGGCCAGTTTTGTTGTTGCTTGTAACAGTTGCACAAGCGGTATCAGCACCAGTCCCGACAAAGACCAATTAATGAGAATAAGAATCGGCAGCAAAGGTAAGTACCAGATCAGGTCAGAAAGTCTAAATCCGTTCGCCCCGGCTACAATGACATGGCAGATGACAATAGGCAGAATGCCAGAGAGCGACATGACCAGAGCCATCCGTGCTCTTATTGATCGTGACCACTCAAACTTAACCATTTATGACTCCTCCACCGGTTCAGCCGTACACCTCATACAAAAGTCTCCGGCGTCCCGTCGATTCCAGAGCATCATTGCCTTGCTGCACTGCACTCTCCTTAACTCGTACCTAATACTAAAACCTCCTCTTTTACTTATCCCCAAGGCGCAATCTGCCGTCAGTCAACATCTGCAAGATCGTCTCATGAAGATATCCGTTGCTTACCAGGCAGCTGCCTGAATAAATAGATGATCCACCTTCCAGGTCTGAATATTTGCCGCCGGCTTCGACAATAATGACTTTCATCGGGGCAAGATCCCATGGCTTGACCCCAATTTCGAGCATTGCTTCTGCTTTGCCCTCAAAGACAAAAGAAAATCCCAGATAGTCACCGAAGCCGCGCTGGCGATAGGTACTGGCAACCAGCAAGGTGAATCCGTTCCAGTAACCCTTTTCAAGTATCCTGTTCGGAGCTCCAAAATTAAACTGTGACTCAGCTAGCTGACTTGTCGTCGATACGCGCAGGCGCTCTCCATTCTTATAAGCGCCGGCGCCAGCTTCAGCCCAGAAAGTGTCATTGCAGGCTGGCGCATGGACAACACCAAGGACAATTTCGCCGCCTGCTTCTAGAGCCAGAAGCGTAGAGAAGATTGGAACTCCACGAGCATAATTGTAAGTACCATCAATTGGATCGATTATCCACTTGCGGTCTGACCGACTCTGTACTGTTTCCCCCTCCTCTTCTCCGAGGATGTCATCATCTGGGAACGTCTGCTTGATACCCTGGCGAATCAGGCGTTCGCACTCTTTGTCGGCTGCAGTGACCGGCGTACCATCATCCTTCATCTCAGAACCGATACCAAGTTTCTGGTACCGCATCGCCGTTGCGCCTGCAAGTTCGCAAATGTCAAGCGCGAAAGAAAGTTCTTGACTTTGTGCCATCTGTTCTCCTGCCTGCTAGCTTTAATAATTCTCTCATCAGCTAGCCTGTAATAACAAAAGTCTCTACTGCCAGACAAGATCGAGCGCGCCACAGCTTGTCAGTATTTGCCAGTTGACGAAAAACCGCTCCCGTATGTCAGTGACACCGGGAGCGGTTCTGGATTTCAGGTCAAAGCAGGAGTCTGCTTTAGAACAGGTAGTCGTAGATGGCCCGCGCACCGCGTCCGACACCAACTCCGATGTCACGCACGTCGATGAACGTTCCCTTGACTAAGCGTTCAAACAAGAAACCTTTCTGCCTTTCAGCATACGCAAGTCTCATATCCTGCTCAACATTCTTCTCTTCAACAAGCTTCATGCGCCGTTCGAGATCATCGACCCGCGATTTCAGCTTATTCAATTCGCCACGAAACTCTTCCAGCAAATTGGCAAATCTCTCCAGATCTGCTTTATCTGCCTTCTTGGCTAGACGTTCTGTAATGCACTGCTCGTACTTATACAATGCGGCAGCCAGTTCAAAACGTGTAGCTGACTTTTGTCCACGATATGTCCGGTCTGGATAACCGACCAGGACGTGGCATTCGTTATTAACCAGCTCTTTAAGAGCGTTGTATGCCCACTCGTTGCCCACAACATCAGTGAGCTCATTTATTGTTGTAGCGCCGCCGGCGCCGACGTTTGCTCCCTGCGCGTAAGCGGGAGAAAAGCCTACACACAGACTTGAGGCAGCTGCAACAACTGCTGTAGCAAAGGTCGCAATCCCTTTCCTCATAAATTGACCACTCCTTGTGTCGACCTGAATCCTATGTGCCAATCTTAACTCAAATAGAAACGCTGCGAGTAGTACCAAAGTTCATGAAATGATGAACGACGAACTGGACTGGCTCGGGAAGCGGCATCTGCAGCCGATTAACGCCATCTTAAATAACGTTAATGTTTCAACATATCGACACCCAAATATATCTAGAAGCAATCCTCAAGACCCAAGCGCTTTGCCGGTTCATGGCAACCGCTCGTCAAGAATTCGCCTGGGTCTATACTTCCAATCAGCACCGATTCAGTAGCTGATAATTCAGCATCTGTGCGCTCCGGGGCAGAATGATAGGCACTGGTAATCAAGAAGCTCATTGCACAAAAACCGCTGGCACGCACCATGAGTGGTGCTTTGTGGCAGCTGACAAGAGCAATTGGTTCGGCTCTAATCTCTGCTGTATTGCAACCAGTGTCCAGCAACATGAACTCCATACAGAACTTTCCATCACCATTACTGTTCAAAGTCGACATCCTTCGTTTATATAGAATGCTCGTTTATCTGTTTATCAAGCTAATGACATCCGAGCCTGATTAGTGGCTCAGCACCACTGTCTACGGTTAGCCTCTGGGGCACAGCGTATGCGAGAATTGATTAACGAGAAGACCAACCGCAGACAACAACTAATATGAATGACGTACTGGACCTGCGCATCGCACATCTTTACGCGCACTTTCTCAATATTTACGGCGACCGTGGCAATATCCTCTCTTTGACACACAGAGCACTCTGGCGAGGAATAGAGGTCCAGGTTGAATCGATAGGACTGGGAGAGTCAATTGATGCTGACCGCTACGACATCTATTTCATCGGTGGCGGACAGGACAAGCAGCAGGAGACTATCGCTGCTGACCTGTTGAGGCATGCCTCAACACTACGGGCTGCAGTCGACAGCGGAGCAGTCATTCTCTCCATCTGCGGCGGCTACCAGCTCCTCGGACACTATTACCGCCCAGCCGAAGGAGAAGAGCTAAAAGGAATCTCTCTCATCGATGCCTTCACAGTAGCCGGTAACCGCCGGATGATCGGCAACGTGATTGTGAAGCGAACAGATGGCAGCACGCTCGTAGGTTTTGAAAACCACAGCGGCAAAACATTTCTCGGACCCGGATTGCCACCACTGGGCAAAGTAATCTCCGGCAACGGCAACAACGGAGAAGACGGCTTTGAAGGGACGCACTCCGGCACCATATATGGCACTTATCTGCACGGCTCTCTGCTGCCGAAAAATCCGGACCTGGCTGATGAGATGATCTCGCTGGCGCTTGCCAGACGTCACGGTGAGATTAAGCTCCATCCTCTGGATGATACCCTCGAGCTATCAGCTCATAAGCGAGCGTTGAGTCTGCCGACATGAGCCTGCTCAGTTGATTCAACTCGTACCAAGACTCCCGCAATGGCATGCACACAAGGTCGATTACCCAAGATGTCTCACTTTAATAAAATATCCATATTGATCCCAGTGTACAACGAGGCTACAACCTTAATCCAGGTTCTCGAGATGGTTGCCAGTGCTGACACATCTGGACTTGAAAAGGAGCTTGTGGTTGTGGACGATGGCTCCACAGATGGTACCAGAGAGATTCTTAAGAAGCTTGACGCATCCAAGTACTACGCTAAAGTTTACTTTCACGCAAAGAACCAGGGCAAGGGCGCTGCATTAAGAACAGCACAAGGACACGCCACCGGACAGATCATCTTAATTCAAGATGCTGATCTGGAATACAGCCCCAAAGAGTATCCTGAGCTGATCCGCCCAATCACAGATGGTAAGGCCGATGTCGTATATGGTTCTCGTTTGAGCGGCGGCAAAGTATCAAGAGCTTTTCACTTCAAGCACTACCTGGGCAATAAGTTTCTCAGCTTCCTGACCAATATCCTTTACGACTGCACACTAACCGACATGGAAACCTGCTACAAAGTTTTTCGCTCAGAAATCTTCCAGCAGGTCAACATAAAGTCCAATCGTTTTGATTTTGAACCCGAAATTACAGCCAAAGTCTTAAAGCAACGTGTCAGGTTTTACGAACTTCCCATTTCATACTTCGGACGTGATTATAGCGAAGGCAAAAAGATCACCTGGATTGACGGCTTTAGTGCTATCTGGGCCTTAATCAAATTCCGATTTACAGATTAGCAGCGTTCGTCTAAGCCAAATCGGGAAGCACTGAGCCTGCATACGCAGACCCATCTACGTGATTCCCCCATTTCATAGCAGCCCAGGCGCTCGTATGATTGACACGCCGTGCCTGCTGGTAGACCTGGAAACATTTGACGGCAACCGTCCTGATTAGTGTGGGCTAACCATGAGATCATCAAAAACGAATAGCACCATATCTGGTGCTCCCTCCAAGACAGTCTCGGCAGATAATTCACGAGCTCATGTCCTTCTTGCCACCTGGTTGGGAGAGATGTTCGATGGTATGGATGCATCCATCTTTGTCCTAGTCCTTTTCCCTGCTATGTCGGAACTGTTGAAAACAACCTCGCACAGTACAGCAGGAGTGTACGGTTCAATAGTGCTGGCGACATTTATGGTCGGCTGGGCAGCCGGGGCCATACTCTTTGGAATTCTTTCCGATTACATAGGCCGCACCCGCACCATGATCTTGTCAATCCTTCTCTATGCATTATGCACAGGCTTATGTGCACTCAGCCATAGTTGGATTGAACTGGCAGTCTACCGTTTTCTCGTTGGCTGTGGCATAGGCGGAGAGATTAGTGCCGGAGCAGTACTTTTGTCCGAGTGCTGGCGGGGCAATTCACGCCTCCATGCTGCCGGCATAGTCAACAGCTCTTTTGGCAGCGGTTATCTGATAGCAGCACTGCTTAATCTCTGGCTGGGACACTTTGGCTGGCGCTGGCTGTTTTTAGCCGGAGTTATTCCTGCTCTGCTTACTGTTTATCTGCGTTGCAAATTAAAAGAACCTGCACAGTTTGAACTGGTGCGAGAATACAAAAAGCGGCTTAAATGCAAAACCAAAGAGAAGCTCTCACCGCAAGAATCTGAGCTATTACGTTTTACTTTCGGTCAGATCTTCGCCAGAGGCACTCGCGGCAAAACAGCTGTAGTAGCTGCTCTTGCTAGCACCACTATTGTAGGCTACTGGGCAGTTCTAGCCTGGCTGCCACCATGGATTAATCAGCTGACTGGTACTAGCGCAGTGGCAGAGCGCAGTGCCGCTGCTATCGCCATGAATATCGGAGCAATTATTTTTTCGCTGCTATCCGGATCAATCGTGCTGTGGCTAGGCCGTCGCAACGCTTTTCGTTTTGCCTTCCTGGGCGCACTCGTCTGTTGCGCCGGTATGTTCTTAACAGTCAAGGCGTTCGGACCGCTGCTACTTGTCTGGGCATTTGCAGTAGGATGTTTTGTACCTGTGCCGTTTGCTTTTCTCTTCGTGTACGTTCCTGAACTTTTTGCTGCCAGAATTCGTGGCACAGCTTTTGGTTTTAGCGTTCAATTTGGCAGACTGGCAGCAGCTGTCGCAGCTTTGTGCGGAGGGCAACTTATAGCCTTTTTTGGCGGCTCCTACGCATATGCTGGTGCTTGCCTGGCAGGCTTCTACCTGGTCGGAATTGTCGTCTCTTTCTTCATGCCTCATACAAACGGCGAAGTGGAAGCTGCATTGGAAGTACCATTGCCTGAACACGATAAACCAGCAGGTGAACTCTTAACTGCATAGCTACGCAACCGAGAAAGTCGACCGGTACCGGGAAGATCATAACAATGCCAAGAAAAGCCTATCTCAGCAATCTCCATTATGGATTCTTGGTCGAACCTCACGTTTGAGCATCCCGTATGCAGCTCGCGGTGATGGGACAACCCTCAGCGTCAAATAATCTCATTCTTGATAATGAGGGCGTCATACAATTCCTTGCCGGGAACTTGTCAGCGGCTAACAACCGCGCTTTCCGCCGCTTAACTGCGGATTTACAACCCTGCGCTACTGGTCGGAATTCAAATTACCTTCCCGCTCTGAAAGTCCACTGTATTTAGAGCTGACTGTACTTAAGTGTCCCGATTTAGGCAAAGCTACCGCATTTGATATTAGATACAAAGTGAGAGTTGCAGTATGGGATGCCAAGGAGCATCGCTGTGACAATAGGACAACTGTCACTTTGTCGCCACAGTATCAGTAACCAGAGTAGACAATAGTACAAGAGTTTTATGCCGATACACTTGGGAGTGTTCGTAAATGGAATCATGCAAACACATACTTCTTTCCCTCCTAATGATTGCAGCTTATACAGTCGGTCCATGTCGCGCGGAGGAATCTTATGGCTCAGTGGGTGACGAAAGTCTGTCGACTCAGAAAGTAGTAACACACAACGACCAGATAATAATCAGTCAGCCGAAACAAACATTCACCGTCTCATCTGCCGCAAATACGTTCCCTAACGACCCGTCTGTAAACCCAACAATCCATTTTGGGAGGGCGACCAACGTGACTTCCAGCGTCAGATCGTCGTCAAATGATTTGGGAAGCACGCATTTCAAGAAGTCAGACAAATGGCACGGTAAGTCGCCATTGCGTGAATTGGAAGTGGACATCGCGGTAACTGTCGGGCTATTGACCCTGCCCCTATGGCTTCCGCCTGTCCTTTATGCTCTTTCGGGTCCTCATATATCGGCAAGTCAACATTGGACCAAATTGCACTCAGCAGCCTCTAATGGCGATCCCGATCTTTGCAACCTCTTAATTCTTAAGGGAGCTAATATCAACGCTAGAAATGGTGTTGGAGAAACGCCACTTCATATTGCCATTAGCAGGTGTTCGCTTGAGAGACGTTTTCCATCTAAGTCGACAAAACCGGGGCAATACTACGACGTTTGTAAGGTCCTGATTCAACATGGAGCCAAACTTAACATACGCTCAAAATCGTATTCTACGTGGGACTATTCGGTAGATGGTATGTCTCCGCTCGGTTTAGCGGCTTCACTCCTTGAATTCGACATTGTGGAATTGCTTCTAGAAAACGGTGCCAACTGTCGACTAACATCAGACTGGAACAGAGCAACACCAATTTTCCTGGCTCTGCAGGCGCCAAGCATGTACGATAACCCAAGCCGCGACAAAGAACAGAGAATCCTTGAGATGTTACTAGCAGCGGGATGTGATCCAAACCTAGCTGAACGAAATCATGTTACCCCATTGCAGCAAGCAATCCGCGGCAACGATCTTTCTGCTGCCCGATTGCTAGTAGAACACGGAACAGACATAGACAGGACACCTGGGACAGAAGCTGCTATGCTCACAGCTAGCCGCGCCGGAAACTTAGACATCGTAAAACTACTTATTTCTCATGGCGCAAACGTTAGCACAGTTACTAAGCTTGGCGAGACCCCCCTAAGCCTGGCTAGAGATCACAATCACGAAGATATTGCCGCCTATTTGATTGATCATGGAGCGGCCAAAGCTAAACAGCAACCTTAAAAACCAGGACACCATACCGATTGCACCGAAAAATTGCAGAAAAAACTCTTTTGCAACACCTGTTACTTGACAGAGACAGCACCAACTAACGCTTCTAGAGTAGCCTTCAAGCTGGCTCCGTCAAAGATGTTAAACACTTTTGCACTGCGATCAATCTTCTTGATCATGCCGGCTAATGCCTTGCCGGGACCAATCTCAATAAATGTATCAACACCCTGGGAGAGCATATACTCAACTGACTCACACCAGCGCACTGAGCTCGGCATCTGCTTGCTCAGTTTGTTCTTAATTTCTGCGGCAGCAGTGGCTACTTTAGCGTCACAATTTTGCACTACTGGAATGCTCGCATCGACAAATAAGTATTTTGTCAGCTCAGCAGAAAACTCGCGAGCTGCCGAGTCCATAAGAGGAGAGTGAAAGGCACCACCGACCGGCAGCGGAATTACTTTAGCACCGGCAGCTTTGGCAGCATCACCAGCAGCAGCAACAGCCGCTGGACTACCCGAAATCACAAGTTGCTCTCGAGTGTTGAAGTTAGCGATGACAACAATGTTGTCGGGGCTAGCGCTGCGCACATCAGCACAACATTTTTCCAGAGCTTCAGGAGCCAGGTTAATAACAGCAGACATGGCGCCTATCGGGCAAACTTCCATCAATTGAGCGCGCTTATCGACAAGTCCCACTGCAGAGTCGAGTGTAAGTACGCCGGAGGCCACCAGAGCAGAAAATTCGCCCAGGCTGTGCCCGGCCACAAAATCGGGACGCCTGCCACCAGCGGACTCATAGCATCGCCAGGCAGCTAGAGAAACGGCAAGAATTGTTGGTTGAGTATTGATTGTTCGCTTCAGCTCTTCTTCCGGACCGACAAAGCATAGCGTGCTTAAAGAGCGCCCGGCAATACTGTCCATTTCAACAAAAGTGCCCCGGGCTATTTCATAGTTGTCGAAAAGATCGGCGCCCATTCCGACACTTTGCGCACCCTGCCCTGGAAACACGCAAGCTAGTTTGGTCATTTTATAAGCCCTCCGTCAGCTTCGTCCCTCGCCTCCTCCGGGCGACAAGACGCTCCACTCCGGAAAGCTCCTCGCTTTCCTCCGCTTCGCTGTATCTCGTCACCTTTCAATCTATAACTCTCCGTCGGCTTTGTATTGTCCGTTATGCTTTGTCGCCTAACGAGCTGGACACTTCTGACTGTTCACTATCCTAACCGGCCTCGCCGTTTGCAATATGTTCTGAAGCAGTCCAGCGCACTATGGCAGCTCCCCAGGTAAGACCACCACCAAAACCGACAAGAGCACAGGTGGCAGGAGGCACTATCTGTTTGCGGCGTACTGCATCGCGCAGAGCAAGCGGGATAGATGCTGCTGAAGTGTTGCCATATTCTTCCAGATTGCTGACTATCTGCTCAGGTCTTAAACCTAGTCTCTCTGCTGCTGCATTTATAATCCGCTGATTAGCCTGGTGCGGTACAAAATAGTCGACATCTTCAATGCGGATGCCTGCCTTAGCACAAGAAGCACGCATAGCCTCAGGCACTGCATGCACAGCAAACTCGTAAATTGCCCGTCCATTCATCTTGAGATATCTGTCCATGGCCTTGGGCGGTTCTTCGCCTGAGAACGGGTAAGCAGTTCCATAATTAGGAATGCTCAAGAGATGCCCGCCTGATCCGTCAGCACGCAAATATGTGGATAAAATCTCATTCTCTCCATCCGTAGCCTGCATTATCAAAGCACCGGCAGCATCGCCAAAGAGTATGCAGGTGTTGCGATCCTCCCAGTTTAAAAAGCGTGAGTGGATATCGACACCAACCATAAGGACAGTCTTATAAGTTCCCGACCCAATAAACTGCTGCCCAATAGCCATGGCATAAATAATGCCCGTACAGGCAGCTTCAAGATCAAATGCTGCTGCTCTCGTGGCACCAACAGCAACCTGCACCATACAAGCTGTTGAGGGATAGAGGTTGTCAGGAGTTGAAGTGGCAACAATAATAAGATCGATTGCGCCAGGATCTATACCGGCATAAGCAATGGCCTCTTTAGCAGCACCAATTGCCAATCCGGTGGCCGTTTCATTGCCTCTGACTATTCGGCGTTCTTTGATTCCGGTACGAGTAGTAATCCACTCGTCAGAGGTGTCAACCAACCTCTGCAGATCAGCATTTGTTACCACGGCGGAAGGAACTGCTGCTCCTACACCTATCAGTCGCGCACCAATTTGACTGCTCACGATTTGCTCCCGGTGGCCGCTAGGTTTAGAGTCCATTCAATCTGCTTGAGTATATTGGCAGCCACAATGTCACGCGCCACTCGAATAGCATTTTTTATCGCTGTATGCTTTGAGCCTCCATGCGCTATGACACATACTCCCTTCACACCGATGAGAAGCGCTCCTCCTGACTCATTGTAGTCAATCCTGCGCTTGAGCGCTTCAAAAGCCGGTTTTGCCAGTACAGCTGCCAGCCTGCCTTGAACAGAACTCATAAGCTCATGTTTCAACATCATGCTGACCATCTTGGCTATGCCTTCTGCTGTCTTGAGAGCAACATTACCGGTAAAGCCGTCAGTCACAACTACGTCCACCTTGCCAAGCGGGAAATCCCGCCCCTCAACAAAGCCAATAAAATTAAGCTGCTTATTCCCCTTTAAAAGACGATAAGCTTCCTGCACTAGCTGGGTACCCTTCGTCTCTTCACTACCGAGATTTAGCAGTCCGACCTTAGGATCCTTAGTGCCAAATAATCCCTGCGAAAGGATTGAACCCATCAGTCCAAACTGCAGAAGCTGGTGAGCATCGCACTCCACATTAGCTCCTACATCAAGCACAATCACCGGTCTGTACACTGCTGTCGGCATGACGCAGGCTATTGCCGAGCGCGCCACATTGGGAATTCTTCCCAGTTCAATTTGAGCAGCTACTGCTGCTGCTCCGGTCGACCCGGCTGCAACCATGCCGTCGGCCAAGCCTTCTGAAACCTGGCGGGTAGTTACAACTATTGATGAGTCTTTCTTCTTGACTATTGCCCGGGTCGGCTTCTCTTCCATAGAGACCACTTCGGATGCCGGTACTATGGCGATATCCAGCCCTCCTGTCTGATGGCGGGAAAGCTCCTGCTGGATAACAGCGGGCGGTCCGATTAATCTTATGGATACGCCATACTCACGGGCGGCAAGCACGGCTCCATAAACCACTTCACGTGGAGCATAGTCGCCACCCATGGCGTCAACTGCAATGCGAACCATTCCTGACACCCAAATCGCTAATCTACTTCAACGGCACGTCAAAAAATTACTCTGCACTTATATTTTCACTTCGGTGAGCAGGCCGCCCGCGGTAAAAACCACAAATTTTGCAGACTTGATGCGCTCTGGTCGGGCTGGCACAGTTGAGGCAGCTCACAATAGTCTGTGGTACTGCTTTCCAATGGGCCCTACGAGATTGCTGTTTTTGGTGTGATGTCTTTTTCTTAGGTTGTGCCATCGCTAGGCAGCCTCCAACAAATAGTTCCTGGAACGGATTATTATCTACGAAATTTCGCCAGAATCTTCTTTTGGAAAGAGAGTCTTTAAGTTCTTCCAGCGAGGATCTGCTTTTTCTGCTTCTTTCTTATCGCCAGCTAATGAAAGCCCATCGCTGTCCCGCTGAGATCCAGACGGTCCAGGACAATCGCTTCCACACAAACAATAAGTTGGAGCAGCTAACGTAACAGCTTGATACACAATATCGCTGATGTCAAGGACGCCATCAGCAGGAATGACCTCAACAAAGTCTTTTTTCAACAGTTCGCGATCCCGGCGATGGCTTCCTTTGTCAAAGTCATGAACGAGTTTCTCGTCAATATCCACATTAAGGCTGAGGAAATAGGCTCTGAGGCAACGATCGCAAGTCAATTTTAGAAGCGTCTGTACCCTGCCGCTTATTGAAACTCCCCAATGTCCCAGAGTCAGTCTAACGTCGCCAATAACCGGCTTGACAGCATCAAGCCCTGTCAATGTTTCTTTAAAACCTATCAGCATCCGTTGCTGCGGCTGGCTTCTCAGCTCATCTAAGCTTATCTTCACTACGTTGGCCACAAGTCAGGGTCGGATATCATATTGTAACTTCAGCCTGGGATGCAGACTAGGCTATTGCTATAACAAGCAGGAAGCTTTCAGACAGGTAGATCTTGGAACTTACGGCTTGCCAAGTGCACTGTTTGTAAACCTCTGTCTCTCCGGCGCCGCTTCGACAAGGCAAAGACTGCCAGTTTCTCATGTCGCAAACAAACTCACCAAAAGTGCGATTTATCTCATCCAACTGGGTTCTGCCTGTATCTGAGCCTCCAATCCCTGGTGGGGTTGTTGCCATTCAGGCGCAGAGAATAAAAGCTGTACTGCAGCGTGATCAGTTTTACCTCCACTTTCCCGGCTCCACTTTTACTGACTACGGCCGGGCTATCCTCACTCCCGGTCTTATTAATCTGCACACCCACCTCGATTACTCGGCTATGCGTCTCTTTGACACCAGCTCCAACCTTATAAGATGGATTTCAGGATTAGTAAAAGAAGCTGCATCCTGGAAGAAGCTGCACTGGCAGCAGTCTGCTGCTGCCGGAGCCCAGGAGGCTGCACTATCCGGGACAACTTGCCTTGCCGATTCCTCATATAGCGGCTATTCTGCCGAGGCCATAGCCCAGATTGGATTGAGAGCCACTGTAGCTCTTGAACTGTTTGGGCTCTCCAAAAAAGATTCGGGCAAGAGATGGCAGAGCTGGCTGGACAATTATCAGTCGCTTGTTGCCTCTGCCGACCAGGAACTATCTGAGGCACTTTCTTCAGGTCGCATACGGCTGACTGTCTCGCCTCACGCTATTTATACAGTAGCCCCCAGTCTCTGGAGAGCAGCCATCGGCTGGGCAAAAGACAGGCATCTGCCTGTCTTAACCCACCTGTGTGAGTCAGAAGCAGAAGCGCGCTGGGCAGCAGGCGTTCCTTCTGAAATTGATGAATACTACAAAATGTTCACACCTGCCCACGCTCCGGCCACTAAAGAAGCTTGTTGGGAGAAGGCAGGGCAGACACCAGTCGAGCTTCTGCAAAGTTATCAACTGCTTACTGCCACTACAGTAGCTGCCCATTGCGTCTGGTCCACATCAAGCGATCTGTCCACTCTATCTGCTGCCGGAGTCTCTGTTGCTCACTGTACCCGCAGCAACGCCCGCTTGCGCAACGGTGTAGCCCCGCTCGACTCTATGCTGGACTCGGGAATTAATGTCGGTTTTGGTACTGACAGTGCAGCCAGTACAGACGATCTGGACCTCGTCTCAGAGGGTCGTTTTAGCTGGAATCTCCACAGGGCAACCAACCGCTCCTTCAATCGCTCTTCGGCAGAGGCGCTCGAGATGATGACTCTTCGCGCTGCTGCTGCTCTTAATTTAGATTCTCAAATAGGCAGCCTTGAGGCAGGCAAGTTGGCTGACATAGCTGTCTGGTCAATAAAGGAGCAACCACCTGCCGCCAGCAACCAACCGTATGATCTTCTACTTTACGGACACTGCACACTTCAGGACCTTTTTGTCGGTGGAGAAGCTGTTGTAGAAGCCGGCGTTATCAAGAGACAATGTGTGACACCTTGCCCCGGACAATGAATTACACTATCCTAAAATGAAAGGTTTGGCCGAGAAGTAGATAGGGCACATAGGGCCTGGTTCATAATGTTACATTTCTCAACTCGCTATTAAAGGTTTTAACTCTCATGGCAGGAATACAAGACCATATATGTAGCTCTACCTGTATGTTTTGCCGGGTACTCGACAATCCGCAACGCAACAAGCAGGCTGCCGGGAGAAACACATTGGACAACGGGGTGCTCGAGCGGGTTAAAGAGCTGGAGCAAAGGACTATCCTTACAGGCACACAAGCGTCTTTTACCTCTGCCAAAGGAGATGAACTGGAGCGGCTGGCATTGCTCGACTCTCTCACTGAGCTTTACAACTCGAGAACTCTTATTAAGGAGCTCAAGGACGAGCTCAAGAGAGCCAAGCGTTACAAACGTCCTGTCTCTCTTATCATGCTCTCTATCGACGGCTTTAAAGAACACAGCCGCCAGTATGGGGCACTCACAGCCGACGCTGTACTTAAGATTATTGCTACCGTCCTGCGCTCATGTGTACGCGACGTTGATATCCCGGCTCGTTATAGCGGTGAAGACTTTGCCATTATCTTTCCAGAGACAAACGCCTCTGGCGCCGCTATCGTTGCCGAACGCATCCGGCAGAGGATTGGTACACAAGCAGTTACGCATAACTGGCACAACTTGAAAGTAACAGCTAGCATCGGACTGGCCTCATTCCCAGCTCATGCCCGTGAGCATGATGAACTTATAGCCAGAGCAATTCAAGCTCTAGAACTGGCTGTTCAGCGCGGTGGCGACCGGGTGTGTACTGTTTAATACAGACATTCTCTCCGCTGGCGTTAGTTAGTAAGTGTAGTGTGCATAGTGGCGCATCTTAGACAAAGACGTCCGCTGGCGCCACTAGACTGTAATGTATGGCGATGAGAGAAGAGCTGCAAACAGATAGAAGCACCGACAGGCGACTTACTGAGCCGCCAAAAAGAGGATCCCAATAGGTTAGAATTGGTAATCCCGTTCAACTGCAACCCAGTTGAAGCTGTACGTGCGTGCACAACATTATATAGATTAGACAATAAGAATATGTTTGGAAAAAAATGGAAACTCCTGGTCGTAATTGGGGTCCTGACAGCGTCAGTTGTGACTTTATTCCACCTTGTCACAGCAGCCGAACTGGATCACTTGCAGCATTTGTCAAGCCTTGCACCAGGAGAGTTGCAAAGAGAAGTGCTCGGAAATGTCCATCTTGTGCCGGGCTGGGACAAATTGAACAATTTCGAGCAGGAAGACCTGATTAAGCGCGGCTTTGAAGAAGCTCAATATGCCAACAATATCCAGCTGTTGGTACAGTGGAAAAATGCCGGCGTATCGAGAGTCCCTTTTCTCTCCCGCTACAACACAGGCGCAATAATCACTAATTTTAAACTTGGATTGGATCTGCGTGGAGGCAGTCAGCTACTCCTGCAAGCTCTTCCTTCCAAAGCAGTGCCTGAGATTACTCCAGAAGTTATGCGTGGAGTGGAAACTGTCATTAACAATCGAGTCAACAGTCTGGGCGTCTCTGAAACAGTCGTGCAGCGTGCCGGCTCCGACCGCCTCATAGTTGAACTGCCTGGTGTCAAAGACCCGCAGCAAGCTAAAGACAGAATAGGGACCACAGCTTTGCTTGAGTTTAAAGAGCTGGCAGTAGGTCTAGATGGACGCCCTGAATGGAAAGATGTCAGCTTGACTGGAGCTGAGTTCAAACATGCTCAAGCTGTACCTATGGTCTCTTCTGGCGGTGTCTGGCGCATCCTTTTTGAATTCAAGCCTGAAGGAGCCAAGAAATTTGGCGACCTCACGTCTCGGCTGGTAGGCAAACAGATAGGCATCTTTCTTGATGGCGAGCCTACAGATCGCGGTCCTGACGGCCGCCCGCTCCCTCTTGACCAGTACAGAGGAATCACTGTTCGCGAGCCGATTCTAGCCGGCAATGGTGAAATTACAGGCAACTTTACAAAGGACCAGGCGGTTGATCTTTCAGTCAAACTTAACGCCGGCGCGCTTCCTGTACCGGTAAAAATACTGCAGGAGCGTACAGTGGGAGCCACCTTAGGACAAGACTCAATACATAAGAGTTTGATAGCCGGACTGGTAGGTATCGCCATGGTCATGCTCTTTATGGTCGGAATTTATGGTCTCCCTGGGTTGGTTGCCAATACTGCCCTCATTCTCTATACGCTTGCCACCATGGCCGTTTTTCAGGCGGTGCCGGTAACGCTCACACTGGCAGGTATAGCAGGATTCATCCTCTCCATTGGGATGGCCGTCGATGCCAATATTCTTATTTTTGAGAGGACAAAAGAGGAGCTCAAGACTGGCAAGAACCTTTATTCGGCAATTGAAGCCGGCTTTGGACGAGCATTCTCGGCAATTTTTGACAGTAACGTCAACAGCTTAATTGCGTGCGCTGTCTTGATCATGTTTGGCACATCAATCGTGAAGGGATTTGCCGTAACCCTCGGACTCGGGGTGTTACTCTCTATGTTTACAGCAATTACTGCCAGCCGAGAGCTGCTGCACCTTTTGCCTAAACAGCTCGCTCTCTTTGGCGTCAAGCATGAGAAGAAGGCACCCAAACTTGCTAGCAAGGAGGCTTTGTGAACGGGCGTAAGATTGATATTGTCAAGTACCGCTGGCTCTGGTTCGGCTTGTCTCTCTTGATTACAGTCCCTGGGTTCCTCGGAATTCTTATGTGCTGTTTCCAGTTTCATGCCCCGCTTAAGCCAGGAATAGACTTCACTGGCGGTTCTATACTTCAATACCAGTTCGAGCATAAAGCCGACTTGCAAACTGTACGCAACACCTTGTCCGGAGTAGGGCTGGAAGGCTCGCAAGTGCAAGAAGCAATCATTTCAGGCAAAGAAGTGATAGTTATGCGTACTAAAGCTCTGGATGACGAGTCGGTCAAACACAAGCTTGACAACGCCCTGCACACAAAACTTGGCGACTTCAAAGTGCTCTCTGTAGACAAAGTGAGTGCAACTATAGGCCCGGAACTGCTCGGCAGCGGGCTCCTGGCATTATTCTTGACCTTTGCCATGATGGTGGCTTACATCTCTTACCGTTATATGTTCGACTATGCCATCTGCGCTATTGTGGCTCTTGCACACGACGTACTAGTTCTGTGCGGCATCTTCGCCATCATGGGACTTGTTGCCGGCACAGAAGTCGACAGCTTGTTCATCAGCGCAGTTCTCACTGTAATCGGCTTTTCAGTGCACGATACCATCGTAGTCTTTGACCGCATTAGAGAGAACTCTAAATATGTAGGCAGTAAAGCTATCGATCCAAAAACAAAGCAGGAGTACCGCAAGAATTTTGGCGATATTGCGAACGACAGCGTAAATCAAACACTTGCTCGTTCAATTTACACATCATTAACGGTGATCATTACTTTGACAGCTCTGTATCTCTTAGGCGGTGTCACTACCCGTGACTTCGTCCTGGCGATGCTTATTGGAATCATCTCCGGTACCTATTCATCTATCTTCAATGCAAGCTGCCTGCTTGTTTACTGGAGAGAGATCAAGTGTCAGCGTAAGCAGCTTAAGCCCGCCTAGCTTTAATCGTTTGCACTGTTGATTCAAAAGGCAGCTGGGAATAATTACTGTGTAGTTCAGTGGTGAAATATTAAGATGACATCTGAAAATACTCCTCCCACACAGACCGACGAAGAAAAATGGCAAGCACTGGCCAGACACGAGATGCTCGGCGAACTGCTGCTGAAAATTGGAAAGCTCAATTTGAAACAGCTTGAAGAACTTGTATCCGAGCAGGAGAAAACTGGCAAAACACTGGGCGAACTCGTGGTTGCCAGAGGACTGATGTCCAGAGAAGAGTTAGCCAAAGCGCTCGAACTGCAGCAACAGTCCGATAAGGTTACTCTTGACTCGGTCAAAGAGTTATCTGATAAAGCAAAGAAACAGTGACGTTTGCCGGCAGAGTAGCTTTCATAACTGGCGCCGCCTCTGGAATTGGGCGTGCTACTGCTTTGGCATTTGCCAGGCAGAAAGCCAAGCTTGCACTTCTTGATATTAATGAAGCCGCCCTGGAACAAGCCGGACAGGAGTTGAAAGCTGCCGGCGCTGATTGCGTCTGCTTTGCAGGCTCAATTGCTCAAGCTGCTTTTGTTAATTCTGCTGTTGCCAGTACAACCTCCATCTGGGGTCGCATTGATTATCTCTTCAACAACGCTGGAGTAGAGTTTATAGCCTCAGCAACAGAGACCAGCGAAGATGAGTGGGACACAATTATTGATACAAACCTGAAGGGTCATTACCTTATGACTCGCGCTGTGTTGCCGGAGATGATACGAATCGGCTTTGGCGTCATTATCAACAATTCATCAGATGCTGGGATGAGAGGAATTAGGCTCACCACTGCATACAGCTCGGCCAAAGCAGCACTTATAAATCTCACCAGATCAATCGCCCTTGATTATGCCGGTCACGGTATTCGCTGTAACGCCATCTGTCCAGGCTGCATACGCACACCACTGTGTGAGCGCTTCAACGACGCTATGGCAGCACGCACGGGAGAATCGGGGCAGGAAATTCTCGACTCTTTTGCCCAGGAGCAGATTCCCATGGGTAGAGTAGGCGAACCGGAGGAAGTAGCACCGCTGGTCCTATTCCTTTGTTCAGATTCTGCCAGTTACATAACGGGAGCTATTATCCCTGTAGACGGCGGACTTACAGCCGGGATTTAATGGGAGTTCCCATCTGTTCTTTGTAGTCGGCTATCTTGCTCTTAACCCCAGGATCTTCCTCTCGCTGGTACAGACTATCCAGTACTTTGCCACTGCACTCATCTCCATACTGAGCCACAGCCCAGGCAGCGTGCTCGCGCAGCATAATATCCGGTTCATTTAAAGCAAACTGCGTAAGCTCTGCCAACCCGCTATCCGGACGAAGATTTCCAAGCACCACAAGAGCGTTGCGGATCAGCCCACGCCTGCGCGGGCGCAAAAGAGGTGAGTGCGCAAATTTATGCTTAAACTCATCTTGCGATCCGATAGCAAGCAAGTTCACAAGATCAAGATAATGACCGACGCCTGAGTGGCTGTGAAACTCTTTCCAACGCGCCTCTGGTGGCTGCTTATTGTAAGGACAGACTTCCTGACAGATATCGCACCCAAAGACACGCTCGCCTATAGCAGCTCTATGTTCAAGCGGAATGCCACCCTTGTTTTCAATTGTAAGATAAGCAACACAGGCTCCAGCATTCAAAACGCCGCTTCGACTGATGGCTCCAGTAGGGCAGCTTTCAGCACAACGGAAGCAGCCGCCACAACTGCCGACAATAGGTTCATCCGGCTCCAGCTCAAGATCTGTGAAGAGCTCAGCAATATATTGATAAGATCCTGCCGTCTTGCCAGAGATGACCAGAGTGTTTCTGCCGACAAAACCTAAACCTGCCCTCCTGGCATAAGCCTGTTCAAATAAAGCAACATTATCGCTAAAAGCCTTGGATAGTAGCGGCCGTCCAATCTCGCCCTCGATCATGCATTTAAGTTCGCTTAGTTTGGCAGAGAGCACTGTATGGTAATCTTGCCCTACTGCATAACGTGCAACTCGCCCCCACTGTGCTCCGGGATTGCTCGGCAGGTCGGTATAATAGCTTGCTGACACTACCAGAGCCGAACGAGCACCAGCGAAAAGTGCCGCCGGACTGCTTCTTGCTTGCGGGTTGCGCTTCAAATACTCCATTCCAGCAGCATTACCAGCAGACAACCAGTCCGCAAACTCCGCCCCTTCAGCTTCCATCGGCTCCATACTACCGATTACAGTCCGTTGAAAACCTAGAGCCTCAGAAATACTTACAATAGTCTCTTTTAAATTCATGCCTGAATCCAATTTAGACCACAATTGTATCTGTTCCAGCGAACATCTACGCCAGGATGAAGCTACAAACGACCTGGACGCTTACACTTACACTCTGCCCTTTGAGCTTATAGCTCAAGAACCGCTGCCGGTCAGGCACTCTTCTCGCCTGGCTCACTTGAGGCGTGACATAAACACTATTGCACATTGCAGCTTCAGCAATCTCCCTGACCTTTTGCGCGCAGGAGATCTGCTTGTAGTCAACGACACCAAGGTCATTCCAGCTAGACTGTGGGCACGACGGGCTAGCGGCGGACTGGTGGAGCTCCTCCTTCTTCGCCCCGAATCTTCCGGTCTCTGGCAATCAATGGCCACACCTTTGCGCAAACTCAAAACAGGCGAAATTTTGACTGTCGAGTCTCCTGGAGACAATGTTCACAACATTACAATTGCCGCTATTTTCTCTTCTGAAGACGGGCAAAGACGGCTGCTTGTAGATCTCGGAGCCCCGGAGAAAGTTTTCAGCCTTCTGTCAGGGCACGGATTTGCCCCGCTACCACCTTATATTCAGCGCGACAGCAACACTGTTAAACGATCTGAGGATCTCGATCGCTACCAAACTGTTTTTGCCAATGCACCAGGAGCGGTGGCAGCTCCGACAGCAGGATTGCATTTTTCCGAGGAAGTAATTGCTCAACTGAATTCACGCCATATAGAAGTTTGCAGTATTACGCTTCATGTCGGACCAGGCACATTTAAACCGATCACCACATCAGTTGCCGAGCATATAATCGAGCCAGAGATATTTTCAATCCCGAGAAGAACAGCAGATCTGGTCAACTGCGCGTTGAGCCAAAAACGCCGCGTAATTGCAGTCGGCACCACTTCGTGCCGGGCATTGGAGACAGCCGGCGCCGACGGACATCTAATCAGTACAGGGTCGCAGTCAACATCTTTGTATATAAAACCAGGCTACAAGTTCCGTGTCTTGAGCGGGCTCATCACCAACTTTCACCTGAGCCGCTCCAGCCTCCTTGTACTTGTCTCCACATTTGCCGGCTACGAACTGACTATGCGCGCCTACAACGAAGCGATTGCTCAGCGCTACCGTTTTTACAGCTACGGCGACGCCATGTTAATCACATAGAGACAGCTGCATTTGCAATTTCACCAGCCAAGGTGGCGCCATATTAACCACATGACAGGCAACATTTCATTTTCACCGCACAGACTGCTGCCTGGCGACAGCTTTCAACCCAAATCCAGACTCTTACGTAAGTTAAGCACCAGCTTAATGCCGATTGACAGCCAGGCAAACTAGTCGTTACCATAGGAGCTGCAGGTGTGGTACGCCCACTCCTGAGGAGTCATGCATAAACATAAATGAACACATGCATTGATCTGCTCCGAGCCGCCCTTGTGCTCGGGTTGTCCGGTTGCGGACTAGCAGTCGTTTACGGCCACAGATTCTCTCAAACTTTTTTCTCAGTTATTTTACTGTCTGGAAGTGTTGCGCTCTTCTTTACGGCTCTGTCCGGATGGAACGTCGACTTCATCTGGCAGGCGTCTCTTCCAATCTACTTTGGTGTAGCCCCTCTGCTAATAAGGCTGGACAGGCTGGCGGCATTATTTCTCGGACTGCTTGGGGCAGTGACATTTTGTGCCGCCATTTTTTCGCCTGGGTATCTCAAGCATCTTGAGCAAAGACTCAATTTTTCACTGTACTGGTTCTCTCTCTTTACTTTTGTAACCAGCATGGCGCTGGTCGTACTGGCAGCAAATGCGCTCACATTTCTAGTCTTCTGGGAGACGATGTCTTTGAGCTCGGCTGCACTGGTTGCAGCTGATCACACAAGCTCAGCGGCTCGCAGATCAGCTCTCATTTATCTTGGTGCCACCAGGTTAGCCACTGCTGCCCTGGCAGGCGGATTCCTCTGGTTTCATGCACACACTGGCTCCTGGAACTTTGCCGACTGGCATCTGGCTACAGCTGCCACTGTTATCCCATCCATTCTTATTCTTATTGGTTTATCTATTAAGGCAGGGGTATGGCCGTTCCATATCTGGCTTCCTTATGCACACCCGTCGGCTCCCACACCAGTCTCTGCACTGATGAGTGGAGTAATGATCAAGATCGCCCTTTATGCCATTATCAGATTGTTCCTTTTCCATGGAGAAACGCTCCCCGCCTTTGGCATCACACTTCTCACAATCGGCTTAATATCTGCTTTCTGGGGCGTTCTCTTTGCCCTGGTTCAACATGATCTCAAACGTTTGCTTGCTTATCACAGTGTGGAGAATGTCGGCATTATTGTCATCGGCATCGGACTGGCTCTTTATGGGCAGAGCCAGCATCTTCCTGCAGTTGCCTGCCTGGGAATTACAGCAGCTCTTTTTCACTGCGTTAATCACGGACTTTTTAAATCATTGTTATTCTTTGGTGCCGGCGCAATAGACGCCAGCGCGCATACTCGCGACTTGAGCCATCTAGGTGGACTGGCAAAAGCAATGCCTGTCACTATGCTTTGTTTTGTCACAGGCAGCGCTGCTATCTGCGCCCTGCCACCGCTAAACGGTTTTGCAAGTAAATGGCTGATTTATCAAGGACTCTTTACACTTGCTTGCCAAACTCATTCACGCCTGGGCGCGGGGCTTTCCTGTGCAGCAGTAGGTGTACTTGCTCTTGTCGGCGGTCTGGCTGTTGCTTGTTTTACTAAAGCCATTGGTGTCTCTTTTCTCGGCAGACCACGTTCGCACGAAGCAGAGCAGTGCAGCGAGGCGGCTCCGGCAATGCTTGTAGCTCAAGCAATCCTGGCTGCCACCTGTGTTGTGCTCGGTGCTCTGGCGCCAGCCTTTGCCAGCCTGCTCACTCCATTGTCTGCTGCGGCTACAGGCTCTCTTGCTACAGGCAATCTCATCACTCTGCCTTTGCTACCTTTAGCTATCATACTGTCCGGCGGAGCTTGCCTGATTTATCTCTTTGTTCTCGGACCTCTCCGCCAGACGCCTCCGCGAGTATGCCGCACCTGGGAGTGCGGTTTCGGACAGCTCTCACCCCGCATGCAGGTTACAGCTACCAGTTTTGCTCATCCGATTGCAAGGATCTTCAAACCTGTACTCCTTTACAAGACAGTAAGCGAAATCAGCGGAGCCCACCAGCGGCACTTCCCGGAACGAATTAAGGCTGATGCTGTCATGACATCGTTGCTGGAATCAAAGGTATATCTGCCTTTAATTGCTGCAGTACGCCGTCTGGGACGGCAGACAACCCGTCTGCAAGCCGGTTCCATCCATCTTTATCTCCTCTATATGCTTATTGCTGCAGTAGCACTTCTAATCATAGGAGCTGCAACATGAGCACGATCTTATTGTGGCTTCTAACGTTCTCCTGCCTGCTTTTCTTGCCTAGCTTAACCATAGGCATAATCAGAAAGACAAAGGCAAGGCTGCAAAACCGTGTAGGTGCGCCGCTCTGGCAACACCTGTTCGATACGATCAAGCTGCTGCGGAAAAGCGAGACAGTAAGCGAGAATTCCAGCTGGATCTTGCGAGTAAATACTGTCATCAACATCTCCATAATGATTACTTTAGCCTTCCTCACTCCCTGGCTCTCCTTTAAGCCAGCAACGTCAGCAGACGATCTATTTCTTCTTATTTATTTATTTGCTGCCATCCGCTTCTTTGCCATTTTGTCTTCTCTCGATCCTGGCTCCGCCTTTGGTGCTTTTGGCGCCAGCCGCGAAGCAACACTCTCCGTCTTGGTTGAGCCAGCAATTATCCTTGCTTTATCAGCAGTTGCTCTATCTGCCCACACAAGCAATCTCTCATTAGTATTTGCCCTGACGGCAAATACTCCAATTAGCCAGGCGCCGCTGTGGCTCCTGGCCGGAGCAGGTCTTTTTCTCTCAAGCCTGGTTGAACTCTCCCGCATGCCTGTAGACGATCCAACTACACACCTGGAGTTGACCATGGTGCACGAAGCGATGATGCTGGAAAATTCAGGGCCAAATCTTGCCTTGCTTGAGTTTAGCAGCGCGCTAAGACTGGTCGTGCTTTACGGACTGTCTGGTCAATGCTTCTTACATGCACTGCACTGCATCTGGCCGTTTGCATCAGCAGCCGGCATCCTGCTCAGCATCAGCATAATCTTTGCACTGGCTGTTGTCACTTCTCTGATTGAGACAGTTTCAGTCAGGCTCAAATGGACCAGAGCTCCCGAATTTGTTGCTTACGGACTGACTATGAGCTTGCTGGCTCTCCTGGTCGCACTGGTCACGGGGGTTAGTTCGTAATGTTGGGACTTGCAGAAACTCTAGCAACAGCTGCAGCAATCTTTGGCATTTTCATGTCTGGTTGCCGGCATGTTCGCTCGGCCATCTATCTTTATGCCGTTCAAACTGCGCTGGTCGCTTCAATCGCCTTTGTTTACTCGGCTAGCGAGCACACAGGACCAGCTCTCAACATCAGCCTGGCTGTAGTGCTGGCTAAGGCAGTAGGCATACCATTTTTCCTTGGCTGGGTAGTAAAACGCCTCGACGTCCGCACAGACTCTGGTGCCTTCCTGCCAGTGCCGCTCTCAATGCATGTCAGCATCGCCCTCTTTGCCACAAGCTATTATCTGGCCAGTAGCCTCGATGGAGCAGCCGGAACCTTTTCTGCTGCAGCCGGCGCTACTGCTTCCATATCACTTGTCTTTACAGGGCTGCTTTTCATGATGACCAGACGGCTGGCCATCAGCCAGATTATCGGTTTTCTGACAATGGAAAACGGCATTTACTTACTGGGATTGCATGAAACAAGAGGCATGCCTGTAATTGTCGAAATGGGCGTTCTTCTCGATGTACTTGCTGCTGTCATGATTGCCGGCGTTATAGTCTTTAGGATTAAGAAGAATTTCAAGCACATTGATGTGACCAGATTAACAGGATTGAATGAGCAGTAACGAGGCGCAATAAGGTGAATTCACTAGCACTACTGACAGCTCCACTCCTGCTCTGGGCAGTGTGCGCTGTGCTAGTTAAAAACACAAGGGTGCTGGGTATACTCACGGCAGGCTGGGCTTGGCTTTATCTGGCTATCACCTGCACTCTGGCAGCCCCTGTGTCCCTCGGGATCGAACCGCAGGTGACTCTCGCGCCAGGCTTTTCGATTGATGCAACAGCTAGTTGGTTCATGATGCTGACAGCCACCATAGCAGCCGGTGCCATGACACATTCTCATTTCTTTTTCCAGGAAGAAAAGCTAAGAGAGCCTCGTCCTAAATCTACTCATATAAGGCTGTTTTATGCCTGTGCAGCTTTGTTTGTCTTTGCCATGACGGCCGTTTTGCTGTGCGACAACCTGGGTTTTCTATGGATCTCTATTGAAGCTACCACCTTGTTATCTGCCCCGCTGGTATACTTCAGCCGCACCAGGCACGCTATTGAAGCAACCTGGAAATATCTGATTATTTGCAGCGTAGGCATCGCTTTTGCATTGCTAGGCACTATCTTGATCTTTGCTTCCAGCCAGCATACAAGTTTGTCTGCAGGATCTCTCAGCCTGCAACAGTTAATCCAGTTGGCTCCACAGCTCAACTATCCACTATTCAAACTCGGGTTCATCTTCTGCTTCCTTGGTTACGGCACAAAAGCAGGTGTCTTCCCGCTGCACAGCTGGCTGCCCGACGCCCATGCTGAAGCCCCGGCTCCAGCTTCAGCAATGCTCTCAGGCGCTCTTCTCAACACAGCTCTCTTTGCCATCTGGAGGCTCCTCCAGGTCGATTCTGCCTGCCACCACGGACGAGCAGCATTTGGTTCTAATCTGGCCATCTGGATGGGCACCATTACAGTTGTGGCAGCAAGCTTGTTCCTGATACGCCAGCACGGACTGAAGAGACTCTGGGCCTACTCGAGCATTGAGAATGTAGGATTGATGCTTGTGGCAGTAGGGCTCGGCTCGCCAGGACTGTTTTTTCTGCAAGCTCTCAATCACAGCTTTGCTAAAGCAACTCTTTTCCTCCTCTCTGGCAATATCATTCAGAGCACAGGCAGCAAGCATTTAAGCGAAATTCACGGTCTGCTTAAGTTATCGCCAATGTGGGGCGTTCTTCTCGTGGCTGCAGCCTGTGCTGCCACCGGAGTGCCACCATTTGGATCTTTTATTAGCGAATGGCTGATTTTAAGTGCCAGTGCCGACACTGGCCGTTGGCTAGTAATCTTTCTCCTTCTGTCCGGCATCAGCCTCAGTTTCATTGCTGTAAGCATACATGTAAGCCGCATCCTGCTAGGGACACCAAAAGCTCCAGGCAGTTATCGTCATCCTGTTCTGGGCAGCCTCATTCCTGCAGCTCTCATGAGCTTCCTTTTTATACTGGGGCTGACTACAGGCGGATTTGTGAGCAGCACCCTGCATATAGGCGGTGCATTATGAAGATCTCCTTAGTGCCGGTGCCGCAAGCACAGCTGTCCGACAATCTGGTGGACTGGCTGCACGTGGAAGACAGGCGACTTGGTTTAATCAGCTCACTGGACGGCGGGCAGCTGGTAACACTAGTTCTCGATTGTACCGATGCATCTGCACAGTGCTGGCTAACACCGCTTGACAGTGATGTTTATCACTCTCTTACACCATCTGTTCCTCAAGCGCACTGGTTTGAACGAGCACTTAACGATCTTTTCGGCATTAGAGCTGCAGGTCATCCCCGCCTGAAAAGTGTTCTCCAGCAATCTTCTTGTAAGGGCAATCTTCATCCGTTGCGCAGCATTGCTCAGTGCGGCAACCCTGACCACGGACACAAAAGCGACAACTCCTATCTTCACGTAAGCGGGGAGGGGGTATATGAGATTCCAGTCGGGCCAGTACACGCCGGCATTATTGAGCCCGGACATTTTCGGCTTAATTGTCTGGGTGAAACCATTATCAATCTGGAGATCAGGCTTGGTTTTTTGCACCGGGGCGTTGAAAGACGCTTAACCGAAATCCCCTGGCGCTCCGCCCGTTTTGTCGCCGAAGCAGCCAGCAGCGATGCTGCTGCCGCGTGCGCTATCGCTCATGCTATCGCAGTCGAGTCAATGTCCGACATTACAGTACCGGAACGTGCCCAATATTTGCGCACTCTGGCGCTCGAAGTGGAGCGAGTCTCCATGCACATAAACGATCTGGGCGGCATGAGCGTAGATCTGGGATGGTCCTGGTTGGCTGCAAACCTGTCCAGGCTTAGAGGCATGACTCAAGAAATGGCTGCTTTATTGAGCGGATCACGTTTCTTGCGTAACTTTATCTGCCCAGGCGGAGTATCCGTTGATCCTGATGCCCGCCTCGGCGAGCTTAAGCGCATGTCCGAAGTAGTGAGCAAGCAACTGGAAGTTCCAATCAACGCGTTCTTCGATAATTCTTCTGTTCATGATCGCACAGTTAAGGTAGGTGAGATCTCCCGTTCGGCAGCTCGGGAGTTGGGTTTGGTCGGCGTTGCAGCCCGTGGCAGTGGTATTGCCTATGACGCAAGGCAACACTTTGCTCATGGTCTCTATCCAGCCCTTGCGCCGGCAATGGCTGTTGAAACTGCCGGTGATGTACTCTCCCGGCTAAAGGTGCGAAGTGCCGAGATAGTCGGCAGCCTCGATTTGATCAGAACAGCTCTGGATAATATCACCAGCGGCACAACATCCTCCGAGCTTCCGAACAAGTTGCCAGGCGACACGATTGGTGTTGGTATTGTAGAAGCTTTCCGCGGCGAGCTCATCCACCTTATCTTCACTGACAAGCATGGAGCCATCAAGCGTTATTGCATTAAAGACCCGAGCTTCAACAACTGGACCGCACTGGCAATTGCAGCCGGCGGCAATCTTGTTGCCGATTTCCCTGTATGTAACAAAAGTTTCTCCCTCTCCTACAGCGGAGTCGATCTGTGAGGACCACGTTTTGAGACTGCTCTCCTATATTCTCAGTCACGGTACAGTCACCCAGAAGGAGCTCTTCCCACAGCTGCCACTGCATCACAGCGGGCTACCTGAGGTAGCACCAGGGTCATACTGCCAGGGTACAGAATGCCGTCACTGTCAGGATGTCTGCCCAACAGCGGCCATCACAGTGTCTGCCGGCGACAACGGCACTTACCAGGTGTCCCTGGATCTCGGTCGCTGCATAAGTTGCGGACTCTGCCTCAACCAATGCCCAGAGAACGTGTTTGTGCGGAATCTTTCCACCGCAACAGCAGTGCGCAACAGACAAGCACTTATGCTCAGCAACCAGCCGCCAGTCACGCATGTAGGAAAACAGCCAGAACAGGCAAACATTTTCAGAAGATCACTTTTTGTACGTGTAGTTTCAACAGGTTGCAGCGCTTGCGATTCGGAAGTAGCGACAACTGGTAACCCTGTGTTTGATCTGGAGCGCTTTGGTATTCATGTAGTGGCAACACCTCGTGCCGCCGATGCCATTCTTGTTACCGGACCGCTAGGGCTCGGCATGCAAGACGCACTCCGGCGAACGTACGAAGCGGCAGCAGAGCCGCGCCTCGTCATCGCTGCCGGCACCGACGCTATATCTGGCGGAGTTCACGCAGGCGGGTATGCTGCCGCTAACGGATTAGCTGGACTTCTGCCTGTCGATGTGTACATCCCTGGTTGCCCGCCACACCCATGGAGCATTATTCACGGGTTGATGCTGGCAATGGGCAGAATTTGAGGCGGGAGTGTCAACATCATCCACGTTGGTTGAGCCAGGAAACTTTTCCTGGTAAGAGAATTTTCCAGCAGCAAGATCTTTCCCTCCTGATTATTTCAGGCTTTCAATCCTGCTGTGCAAGGCGAAGTCACTATCCGGCTATGGCTTGTCCGCCGTATCATGCAGATCATCAAGCTTCCTTCTTATCTCATTGATCTCAACAGTTGGCAGTGCCCTGGCAGCTGTGCTCTGCAAAAGCCTGATTGCTTCTTGATAATACTGGCGTGCTTGCTTGAGACCGTCGGCTGGCGCCGCTGGATTAGCAGCGCGGACCCAATCGGCATAGAGATCACCCAAGGCAACATTGGCTCTGGCAGCGCCAAGCGAAATTGTCCCCTCAGTCTGTTGTCTGATCTCCAATATACGTTGATAAAAGGGAAGGGACTTGCCGAACTCACCCTGAGAGCGTTGATACTCGCCTAGAGTGTCAAGGACTGGCACCTATTAAGGAGCTCAGATCTGTATGCAATTCCATAAGTTTCTTTTCAGGATTAACCTGAGTAACTCCACTTTTGATCTACTCCCTTAACTCGGACAATCTGGTACTGATCAAAGGTAGTTGCAAAACTTTTAGCTGTTTGACCTTTGCGTTATCAAGCTTGTTAAGCTCAGCATAAATGAGATCAGCTTTCATATACTTCCACTGCGCATCAAGTACCCAGGCGATATAGCGAAGCGCTTCACTGTAGCGTGGATCAACACTGCCGAACTTTGTTTTTGCCAAGCGAGCAGCTTCCTTGAATTTTTCCAGTGCAGCAGAATACTCTTCCCGGCTAAAGCAAACCTTCCCTGCCTGCTCAAGCGTTATGTACTGTTTTTCCACACCGGTCGCTCCCCTACAACTCCAGGCAAGATAGCCATCCACAACCACGCAGGCAAGAGAAGAAGCAATAATAATGCAAGTTATCGCGCATCTCTTCTGCTGACCGATAGCGTTTGTCCGGGTCTTTTTCCATGGCGCGAAATATCACAGCTTCAACTTCTGCCGGAATTTTACGTCCAGCTGCAACTCTTGCGAATGGTTTTGGATCTTCGTGGCATTGCTTAAACACAGTAGCAAGGAGATTGTCGGCTACAAAAGGCGGCTTACCAGTGAGCGCCTCATACATGACACAGCCCATAGCATAGACATCGCTCCGCTCGGTCAACTCCTTGGACTGGCACTGCTCCGGACTCATATAAACAGGGCTGCCAAATAGTTCGCCTGTCTGGGTCAGACGCGGCAGATCAAGACCTGCTTGCGGCAGAATCTTGGCAATGCCGAAATCGACTATCTTCACAAAGTCAGACACATTGTTTGTAAGCATTATGTTGCTAGGCTTGAGATCGCGGTGCAGCACACCGCACCGATGTGCTACAGACAGTCCGGTGCTAACCTGAACAAATATGTTGACGACTCGCTGCCAGGTGAGCGGACCTTCAGTCTTGATCAGATCAGCCAGGCTCTTCCCCTGCAGGTACTCAAGTACCAGGTAAGGTTGCCCCGATTCGGTAACACCAAAATCAAATGCCTCAGAATGTGCTTAGCTCGAAATACAGTCGCCATTGCACTTGTAGCAATGACCGACTCCAGAAGGTAGCGGCTGTCGAGTATTGTCCCAAGAGTAAGTCCGGCTGTTTCAGCAGCTGCAGATTCACTGAGACTGCTATTATCTGGCAGAGAATCAGCCATTAGTTGCTACTCCACTGTCGTCAAGCAGACAAAGTCGCACCATATTTAGTGCTGCGTTGGCCGTGCGCTGGCGGATTTCGCAGCGGGGCAGATCGGGTGGTAAGCACAACTCTTGTACTCTCTGAAAATGCTCAGCAAACAGGGCAACATAAACAAGTCCGACCGGCTTGCTAGCACTACCGCCGCCGGGTCCGGCAATACCCGTTATGGACAGCCCAATGTCACTGCCTGCCAACTTGGCAATGCCGTAAGCCATCGCTTGAGCACAATCGCTGCTAACAGTTCCGCAGTTTACAAGAATATCTGGGGAAACACCCAGTATCTTTTCTTTTGCTAAATCGGCATAAGTTACCACATTTAGCTTGATATACAGCGAGCTACCAGGAATATCAGTAAGACGCTTGCTTACAAGTCCACCTGTGCAAGACTCAGCTACTGCCAGAGTAAGACTCTTGTTAGTCAAAAGAGCTCCTACAACCGCCTCAAGGGTATCGTCATCACAGCCGTAGCACAGATATCCGCTCTTTTTTCTGATCTGATCTATAACTGGGCTGGCAATTGTCTTAGCTTCATCTATTGATTCTGCTTTGGCTGTAACTCTAAGCCGACACTCGCCACCGCCTGCCAGCGGTGCCACAGTTGGATTGCTAAGCCCCAGCAGTTGAGCATACATTTCAGCCAGTGCTGATTCGCTTATACCGTAATGTTTGAGGTCACAGGACCAGATAGCAGCTCTTCCGAAAGTATCAACCAGGAACTCTTTGGCACTCTCCTGCCACATGGCGATCATTTCAGTTGGCACTCCAGGGAAGGTGATCAGGTAGCGAGGGCCTTGCGCCTGGCTAATGGAAGCCTGCTCAAGCAGCTCAGTTTCAACTTTCCAGATTATGCCCGGAGCTGTGCCACACGAGTTAGGAATAAGACAAGCACCATGTGGACATAGTGCTTGTTTACGATTCGACTCCGGCATAGCAATCTGTCTCTGTGCAAATCGCTCTGCAATCGCTGTGGCAACAGATTGATCAAAGAGTAACGGCACTGAAAAAAACTCAGCCAGGCATTCTCTAGTTAAATCATCAGCAGTGGGACCCAAACCGCCTGTAGTCAGAATCACATCAGCTCGCTCCAGAGCGATGCGCAGACAATCTTCAATCCGGCTCTTATTGTCACCAACAGTAGTGTGCCACAAACAATCCACCCCTATACCAGCCAACGCTCTCGTTAGATATTGACTGTTAGTATCGAGAATCTGTCCAAGCAAAAGCTCGGTCCCAATAGAAAGAATTTCAGCCCTGGGTTGTCTATCGCCACAAGATTTCATATACAGGTCCTGACATGCAACTAGTTTGTCCAAGATTGTTTAATATTAGCGCAGGTTGATACAATCCACTTCCTAAAGGTAGACTACCTGCCTGACTGTCCCACTGATAGACTAAGGAAAAGGCAGTGGTCAAAAGGAAGCATATGACTAATACGGGCAATATTTTAGCTATAGTGCTGGCGGCAGCAGTTAGCGCTGTTTGCCAAGCATCACTGGCTGAGGAGTGCCATCCTCGTTCTGCTGCCTCACCTCAGTTAGGCAGATGGTCAGACACAGCACGTGTCCTATTAGCCAACGGGTCCGCCGACAGTCCAGCCGATGAGCTCAAGGTCCAAGACACTTCCTTAAACGACCACCAGCCTGCTCCGCCCACAGCAGATCCAGGCTGGCACGGCGAGAAGGGAGCACTTTATCGTTGCGCACCGGGTGCCGAGATTAAAGAGCTCCAGCCTGACAGATTACAACTGGATCGTGGTGAAGTGATAGTTGAGCCATCTCATTGCCTTGTCGTCACCACTCCGCTTGCTGAAACGCAGCTATCACACAAGGCAGTTGTGCTTTTTCGCATCCAGGGCGGGAACGAACGTTGCATGGTGCTGTGGGATGGCGGTCCGGAATCAGTCGTGATTGTTTTTCATAATCGCAAGCTCTGCCTTACTGCTGGACAGGAAGCTCTCCTTACTGATTACGACCCGAACTATCGCGAAATTGTGGAATCAGACGACATAGGCAGGCGACGCATTCAGATTCACGATCTCAAAGAGCACAAACATATTGTCACTGCAGAATTTTCGCTCCTGCACGCTCTACAGCGCGATCCTCTCCTCTATGATCTTGCTCACTCGAAAGACAAACACGACCGGACCCTTCGTGAACGCATACTAAAAACTGCTGCCGTACTTGACCTTGTCACTGCCAGACATGGCCGTTACACCACTACTGCAGGATATTAATTTTTCAGGCTGTTCCAAGTTGCAATGCCAGGCAGCATCTGGTGGAAAGACTTGGACTCTGTATTTTTAGGCCAATGCCAGGGCACAGAGACAGACAAGCATGGTTGGACACCAGCAAGGCTCCGCTGCACAACAGAAAAGGACAGGTAATAGGCACACTGGGCTCTTATGAAGAGTAAAGAAGCAGGCATGGACGGCTACCTGAACAAACCTGTCAGCTTGGTTCAGCTCGACGAGCAATTAAACCATTAGATCTGCACCAGCCGATCGTCCAATTGCCGGGTACCGGCTCAAAAGGTGGACTAACTTCAGCCTGAAAGCACGCCATAGTTTTATCAAAGTTGTTTGCTGCCAACCACAGTCCGCATCATGGCGAGCGAGCAACGCTCTGACTGGAATTACTTTCATCCGTTTGCCGGATCGATAAGCTGTTAGTTCTCAGGTTGTCGGCTGACGCACCACAAGCAGTCATTATTGCCTATTGGTAGTTGGCACATCTGTAAGTCAATGAACATCCCAAACACTGCTGGTCCGGGCAGCTATATTTTCTTCATGGATTGCAAGAATAACCTGGTTCCCGCTAAATTATAGGCAGCACCAGGCGGCTGAATTCCATAAATAAAGACAGTCTCTTCTCGCGACTGGCTGACAAGACAAGCCACAAACCCCTCAAACTTACTGCCAGCTTTGTCAGTCATGCTACCAATCATGTAAGGCATTCTTGCACCGGCAACAGTCTCAACACCCTTTGATTCTACAGCCTCAAACTTTGCATTTGCCTGCGGCGTATTGATGCCTTTTTCGAAGAGAGCATTGACCAGCTCCTGAGGATCAGTCTTCTCTTTTTTCGGGAAGCTCATGAGGATGAGCCTCTGCATATCATCCTGATGCTCAACAGTAAGAGTCTTGATCCCTGCTATATCAAGGCCGAAGGTAAACTTAAATCCGGCAGGCAGTGGGTCTTGGAAAACAGCAATAGACTGAGCAACTCGAGCAATCGCGGCTGGGTCTTGAGCCTCTTTCATGGTGCGTTGCATCCAGAATACGCCGCCGACAACCAGAGAAATCCCACCGACAACAACAACAACAACAAGAGCTATTAACACTTTAGCCCACGTCGGCATCCCATCTCGCTTTTCGCCACTTGTCATTCAGCACCCTCCCTCTGGTGACTTCCATCTGCTTCAGTATCAGTATAAGACTACGAACAGGATTATTCACACTGCGCCGATTGTGTTCACACCAGCGCTGGCAGGAGATAGATCATCAACGCCTCTGTAGTAGCAGACTAATGTCTCGAACTCTTCTCAAGCAGCACTTAGTCCTAAAACCAGTGCCCGTTTCACTGACAACTCGCAAGACTGACTTTACTCATAGCTGCGCTACTGCCTGCTATTTGCTTGCTGCACGCTGTTCATAAGCGTATACGGTATTGGACAGCAACATCGCTATTGTCATCGGACCGACCCCACCTGGAACAGGCGTAATAAAAGAAGCAACAGACGCCACCTCTTGGAAATCGACATCACCGACAATCTCGCTTTCGCCTGCACCAAAGACTCCAGGTACAACACGCTTATGAATCCCCACATCAACCACTGTCGCGCCAGGCTTAACCCAGGACTGTTTCACCATACACTCGCGCCCGGCCGCCACAACTAATATATCGGCACAACGAGCTATCTCTTCAAGGTTCTGAGAACGGCTGTGACAGATTGTCACTGTGGCGTGCTTCTCAAGAAGCATGAGAGACAGCGGCTTGCCAACAAGATTTGACCGTCCAATGACTACAGCTGCCGCACCATTGACCTGAATATTGTAATGTTCAAGCAGAACCATAACTCCTTGTGGTGTACATGGCCTCAACCCCTGCCTGCCTGCTGCCAGATAACCAAGGTTAAGCGGGTGGAGCCCATCCACATCTTTGTCCGGGTCAACAGAGTCCAGGACAACATCAGTGGCTAAATGTTTGGGTAACGGCAACTGTACAAGGATACCGTCTACAGCCTCAGATCTGTTCAACTTGGCAATAGAAGCCAAGACATCGTCCTGTGGAACATCAGCTGGAAATTGCACGAGAAAACTCTCAATTCCTACCTTCTTGCAAGCTTGGATCTTATTCTTGACATAAATCTGGCTGGCTGGATTGTCTCCTACGAGGACAACTGCCAGACCCGGGGTCCTTAATCGCTGGCTCAAAATCGCCTCGACACGAACCTTCAGCCCATCGCGCACTTTATTTGCAACCAGCTTGCCATCAAGAATCTTTGCTTTTGTTTTTTCTTGCATGTTAATCTCCCGCCTGGCTAAATATCGCCCCAGTGCTGAAAACACTTAGAGAGGTCTAACTCCGACTCTTCTGCTGCCCTCAAGCAGATACCTGAACCTGCTTTCACCCGACCGATGGCTGTAAAACAGTTATCAGGCGATTTTCGCACAGCATCCCAGGCTGATGGCGGTATTGTTGCTACCAGTTCATAGTCCTCTCCACCATAAAGCGCCCAGTCAAGAGGATTAGCACCAGCTATCCTGGCAGCTTCCTCTGTCTCCTGACAAACAGGCACAGCAGCAGCATCAATCTCCATACCAACCGAGCTCTCCCTGGCAATCTGCACCAGAGCATCAGCCAGCCCGTCGCTAGCATCCATCAAAGAGCCACGGCTACCTGTAGCAGCAACAAGCTGCCAGGCTTCTGACAGTCTTGGTCGGGGCCGCAGATGAGCCATTTTCAATTTTTCATATCCCTCCTTTTCAGCCCGGAGAGCCCAAAGTCCAGCGGCACTAGCACCAAAATCACCCGATACAATTACAAGATCGCCAGGACAGGCCCCAGATCGCAGAAGGCAACCATTCTCATTGGTCTGCCCAAGCACAGTCAGTGTCAGAACCAGCACAGGACCGCGCGTAAGATCTCCTCCAGCTATAGTGGTCCGATAGGTACGCGCACAATCAACCATGGCAAGAAATAACTGGCGAAAATCGGAGAAGTTGAAACGGCTTGGCAAGGTCAAATTAACAATAATATGACGCGGATACCCAGCCATGGCAGCTATATCGCTCAGGTTAGCTGCTACTGCTTTCCAGCCCAAGTCGGCTGGCTTAATGAGCTCAGGTAAGAAATGTGTCCCCTCAACCAGTGTGTCAGCCGTGACAAGCATCTGTCCGGGCAAGACAGCACAGTCGTCACCTATATAATTATTGCCAACAACACCGCGAATCCACTCAATCAAACGATGTTCAGTAGTCTGCCTGTATGCCTGTTCGTTCATCTCATACCACATCTGACACCAATCAATGTTACAATCTTGCATTGTCGAAAGTCCAGGAAAGGTATTGACGTGTTAGACATTGGCGGACTACTAACCGGTATTATTCAACTGGTCTCAATGCTCATTGTTGTTTGGTGCCTCCTGAGCTGGTTTCCCAATATCAACTGGTATGAGCAGCCGTTCAAGGCGCTTGAGCAGGTAGTGCGTCCAATAGTGATGCCGTTCAGACGCTTGATTCCCCCTATAAGCGGTCTAGATCTCTCTCCTATGCTGGCAATTTTTGTACTCCAGATGTTGGCCACACTTGTGCGCCGTCTCATCCCTTAAGTGCTTGATGTCAGATCTCAAAGAACAGTTATCTAAGTGCACCGGCAAGGCGCTCTTCTGGCAGGTCGAGCACCTAGTGCAGGAGGTCTTATGAACATCTCTCGGCGTGCCTTCTTACTAGGCAGCCTCGGTCTGACCCAGGCTCTCCCTTTTCAACAGTGCTTTGGACGCAGCAAAGCAGTCAAGACAGGTGTTTATGCTCTAAGCCGCCAGGATTGGCCACCGGCTATAGTTCCCGATCATGTTGCTTTCATTGATAAAGGTCTCTCTTGCTTTGCCGACCAGTTTGGGCGTGTGGCAATAGTCGATTTCAAAAAGACTGTCAACCCGAAAGTCATGGGCGAGCTGCATATACCGGTCAAGAGAGTAGTTGATTTTGCAACTGTTCGCCAGCGTGCCTATGCTCTTACAATCCAGGAGTCGGCAACAGGCGACACACAATACTGTCTTACTACCATCTCTCTGGCACCAGCTTCTGAACCGACTGTAGTTGCACAGACTGCGCTCAACCAGTTCACAGAAGCAACTAGCATCAGCGCCTACGGCGAATTAATCTGCATAGGCGGTCTCACCGGGCGAGGCGATCATCAAGTAGCAGTCTTCAGCACACGCGGCAAATCAGTTGAACCTGCTTTTATATCTTCCTGTACTGTACAAGCTCCCATAGTCAAACTTGACCTTCAAGACAGACAGCTGGTTGTGCTTGAATCTACCGGCTCATCGCAGATTGACTATGTAAGCCTCTTCTACCCCCTGAATCCTCAACTGCGCAAGACAATCAAACTGGACGGCGACTATCATGTCATGGCGCGCAGCAAAGACATACTGGTGTTAGCCGGGCAATCGGCGTCCACTAATGAACTAGAGTGCAAAACAATCGCGCTTGAGTCAGCACCACATGTGATGCAAAGCCAGCGAATTGATAATCTTACAAACATACTGAGCGCCTCAGCCCACAAAGATCGCTTTTATCTGCTCGGAGAAGATGGCGGCGAAAGGAAGATAGTTGAATTGTGGATGAGGAAGGATTTACAGCTCACGCAAGAGCAGGCAGTATCATTGCCTGGCGGAAAAGTTGCACCGGGAATTGTCTCCGCCATAGCTGCACAGGACCGCACTATCAATGTAGCATCCGGCTGGCAGGGCGTAGACATTTTGGCACTCACGCAAGGGCACTGGGCTCATACACTCAACTATTCCATCCCACGCTTTCCAGCCTCAGGAGTCGCTCTCTGGGGCGATCTGGTTGTGTTGGCAGGCGCAGATTACAAGCTATACAACATTGCCCGACCGGACAGACCTCTCTTGTCCCAGACAGTTGATTGTGGCGAAACAGTCAAAGCTGTGGCGACAGCTGGAGTCTTCTTGCTTAGCCTGAGCAAAAGCGCCCTGGCGTTACGACGTATGGACAACCTGTCCAATATAATCGCATCAACAGATCTAACCGGACAGGATATGTCTTTAGACAAAAAGAAACAGACGGTTTATGTACTTCGCTCTCAAGATAAAAAGACAACAATCACGCCAGTCAAAGCATACTCCAACAAACTTATTGCCGATAAAGAGTTTGAACTGGCAACCAGCTTTCGCCGCATAGTAGCTCACAATGGCAAGCTGCTACTGAGCGGACTTAAAGATTTAGCTCTTTATGAGGTTGGCGGCAGTCTTCAACAGATAAGCAAGCATACTCTGGATGGTTTTGCCATCCGCGACATCGCATTGACTGACGAGCTCATAGTCGTCACTGCTGTTGATCATTCGTCCAAAGGTTTCCTATTTGTTCTCTCTGGCGAAGCCAATGACATGGCACGCGTTGGTACAACTGATCTACCGCAAGATGGTATAGCTCTGGCTGTCTCAGGCAACAAAGCTATTGTAGTAGGCAGAACTCCTGAAGGCAAAGATGTCGCCACCGTCATCGATCTGTCCACGCCGGCCATTCCTAAAGCTCTTGCCTCATTGCCATCCGTAGAAGCATCGTCGGCAGTCACAATCAGAGATTCTCTAGCTATTGTTGTGGGACGAGGGTTAGCTATCATATCGCTTGGTTAAGGCTCAACAAGGATAATTACACTCTCAAGAACTAAGCTTACTTGAGCAGCACCATGCCTCTATATCATTGCGCCCACAGCAGCGACTATGTTCTCGAGCAAGTCACTCAATCTTCTGTTCGGACGCGCCAGATTATTCAGCCAGTCACTGCAGATAGCCACAGTGAGATTATGATTGATCCTCCATTCTGATCTAATGCACAGTTTTGTCGATCATTTGTTCCTTCGGGGAATGAAGCACCTTGTTTGTGATTTCACCTTTTTT